>CAYXSJ010000154.1:0-1983 GCA_964467095.1 uncultured Methanotrichaceae archaeon
AGATACCTCACCGCATAAATCAACCCGATCACGATCACCGCTAGCCCGAATATCTTGGTGACGTACTTGCCTGCCGAGATGTACTTCTCGCCGATCTGCCCGCCCACTGCCCGGGAAAACGTAGCAATGGGAATCACGGGCACGCCATGGCCGACGCCAAAGACAAAGAGCATCAGGCCCCCCGCCAGGGGCGTAACATTCTGGGAGATTAGCCATATGAGCACCGGGAAGACCAGGGACACGGCGCAGGGCGCCCAGCCCAAAGCGAAGAAAACGCCCAGAGCGAAGGCTCCAATGAATGCCGAGTATTGGAAGAGGCCCATTGAGAAGTGAACCAGCCTCTCCATTATGCCCTTCTTCTCCGGAGCGGACTGTCCAGAAAGGGCATCCGAATTGCCTCTGCCCAAAGATAGGCGGGAGCGCACCGGCTCGATGATCTCACCGATGGGCTTGATGATATTTATGCCCAGGATGACCATCAGCAGCCCTGCGGCCAGATCGAAGAAGCGGGCCTGGCGGATGAAGACGCCAATATCCGAGAGGAATAAGCCCACCACGAAAAAGACCATAGCCATGCCTAAAGTGAAGGCTACGCCGATCATAAAGCCCTCTTTCGAGGCTGAAGCAGACTTCTTGAGGTACTCCTCCTTCCTGCGGGCGGTCATGACATAAGAGAACATGGCCAAAAGCAGTGCCACGGAACAAGGGGATAATGAGGTTACAATGCCCAGGGCAAACATGCCCAGGTAGTTTACGCTCTGGCTGGACGTGACTCCCTTGAACCCGGAGACATCTCCCCGCTCTATGCCTTTCAGGTCGCTGTACAAAGTCTCAGCGCTCTGGATTCCGTCTATCTCTCCCTTGCCCAGCTGATAGACGTGATAGAGGCCAGCTACCTTTCCCTCTTTATCGATCAGGATCAGTGTAGGATTGGCAAAGCCGCTTTCCAGAGTGGAGTAGTCGATGTACTTGCCCGTGAGGGGATAGGGCTCAAAGTCCTCAATCCAGGGCCAGGATGCATTGATGTTCCACCAGGCGCCGGCTAAAGCCAGGCCGTCTTTCGAGTAAGGATTTTTTCTGACATTGAGGGTTATGATCTTTATGCTAGGATCTTTTTGGGTGAGCAGGGAAAGCTGACTGGTCTGCGCATTTAGAGCATGCTCGCACTCCCTGCAGAGGGGATTTTCGATGTTTGTGATGTGCAGAAGAACAACCTCGCCCCGATAGTCTGAGAGAGATATATTCTTCCCATTATGGTCCACTGCCTGAAAATCAGGAGCCATAGCCTCCTGAGATAAGGCGGAGGACGAGCACATGAAGAAGACAGAACTTAAGATAACAAAAAATATCAGGGATTTTTTACATTTTATTGACATGGCAATGATCCCTTTATCTGAGGTCTGCCTTCACGAATTCCAGTCGGCGGAGTTTTCATCATATTGGCTTATGGCATCCTCCACATAATTCTTGATCCAGCCCTCGCCTGTGACCTCATCCGTGCTGTGCCAGACCGGCACGACCTCGCCTTTTAAATCAGGAGCTAAGGTCAGCACAACGGTAAGAGGAACATACATAGTGCCGCCATTGGGGTCATAGGCCTGCAGGGCTTCCTCAGACCTGGCATCACTGCCATCAGCGCCTATCTCGAAAATTGTTATCTTTCCGTCGAACTCGTCGGTTATTTTCTGCACGGCCTCCGTTTGAGGGACGCAATAATCGCATGACTTGTGCACATAGATCAGGACGGCCTTGTTTTTCAGGGCATCCAATACCCAGGATGGATGATTGATCTCTTCGCCTGCTCCAGGGGACTGATCTGGATATGCTGTCCACCAGTCATCATTTCCTGTTCCCACAGAGTATCCGGCTCCCATGGCACTAAAGCCGGATGCCAGAAGGATGATCGCAATCAATGATGGCAAAGAAACTGTTTTCTTAATCTTAAATATGTCCATGATACACTCTCCTTTTTTAGGCTTCAGA
>CAYXSJ010000154.1:2083-6285 GCA_964467095.1 uncultured Methanotrichaceae archaeon
AGGTCTCAGATTTTCTCTGACAATAGTGCTCACTCCAAGCTCACCAATTTATGGCGTTCTTGTCGGATCATCTGGACTCAATGGATAAGGGCTGCGCTGGCCTCCGCAGAGCACAAGAGGGTCTCGAAGCGGGAACGAATCTCGGGATCAATTCCAATCCGGCTCTGTCGTGCTTCATAGACCTCCGCACCATCATCCACGTTGTTTAGTATCCTTTTTCCACACTGATTTCCACTGCGAATAGCACTGATTATATCGACATCTTGCCATTGATGTGGGCAAGCCTGAATCGGCATATCGACATTATTGGATATAAGCCTTTCGACTTTATGATCTATATAGCCATACGTAAGAAAATTATTGGTACTAAATCCTCAGATGACGGGAAAATCTTATATATCGAAATGACTGGATACGGATTGCCATGCAGCCATTCGGTTGAGGCGGATCAAGATGCATGGAATTTTGAAGTTAATATTATGGCAGATCAATAAAGATGGCACGAAAAGGTGAATGACCAAAATGAGCACCGTGAAATGCGAAATATGCAATAGAGATGCTGAGTCCCTCTTCATAGTAAGTCACAAAGAGCGGGGTAGAATCAGGATCTGCAATGATTGTTTAAAGCAAGAAGCTCAAAACCTCCTGGCTAAAAAAGGCTGCTGTTGCTGCTGAGTGAGGTGAATCAATCCATGTCGTGTATTCCAAAAGAGGCTGTCGATAGGATGACCAGGCTTATCGGCGATCCTAATAGAGCCGAGTGCAAAGTGAATAAGCTGCGTTCCCTGACCATAGAGCTGGATGAGGCGGAACTGGAATCGGCGTCTGAGATCTTTCAGGCTATGGCCGATCCCTGCCGCCTCAAGATCCTGTCGCTTTTGCGGGAAGGTGAGCTATGTGCCTGTGAGATCATGATCGGCGTGGACCGACCTCAATCCAGCACATCTCACCACCTCTCCATCCTCAGGGATGCGGGGCTCATCAAAGAGCGCAAGGACGGAAGATGGTCCAGGTACCGGCTGTCAGAAGGCGCTGTGATTGAGATGCTCAATTTAGTGAAATTGATGAACGAATCCAAAGTCTGAAGGGGTAACAATAAATGATAAAAATCAATACAATTTTCAATCTTTTTGGAATTCTGATGCTTTCCTTGATAGCTTTCGCCCCTGTGGTGGACGCAGGCTGCAGTTGCAGTGGCGGCATATGGGATCCCAGCGCTTTCCTCAACTCTGAACTGGGATCTAGCCAGCCAGTCCAGTCGGGAAGCGCCCAGGATAATGCTGCTGGAAATTCCGGCAGCAATACACAAAAGCCATTCGATAGAGTGGCATCCTATGCTAACGGCGAGATCCTCAAGCCTTTGAAGAGCGTTTCCAGCTCGGATGTCGTAATTGATGTCTCCAACGGAGATAGCTATGCCACATCCCACATTAAGGATGCCATTCACATTCCCAGCAAGGACTTTCTTAACGGCGAAGGCAAACTTAAGACAGATGAAGAACTGGCCAAGGTCCTGGGAGATGCCGGTGTCTCAAGAAACGACTCCATCGTTCTTTACGGCAGCAAAGAAAGCTCCGGCGAGGCAGAATTTGCTTTCTTAGTGCTGAGCTATCTTGGTCAAAAGGACGTGTTGCTCCTGGATGGAAGCCTGGCAGACTGGAAGGCTGCGGGCCTGCCTGAAGAAGTCTCGGAGAACAAAAAGCCAGGCGTAGAGTACAAGCCCGCGGTCAGGCCAGAGGTAATAGCGGAATACGAGTATGTGAAGTCCGGCCAGGCGCAGATCATAGACGTACGGCCTTTCGTGGAGTTTGGCAAGGGTCGAATACCCGGTTCTATCGCACTGGATCCGTCCAATGTGATCAAAGGGGATAAGATCAAAAATGGAGATGATCTGAGCACGGTTTTCAGCAGGCTGGACAAAGACAAGCCGATAGTTGTCTATTCCGATGATTACAGCCGGTCTGCTCTGGCCACGTATGCTCTGCAGCTCATGGGATATGAGGCCAGCATCTACACCTGGGAGGACTGGAAGGCTCACGAGGCCACAGACGCACAGGCTGGCAAGGCTCCGGCTGCAGGAGATGCTGCCGCTTCGAAGTACACCAAGCTGGGTACTACTTAATCGCCCTCTTAAATTAAATTTTTGTCAGTGGAGGGAGGAGTTAAATGTCAAATGGAGTCGGTAAAGGACTGGATTTCTTATCCCGCTATCTTACCGTCTGGATCTTTGTAGCCATGTTCCTGGGCGTGGCCGCGGGCTATTATGCACCCGGAATTACCCAGTTCATCATAAGCTTGCAGATCGGCACAACATCAATACCAATCGCCATCGGCCTGATTTTAATGATGTACCCGCCCCTGGCCAAGGTGAAATATGAAGAGTTAGGGAAGGTTTTTAAGGATAAGAAGGTCCTCAGCCTCTCTTTAGTGCAGAATTGGATCGTAGGTCCCATCCTGATGTTTGCACTGGCGGTAATCTTCCTGCGAGACTCGCCTCACCTCATGTACGGCATAATCCTCATCGGTCTTGCTCGCTGCATCGCCATGGTCATCGTCTGGAATGAGCTGGCCTTTGGTTGCACCGAGTACTGCGCCGCCCTGGTGGGGCTCAACTCCATATTCCAGGTGCTGTTCTATTCCGTTTACGCTTATGTCTTCATCACCGTGCTGCCCGCTGCCCTGGGAATCGCTGAAGGAACACTGGTCAATGTGACAATCGCCCAGATTGCAGAGACCGTATTCATATATCTGGGAATACCGTTTCTGGCCGGCATAATCACCCGATTCAGCCTGATCAAGGCCAGAGGAAGAGTCTGGTACGAGAGGGATTTCATACCTAAAATCTCGCCCCTGACCCTCATCGCTCTGCTCTTTACCATTGTGGTCATGTTCTCTTTGAAGGGCGACTACATCGTCCAGCTTCCCCTGGATGTGGTGCGGGTGGCTGTGCCTCTGGCAATATACTTCCTGCTCATGTTCTTTGTCAGCTTCTTCATGGCTTACAAGCTGGGCGTGAATTATGAGAACACCGCTGCTCTCTCCTTTACCGCAGCCAGCAACAACTTCGAGCTGGCCATCGCCGTAGCCGTGGGCGTTTTTGGCATCGCCTCTCAGGAGGCCTTTGCCGCCGTCATCGGGCCGCTCATCGAGGTGCCCATGCTGATCATGCTGGTGAATGTGGCGCTGAAGCTGAAGGAGAGGTATTTTTCCAGGGCTCAACCAATGTGCGACAGCTAGAGTTTAGAAAATTAGGATTTCATCATTTGATTATTTGATTATCAACTAAAAGTGATCCAGATGTTTTTGATTTGTGACAGTCTGGAGCCCAGAAGAGCGTAAGAGGCAAGGGCATCCTGCCGTTGGCCAGATAGTTTGACCTGACTTGGGCAAAGACAAAAATGCTGCTGCTAAGAGGGCAGCAAGCAGCAATAGACTTCCGAAGTTCAAAGCGATCGCCATGTATGTGCTACCATCAACTGCGGCCTGACGCTGCAAATTTGCGGCGACAATAGGCGTCTGCTGCATTTGCTTTGTTAGGCTTTCTGCATGACGTAGAATACATATCCATAGCTATCAACAGATTCGCCAAAGATTCGTATCTCCTCTATCGTTTCAGCCGCGAAGCCCTTGACTGATTCGTCGGGATGATCGAGAAGCGCTTTGGCTCGGGGTTCCAGTATGTCGTAGTAACCCTCCACCCATGTCTCTTTGGGAAGCGTGTGCATACTGAGGACATTATAGCCGGCGTCTTGGGCCACAGCCCGATTCTCATCAGCGCTTCGCATATCAGGATAACCAGCCTGGAAGAACTGCCGCACTTCAGTCGGAACCTCATCACGCAGCCACGAAAGTTCGCTTACAACCGCAAATCCGCCAGACTTCACGGCGGAATGCCACGTCCTGAGCGCATTAGGAAATCCGATGTTGTAGGCTGCTCCCTCAGACCAGAGCAAATCAATCTCTGGGAATGTACGTGGAATGTCTGCCATATCCATGCAGTGCGTTTGGACAAGGTGTTTAATCCCAGCCTCCTTGGCACGCTGTGCGAGGCCGGCAAGGAACGGTTCATAGGAATCCACGGCATGCACCAGGGTTTGGAGCCGCTTTGCCAGCGCTAAGGTTTGCCGTCCAGTTCCGCACCCGGCGTCAACGATAAATTCATAATCCCTTTTTGGGAGCATGTCGAGCACTTTCAGAGTATC
>CAYXSJ010000155.1:0-6212 GCA_964467095.1 uncultured Methanotrichaceae archaeon
CTTTATTATTATGGCCAGCCTCTCGCCTCCCATTGTGCCGACGACTATGGATGACCGGCCGTCGGCAATCATCAGGGCGTCTATGCGGTTGCTGATGCCGTCGATTATGCTGTCTTTGAAGAATCTCTCCGCTCCCTCTTTCATCTCCAGGATCTCGAAGCCTAAGCCTTCGAACTTCTCTTTTTTATCGACCTTGATGCTCAAGCCGACTACTTTTTTCATTTCAGCTTTGTGTTCAATTAAGAGATCCGGGCTGCGGCAAAAGACGATCAGTTCCCTGTCAACCTTGCAGAGAAAATCTCTGATCCTGTTCTTTATGCCCCACTCGCTGCGAACGCACCAGACCGGAGAGCTGCCGTGCGCCTCCAGATTGAGGCTTAAAAGCTCGCTGGTTGATCTGTCAATGGACGCCACCAGCTCATCTCTGAGCCTTTCCATGACCCTATCTGGCTCTACGGCCCGGTAGTAGGTAGGCGAACCTTGCACAAATTCCACAAAGCCCTTGTTGGCCAGGTCTCGCAGAATGTCGTAAATCCTGGTCCTGGGAACGCCACACAGCTCGTGCACCTCTCTAGCGGTAGCCTCGCCAGTGCCTACCAGTGTGGCATATGCTTTTGCCTCATATTCTGTAAGTCCCAGCTTTCGCAAGCCCTCTACGATTTCTTCTCGCATTGTAACTCATTTAGTGACAACAATGTTAAATAGATTGTTGCTGCATTGTTATTGGTCCTGCATCCATACAGGTGGATTTAAATGATACATGGCAATAGCAGCTTATATACAATCTCTGTCGGCTTGTCGAGCATCCTTGTTCTGGTTCTGCTCACAGCCTGCCTTCCGTCATCGCAGGCCATCGAGGCCGGAGCGCCCATCCCACCTGAGGAGTTCGGGGACGACTATTACAAAGTGTATGGAACTCCCAATCTAACCCTCTCCCTGGAACGCTCTAATGTCGATCAGGGAGAAGAAACATCCATCTTTATCACGCTGACCAATCGAGGCAGGATTACCTCCTTCGAAGTGAACGAGGAGCCCGCTGCCAATAAAAGAGAGGAGCTCTTGGCAGCGCAAAAAGAGCAGGAGCTGGAAAAGCAGAGAACCGTGGCCCAGGATGTATCCCTCCTTCTTTTGGCCGAGAACGAGAGCGCCATAGACATAAAGCGTGCTGTGGCTTTCCCCGGCAACATTCGAGAGGGCCAGACGTCCGCCCGGCTGGAGTTTCCCATCGAGGCTTACAAGAATACAGAGCCAGGCCAATACAGGCTTGACGCCATCGTTAATTACACTTATCAGAGGGACGTGGCAGTGGAGGGGGATGAGGACCGTCCTGAGAACCCGGATGTCTTTTACTGGTATGACAGCCTCAGCCAGACCATTCCCATAACCCTGACCGTAGAGCGAAGAAGCAAGGTGCAGTTTGAGATCCTAGATGTCAGCCCCCTGGCCCTGGTGGCAGGCTCCCAGGACAATGTTGTCCGGATCCGCATAAAAAATGTGGGCCGTGATACGGCGAAAGACCTGGTGGCCCGGCTGCGTCCGGAGAGCGGCATTTATGTGAGCGTGGACGAGTCGCCTATTCCGGCTTTGCAGCCGCAGCAGGAGGCTGAGCTGCTATTCAAGCTGGACGTCTCCAAGGATGCCGTGCCAGGCAAGAGATACCTTCTCAATGTTCTCTTCGAGTTTTCCGATAGCTACCGGGATAATCTTACCGACACGGAGAATGCCTATCTGAAGATCGAGCAGCAGAGCACAGGCCGGCCATTGGCAGCCGTCCTTATTTTCATTGTGCTGGCAGCCGTCCTGATCATAATAGTCAAGAAACGGAGCCGGAGCTGAAGGTTATGGCAGGGGGGGTAACGGGAATGGGCCCGGCAATATCTGCTCGGAGTGTGAGCAAGAGCTTCGGGCGGCAGAAGGTTCTGGACAACCTTACCGTGGACATTCCATCCGGCGTGACCTACTGCCTGCTCGGGCCAAACGGCTCTGGCAAGACCACCTTCATCAGGGCCATCGTCCGGTTGCTGCACCTGGATGGAGGGGAGATGTCCGTCCTGGGCCGGCCTGTTTCGCAGGTTGATAAGATCTATTCTCAGATCGGCTACATGACTCAGCATAAAGCCCTCTATCCCGACCTGACTGTGCAGGAGAACATGGAGTTTTATGCCGGGCTCTATGGCATAAGCCGTCAGCAGCGAGAGGAGAGGATTGAGGAGCTGCTCAGAATGGTAGATTTAAATGAGCGACGCAGCCGTCTGGCAGGGGCGCTCTCAGGCGGCATGTACCAGAGGCTCTCTTTGGCCTGCACTCTCATCCACGAGCCGCAGTTGCTTTTGCTGGATGAGCCAACCGTGGGCGTAGATCCCCGCCTGCGGCAGACCTTCTGGGAGTACTTCGGCAGGCTGACGCAGGAGGGAAAGACGGTTCTCATCACCACTCACCTCATGGATGAGGCTGAGAAGTGCCAGATGGTGGGCTACATGCGCGCGGGAAGGATGGCGGCCCAGGGCACGCCTGAGGAAATCCTGCGCCATGCCGGCCTGAAGCCCGTCCTCAGGCTATGGCTGGCCGAGCTGGAGAGGGACGCTTCCGTCTCCCTTCTTCAAGCCCTGGGATATGAGACGAAGGTTGTTGGCGGAGTTGTGCAGGTCCGCCTGGAGAGCCACGCCCAGATCAAAGAGGTACTGGCAGCCGTCTCGCCTCTGGACATGAGGCTGGCTGAGCCCAGGCTGGAAGAGGCATTTCTGCGTCTCTCAGAGGCGGCATGAGCCCCGGCCTGGGGCGCGTAGGCGTGGTGGCCCAGCGCGTCATTCGCCAGCTCAAAAGGGACCGGCGCACCATCGGCCTTATCGTCTTCGCCCCCATTGTTCTAATGATCCTCTTCGGTTATGCCCTCTCCGGAGATATGAGCGGCGTCGCCTTGGGGCTGGTAGACAGTGGCGGGCACGCGGGCCTGCGAGCGCACATCGAATCCATAAAAGACTTCAATATACTTTACCTGGGATCGGAGTCCGATGCAGAGAAGCTCATAATTGAAGGGCGGCTGGACGGGGCGGCGGTGCTGGGGCCAGAGGGGGTGCGGGTGCTGCTCGACGCCAGCAGCCTGCAGATTTCGGGGGCCATTTCTGCGGCAGTGCAGGCGGGGGCGGCCAGGGAAAAGGGCGGCCTGGAGACGGCCGGCCCGCAGAAGGGACAGGAAAGCTCCGTGGAAAGCGCCATCGTAACGCGCTACATCTTCGGCTACGACCTGGAGATGATGGACACGGTGGGCCCGGCCATCCTGGGCCTGGTGGTCTTCTTCTTCACCTTCATCAATGCCGCCATCGCCTTCATCCGGGAGAGGTCGCAGGGAACGCTGGAGAAGTTCATGGTCTCGCCTCTCCGCCGGGTGGAAATGGTATCAGGCTACGTACTGGGCTTCTCCCTCTTCACTGTCCTGCAATCGGCCACTACCCTCATTGTGGTTACCTTAGGTTTTGGGGTGCCCATGAGCGGAAGCCCCATCACAGCGCTGTTCGTGGTACTGCTCCTGGGCGCAGGCGCTTTAGTCCTTGGCTGCTTCTTCTCCAACTTCGCTCGAAGCGAGTTTCAGGTGGTGCAGTTCATCCCGCTCATCATCACGCCCCAGATCGTTCTCTGCGGAATCTGGTGGCCCTTGCAGTCTGTGCCCGAGTTCATCAGGCCCTTCTCCTACATCCTGCCCCTCACCTACGCCGCCCATGCCCTGCGGGCGGTAATGCTCAAAGGGGCCGGGATAAGCGATATTCTCTATCCCGACCTGCTGGCGCTGGGGATATTCTTCCTGATCTTCTTCGCAGCGGCGACGCTAATGCTGAGACGGGAGGTGGCATGAGGTGCTGACTACTCAATTTAAAAATCATTGAGGATCAAAATGTATCGATCCCGAGATATTTTGCCCTCATGTCAGCTTGCTCTTCACCTTGGCATAAAATCCGTCCATTCCCACCTTCACAAACCTGGCCGGGGTCTTGGCCTTGCTTATGACCACCTTATCCTTGGAAGATATTGTGGTCGAGCTCTGGCCGTCCACCACCACCAGCGCTTCCTTTTCTGGCAACTTGAGCCGAACCTCAATGACACTGTCTCCCGGAATCACCCAGGGTCGAGAGGAAAGCTTGAAGGGGGCCATGGGGACCAGCACAATGGCGTCCACCCGCGGATCTACGATGGGCCCGCCTGCCGACATGGCATAGGCAGTGGAGCCGGTGGAGGTTGCGATGATCACTCCGTCCGCCCGAAAGTCCTCCATGAGAGCGCCATCCACGATAATCTCAAACTCGATCATCTTGGCGGGACTGGACGTGAGAAGGGCGATCTCATTAGTGGCGCGGGGCAGGCATACGCCATTGAGCAGCAACTTGAGCCTGGAGCGCGCATCCACATCAAAGCCCGACAAAAGTCGCCTCAGCGTCTCTACTGCGTCCTTGGGTTCGACGTCCACCAGAAAGCCAAGCGTGCCCATGTTTATGCCCAGGATGGGCACGGGATCTGCCATCTTGTGAATGGTGCGCAGAATCGTCCCGTCTCCTCCCACTGAGACTATGAAGTCCACGTTCTGCCGCTCCATCTCCGCTACGCTCGTGCCCTCCCTGCCAATATGCGGAGCGATATCCTCATCCACGAATATCACTGTGTCCTTCCCTTCGCACTCGATCTCGTAGATGAGCATCTGTGCCAGCCTGATGGATTCAGGCTGCTGCCGGGAGACAAAGCCGATCTTAATTTTTGCCACCACCGATTAGCTTCAGCAGGTCCGTGTGACATAGGCCATTCGAGCCGATCAGATCCTTCTTCTGCCACATATTGCCGTCCAGATGAAGCCCAGATCCCAGTGCATCGGTCACAATCCCCCCCGCCTCCTCCAGGATGATCTTGCCCGCCGCTACATCCACCACACGCATCATGCCCCGCAGATCCACGAAGGCATCCAGCTTTCCCGAGGCGACCAGAGCCATCTCCAGGGCGGTGCTCCCCAAGGTGCGAATGCGGCGCACAGTGTCTCCGATGGGCGCGATCCTGCCGGTATGGGGCCGCAATGTGTAGGCTGAGATGCTGAACTGGGGGAGGTTGGAATTGGCTGACACTTGCAAGCGGCCGCCCTGCTGAGAATAGGCGCCCCGTCCTGATTCGGCATAATAGCAGTCGCCCCGGGCCAGATCAGAGATATATCCAAAATGAAAATCGTCCCTGCTCAGGTAAATGGAGACGGAATAGAAGGGTATGCCTGCGATGGCATTGAAGGTGCCGTCCAGGGGATCAAGATGCAGGAAATAGTCCGGCTCGGATTTGCCACCGATGGTGACCTCGCCCATCTCTTCGCTGAGCACCTTAAATCCCAGGCCAGAGGCGCGCAGTGTATCGAGAACGGCATTCTCTGCGGCCCGGTCGATTAGCTTGGTGGGTGTGCCGTCCGCACCCATCTTCACCATCTGGCCGCTGGCTGGCGTGCCTGCCAGTTCTTCCACAGCCGCAGCCACGGCTTTAGCTGCATTACCGCACAGTATTTTTATATCGCTGCCTTGGGGGGATAGTCGCTCGCTCATCCCTTTCCCACAGGCATGCCCACTATAAAAGTTTCTCACTTGAGATCAAAAAGCTTTATAAAATGCTATTTTGTAACATGCTATCACGTAACAATCATGGAGGGATTCTGTTTGATCATTGGTTTGCCTACTGATACCTTTATTGGAGTCATAATTGTGCCCGCAGCCATCTCACTATTGCTCTTGATCTGGGCTCTCCGGTGGTGATGGGCTTGGACTTTATTGGGACTATCATAATAGTATTATATTTCGTTGGCCTGGTGGCCATTGGAGCCCTGGCCTCAAAGAAGATCAAGAACTCAGAGGATTTCCTGGTAGCAGGAAGGAACCTGGGCTTTTGGACCTTTACTATCCTGGTGGTGTCCAGCATCTGCAGCGGCATGACCATACTGGGCGTCGCGGGTCTCGGCTACGCTGCAGGCTGGCCCAGCATATGGGAGCAGATCTTCGTGCCGCTCTCGGCTGCAGTCTGCATCCTGTTCTTCGGAACCAAGCTGCACGCCGTCGCCTCTAGAACTGGCTACGTGACGGTGCAGGACTACTTCGCTCACCGCTTCTACAGTCCGAAAGGCATTCGCGCCACCTCAGCGATAATTGGCATTCTCATCTCCATCATCTACCTGGTGGGCCAGTACATCTCCATCAGCATGG
>CAYXSJ010000156.1:0-1672 GCA_964467095.1 uncultured Methanotrichaceae archaeon
AGAAACCCGGTTTCCTAAAGTCTCTTGTCGCTTCGATAAAGGTTCCGCGCAAACCGTGATAACCCTTTTGTTGGGCCTTCCTGGTAGTGGTAAAACAACCCGGATGCTGTCGATGATAAAAGATAGCAACCGGGTTGTTATTTATTCTCCCTATGTCGCTGACGATAGAACCCCTCCCGGTATCCCCCAAGTCTCGGACTATCCTTCTATTCCTGATAATCCTGAATATTTCACCAAGGGCATAGAATATTATTTCGAACAAACCCCCCAATTTGTTATTAACGCTCGCGGTAATTCAACCTTCATATTTAATCAATGCATGGATTTATCTAATTGCGTATTAGTCCTAGATGATTTGCCCGCCATCGCGGGGGAAACGGGGGAAGACCGGGCGTTATTGAAACTATTACCTGTTCTCCGCTGGCGCAGGATTGAAGTTATTTTAACAGCACATTTACCTAAGTCCGATGTATTGAAAAAACTCCGTGTAATATCGGATCATATTTGGTGGTTCGGTCCTCTATCGGATGAAGATGAAATTAAGACTCTTTGGGGGCTTCGTCGGATAGACCAGGGTATTAATGAGTTTTATAATAAGCTAAAAACACAACCTAAATTCGAGTGTACCCAAATACGATAATATAAAACCCTTATAAACAAAGGGTTTATCACCATTATAATAACCTTATTATCCCATTGACAATATTAGCATATTATGATATACACATATTAACAGCCCACCATATATGGGGGCTTTTGGGGGCGCCTAACCCCGGCTTTCATGCCAGGGAATAAGGCCCCCCATATTTTTAACGAGAAAGGCTTTAATATGCTCCGCAATCTGTTTGCGCCCATGACGTTTCACGTCGCGGCTGGTTTTGTTTTGGGTTCCGCCGTTAAGATGCTTCTGAATAAGGTTCTTCCGGTGGGTTGGTCTATCTAATAACCCCTTCCAAGGGAATAAATGAAAGGGGTTGTGTATGCGCCAACTGAAAAAGTTTACCAATGGTAGCGGCTGGGGGGCCTTGGGTCTCCAAACCGCCTATATTACCGGAGGGGATAAGGGGCTCGACCTTCATTCCCTTCATATCACGGACGCCGGTGAAACGGTTGTGGTGGCCGATATCACCGACATTAAGGGCTATTTGGGCGAAGAGCTTATCTACGGTCCTTTTTCCTTCGCCCAAATTGATGCCGTGAATCAATGGGAAGGGTATGCCGCCTGGAATAACACGGCTGATTCCTTTAATTTCCAATTTGAGGATAAGCACGCTAAAAACCCGGCCCAGCAAATTCTTACCTCCATCCATATCCCGCCCGGACAAGTCTTTCGGCTGGAATGGACTACCGCTAATCATACCCCAGCGTCTTTTGAATTATATGGGGTGGTGGGCGAATATACAGCCGGGCCAGTCACGCATTTTCACGCCTTTACTTCCCCTACGATGGCAACCGGGGAAACGGAATATACGGGCCTTCCGGTTGAGGGTCGTTATTCCAATTGGTTGAAAGTGTTTGAAAAGGCTTCGGCGGGAACCCTCTTGGCTACGCGTATTACGGTGGGTCAGGATAATCGGGAATTGCATAACTGCGATTCGATTACTAATGCCTACCGTAACGCCGATAACGGTCGGGTAACGGGTTCCTATTTCTCGGACGTCATTGATTTCAC
>CAYXSJ010000156.1:1772-6083 GCA_964467095.1 uncultured Methanotrichaceae archaeon
ACACGGCCTTCTGGCAATTAAGGATTCAATAGCCGAAACACCCATTCTGATTACTTCCTGTCGGGCAAAGATATATAAGCGTCAATCCCAAGCGACTTTACCCCCCTTGCTTGTTAGAACGGTACAACCCCAGGGTTATGTTTATGGGGCCGGGCGTTTAACGTCTCCCTATGATACAGGCGCAAATATACCGGACGGGGTCTGTGGTTATCTCCGTTGTATTAATAACCTATCGGGGAATTTCATTAATGAAGGCACGGATAACGTGACCTTAACATTAAGGGTCGTTAGACAAGGGGGAACCCTTTACGGTCATTTACCAAATACCCCGATTGAATTGGAACCGGGGGGAAGTTATGAATTTAACGGGGTCAATCTTTTTCAAGGTTCCTCCAAGACTATCGAAGCCAGTAACGACGCATTGTATTGTAAGGTTTCAAAGCCGGGAGTGATTCGATATCAAGTAACCGGGCAGGAAGTGGAATACATTCCTTTACCTTTGGCGGGGGTTTAACAATGAAAAAGTTTTTCACCACCCTTTTACTCTTGAGCGTTTACGGTTATTCGTTCGCGGCTCAAGGTTACGTTTCCAAAGACGTCGCCAAGGTGGATTGGCGTTTTCGTAGGTGGACAAATACCACTACTAAAACCCAAACCTTAACCCCCACTATTACTACTACGCCGTCTATCACCATGACGCCTTCTCCGTCAATGACGGGTACCCACGGAATTCTTTTGTCAACCACCCCCTCCAACACTCCCGTTTATACGGATACGCCCGTTTATACGAATACGCCCACCGTCACTAAAACCAACACGTTGACGCCCGAAAATATGGAACAGGCTGATTTAAGTGTTTGGTTAAAATTAACTGAAACCCCTACTTGGGTTCCGAGCATGACGCCGAGCCCGACAATGACACCGACCCCGTATGCTGTAATAATAAACCAGGAATTTTCTCCTTATTTGGTTAGCATTTCGACTTGGGGGGATGGAGGGTGGAAATCATCGGCTTCAGTAACTTTTCCGTATGTTCCAAGCTCTATTTCGATTTTCGGTTTCCCGAAGCCGTCCGGTCTAAACGCCGCAATTACTTATCAAATCTATGGAGGTGTGGTTGCTGGTCAATCTTCTTTACTTACACAAGGGACGGGTGTTGGAAATCAAAGTTTAGTATTAAATAACTGCCACTATCTTTCCGTAGCAGCTGATAATATAACTCCCACGCCCGGTGTAACCCCTTCACCCCAATTCTTTTACATTCAACCAAAATACTAATGAGCCTACTCCCCCTTCTCCTGCTCCTGTTACTCCCCATGACGGGAGCGGGGAAGACTTTGGACAATTCAACCGTAGCCCACCTGGGAACGGGTTACATGATTCAAGACACCTACAGTGATTTAACCGGGTCTGAAACACTAGGTTGTCTCCTATCCGGTTCTATGGGTTTCTTGAATGAATATAGTGAAATAAAAAGGCACCCTAAACATTTCGCCGCCGTTCTTTCGGGTTGTCTGGTAAGTCTTGTGGTTAATGTGTTGATAGTGAAGGAAAAACATAAACACCCATTCGGTTATTGGGTGGAATTAGGAACGGATTAACATGCCTGAAACTTCCACAGTAAAAGACCCGTCTACCCTGGATAAAATCTATGGGGTCATTGATTCGGTCGGGGGAATCATTAACAAGATAAAGACGGATATTATCGCCCCCAATACCACGCCTAAACCCCCCGTAGCGCCCATTAGCCCGGTCAATCCTACCGGAACCGGGATTAACCAAGGAAACATGCCCTACATTTTAGGTGGGGTTGCCCTCTTAATTGGGGCATATATTGTAACAAGGAAATAAAATGGTTCTCCTGCCGTCCGGTTATTCGAAGAACGGGATATATACAACCGTTTCTTTCAAATACCGGAATACCACAACCCAAACCGCCGATTTTGCGGAAACCGTTCTATCATTTGCCAGACAATGTTTGGAAACTACGCCCAAAAAAGCATTGGTTGGTTGTGTATTTATAACAGGAGGATTTAATCTTTCTTATTGTATATGGAATGACGCAACCCTTATTCAACAATCCAATACCAATTTGATGGGTACTAAATTACTCCCTAAATCAACGCTTGATTCAATATTATCAATCGGTATCGAAACAGTCATTAAAACCACGGAAACTATCGACAAAACCACGAAGGACGTTAGTGATTTTTGGAATGGTCTAGCCAATTACTACAAATCCATCGGTTACGGCGCCTTGGGTATCGGGGCTTTATGGTTATTGTTGAAAACAAAACCCTGGAAGGATAAATAATCATGACCGAAACTATCACCGGGTCCGAAACCATGGATACCACGGGTTTGAAAACCATTATTAACGCCTTATCGGCTGATTGGTCGGGTAAGGCTTCTAGCCGCAATTATCCCCCACCCGCCCAAGTAATGACCGAAATGGGATTGAATCAAGCAAAAATTGAGGCGCGTTACCCCGGACAATGGTCTTCTATTGAATCTCAATTGGGAGTGGCTTATTCAAATTCAGACCACCTACCCGTCTATCTACGGCCCAATTATTTGACACAAGAATTTACCCGTCTGTTGGGTTGGGGTTATCAATTAATGCAGGAATGGGATGCCTTAGGCGTTCCTGTCGGGTATGGAGTTATCAACACGGCGCCCGTCACGGGAACCGGAAACCCGGAAGCCCCTAGCGTGACGCCCGGTGGTGGGGGCGGAGCGGTTCCGGTAGCCGATAAGAACGATTGGCTGAAGTGGGTATTACTGGCGGGGGCCATGCTTTCATGACGCCACAAAGCATAAAAGAATTAATGCAACGTCTGGAATTTTTGGATAAACAATTCCATGTCACACATGATACCCTAACCGAATTGGTAGTTAGTAATAAGTTTATTAAGTGGGCGATTGGTGGGTTGTTCCTCCTATTAAGTGGACTGTACTTCAAGTGAAAGGGTTGTAATGAATTGGAAAAAGGCTTTGCTTAAAATCTTGAAAGACGGATTAATGGCCGGGGGCGGGTTGTATTTGACCGGACAGGAAACCAATCCCAAGGTTATCGGGCTTTTCGTTGGGTCGTTCATTTTGTCTAGTATCGCCAATATGATTAAACCGAATAAGAAGTAACAGCATGACCCCCCGCACTAATTGGCCCTTGGCTTTTATTGCGGGGGGTATCATCTTATTGGGGGTTACTATGCCCGGTAAAACCAGGGGATTAAGAAATAACAATCCGGGCAATATCAAATATGACGGTTCCCAATGGGTAGGATTGGTGGGGAAGGATGAAAAGGGTTTTTGTAAATTCGATACAATGAATCATGGGTTACGGGCCTTAGGTATCGTTATTTTAAATTATCAAAAGAAGTACGGGATTAATACGTTAGCCAAATTCGGGGATAGGTACGCCCCTGTTTATGACAACCCCGGAGCGGTAGCCGGGGGATACGGACGGGAAATGGCAAAGACAATGGGTTTCCTACCGGACAGGGATGAAAACAGTCCGATCATGTTCAACCTGTATTTGTTGGAAATGATGAAGGCGGTTTGCATTCAAGAAAATGGGAGAATACCCGCCCGGTTGTATATCAATGAAAAACAATTAGTGGCCGGGTTGAGTATGGCCAAGGCTTCCGTTATCGTTTAAATGTCCATTCCCCTTTGATATAAACATTCCGAACAAACAATAATTTCCGTTTCTATACCGTTTATGTCTTGGTCGTAAGGACATATCGTTTTTTCTACATCTCCTGACGTTATCCCACAATCTTGACAAGTTAGAAACTCTTCATGCTTTTCGTCAGGAAAACATTTCATTTTAAATTCCCCACATTCCCCGACAAAAAAGTTTTAGGTCCCCCAATGTAAACCTGTAAGATCATATCACCCATGAAAACCGGGCGGTCAGGGTAACAGGTGGAACAGGTTAAAACCATTTCCAGAAGGTTAGGGTTTTCCGTTTGGAATAATTGCTTATGTAAGACCCCCCCGCACTTTTTACAGGTGGCGATTATTTCCATGTTTGTCCCATCCTTATCAAGACGTAAACAACCCAAACAATTCCAGCGATTAATGCCCATGAATAAAAGGCGCTATCCCATTTATTCATCTTAACGCCTTCCTTATTCTTTTTAAAAAAGTATCACAATCGGCTCTAGGAAACCAACGTTTTAATGCTTCATAATTAACCCAATGAATCATATTTCGTGTTAATTGATTATCATATAACCATTTATTTAATCTTTCGGGAATTACTTCCCCTAAACCTATTGGTGGGCAAGCGGAAATAAAAACTCC
>CAYXSJ010000157.1:0-6080 GCA_964467095.1 uncultured Methanotrichaceae archaeon
TTATTACAAGCGATGATGAATCCTTTGCATATTCGGATTCAAGGAAGGCAAGTTCTTCGTCCCTGTTGATGAATAGGCCCATGATACTAAGTATTACAAGTCTATAAATTTAAGTATTTCTGTCCTGATATGGATGATGCACTGTTTGAGGGTAAGACTGACGCTTTTGGCACCTTCCTCTGTCACTAAAACGATTTATGTCTCATGACGATTGTTCGAGTCTGTCCGTTAGGTATAAATGTTCCGTCTTCTCGATTGACTTCAGGTAGATTTATCTTCTCCCATCCAACCGAGTGACCAAATCCCATACAATCGTTTTTATTTCCTGCAGCTTCGCCACTTCCTAACGAAATCATAGCGTGCTTCAAATCCCCGTTTTCAAAAAAACCAATAATATGTCCGATAGTAATATTATTAGAGCTGTTTACAATATCTGCCGCACTTGTTATAATATTTTTACCACCTCCATTTTCACTAGATGTAAGACCTGCTAAATATCCGCAATAGCCTACCGCATCCCAACACATCTTCGCGGATAGCTATCTATAGTCATTGTTGTCCACATTGAGAGCGTTTCTTGCTATAGTGGCAACATCCTTCTTTGTTGCGAAGTGCCCAACCACCCCTCCTATACCTGCTCCAATCGCAGTTGTAATTCCTCCAACAATTGGACCCGCAAAAAGTCCTAAAGCACCAATTCCAGCTCCAGCGACAGCACCGACAGCAGCGCCCTTCTTATTTCTTTGGACAACGGCTTTAGTATCTCCTCCATAATCCGACATTCGAATCATTGGCTCCTCTAAGGTAGAATAATTTGCTATTCTCTGGATGGGTTGACGCTGTGCAGTATTATTAACAGGAATTGACTGCAGTTTTCTCAACTGAATGGCTTCCAAGGGGTTGTCTAAAAATCCAAGACTTTGTTTTATGCTTTTCTTCTGAGCTACAGAATTCGCAGCAGCACTACTTTTATCCTCTTCTGTTTTCTCCACTTGAACATACTTCTGTAACGCCTTTTGCCCCACCGAATCCGCCTCTGATTCTAACGTTCGGCTATCATTCAACGGCGACCCACTCACTTCGCCAGTCGGCTTCACCAGCCCCTGCGCCCGCTGCACCTCACCACCGTTCTGCTGCACAACGTGCGTCAGCTCGTGCGCCAAAAGTCTCTGCCCTTCGGAACTTCCGGGCCGGTACTCTCCCTGCCTGAGGAAAACGTCCTGCCCGGTGGTGAAGGCCCGTGCCTGGATGGATCGGTTCAGCCCATCCGCATGTGCATCGGAGTGAATTCTTACCGAGCCGAAATCGACCCCGAAAGATCTCTCCATTCTGCCTCTCACCCCGCCTTCCAGCGACCTGCCGCTTCCCCGGGCCTGGGCAAGGGATTGCTCCAGGTCAGGCCCGGCATCTCCGCCCTTCGAGCCCATGCGCTGAATCAACGATTTGGCTTGCAGCGTCTCCTCGTCCTCTTCTCTTCCCTCCTGCCTCCGGACCAAACCGTCTGGGCGTTTGGCCTGAACCGGTTCTTCTTCCTCTTCTTCCGGCTCGGACTGCTTTTGGATCAACGGCGTGATCTGATGGACCAGCGGCTTTGCCTGGATCTCTTCCTCCTCTTCTTCCGGCTCGGACTGCCTTTGGATCAATGGCCTGATCTGCCCGGCCAGCGGCTTAGGCTGGATCTTTTCCTCTTCTTCTTCATCATCGTCTTGTCGCTGCACCGAAGCATCCGGCATGCTTACCGCCTGCTCTGCTACCCGATCCGCCTCCCTTTCGTACTCATCATCTGCAGGCCCGACCACCAGCTTCGCCTGCACCCCCCGCACCGGCAGAGCCAGGCTTCTTTGCAGCGGCAGACCGGCAGAGGGGGCAGCGAGAGGCGGAGCCGACGGCAGCTTTGCAGAGAGGCTGGCAAGCGATGTGCGCCAGCCCAGGCACTCCCTTTGCAGAGAAAGCCCATTTGATCGATCAATATTAGCATTCGGCTGCAGCTTTGTTTTGGCTGAACCGGCAGCATTTCCATGCAAGGATGAAATCCCATGCTTCCCAAGATTCGCAGCCGTGAATTCTTTCATTGCCTTTCACCATAGCCACTTTCAGATCATTTCCGGATTCATTTTTGGATTTCCATCGGCCAACTTCAATAATAAGGAGCTCAAATAAATATCAAGATGTCTCAGATTTCGTAGCTGGTCAGCTTGGGCCTTCCATTCTCTATTATCATACAGTCGAGGAGGGATTCATCGCCGTTCCTTCCCCAGGAGCCCGTATTGGCCGTCCTGGTTGCTTCATCCACGTACCCTCTGTGGGTGTGGCCGTAGACCAGCCAGCTGTTTGACCCTGTGTAGATCGTCCTTGACTTGGACTGGGCCAGGCTTTCCACAGCGTCAATGGCGTTGTGCTTGCCTATTAGCCTCTCTGTGGCAGGCTTTTTCATCGACTTCATGTAGTCCCGATGGGCTTCCGAATCTATGAAGGACCACAGAGCGCCTGCCGTCGATCTTGTGACTCCGGCAGTGTCGCAGAGGAGTTCGGAGATGGAGTTGTAGAGCTTTTCGCTCTTGTTGTAGGGATTTGCCAGGACCTCGAGCTGATGGCCGTGGATAAATGTGAAGGGCTCGCCGTCTATTTCCAGGTGCAAGCTCCTGTCCATGCTGTGAAATAAGCTTTTTGTGCCGGCTTTTTCCCACATATCCCTTATGGAGTAATCATGATTTCCGACCACATAGTTGACCATAGACCTTTGGGAGATTTCCTTCATCTTGGAGACTGCTTCATGATTCTTAATCAGGACTTCTCCCGCATCCTTTCTCCAAAAATCGAAGATATCGCCGAGAAGGATCAGCCTATCCTCCCCGGTGTGGAGGTACTCCTTGCCGATATGCCCCATGAAGGTCTGGAAGAGGGGATCGAGGTCCAGGTCATCGCTTGCGTGGCCTGTTCCCCGGCTTTTCCTGCCCACATCGCTGCCGAGGTGGACATCCGAGACTACTACTATCATTTAGACTCACCTTCTATCTGGAATTTTGGGAGAAATAGGTTATAGAAGTCACGACAAGCACCATCAATAATGAACTTTATCATTAACCAAGATGAGACATGCAAAAGAGCATATCAAGAAGCAATCATGACAGGATATCGCTCTGTCCATCTAAAAGGCTTCGTTTCCTCCAAGTGTCTGGGTTGAGTGCTTCAGGTATCTAAAACGGTTCCCAAATCGTGCATCACCTTGCAGTCATACTCCTTGTTCACCATCCGGGCCAGCAGTTACTTGTGTGCTTCATAAACCAGCCCAGCGTTGGGAGCATTTGCAGATACTTGGCGATTTTCGTCGAATCCTGCGCGTCATGATCGACTCACATTTGCAGCGTCTTGGCATCATCCATGTCCAGTGTACGCGGCGGATAAACGGCAATCAAGCGACGCACTACCTTCTTCATCCGACCGATGCTTCGCCACATCCGGATCTAGTCTGCATAAAACATGGAGAAAGTTGCCCATCATGCTAAAGCCGCAAAAAGAAACTGCAAAATTGGCCGCCATCTATACCAGTTGGTCTTCAATCCATTGTTTGCGATGCTCAAAGCCTTCTCCACACAGAAACGCCCTCGCGCACATCGCCAAATGCAGTGGTAATAACGCGTCAAGCTGGCATCCACCAACTGCCTGCGTGCGATCGTCATCGTATCGATTTCCTGCGAAGGTATTGAGTTAAGCCGCAACTTGCAGAGTTCTCTCCCGCTTGTCAATGAATTTTGCCTGTCCTTTTCATTTCATTCCCCAAGATTCTCGGATTCAAAGTGAACCATTACCTGCCTGTGTTTTCGTTTCGTACACAGAATCAGGCACAGTGGATCAAGGACTACGATGACGCGCGGAAGCGTTTCGTCGCGGGCGAGCTCGAAGCGGTTTTTCCGCACGGAACTACTGCCTGCGGATCCACTGTGGCACGCATTGTCGGGCAATGCCGCGAGAGCCGGCTGGACGGTAGTCTTCCGGCGATCAGCGATCAAGAACGTTTGACTTCCGGGTGGGGGCGCGGTGTGCCAGGAAATCGTCGCTTCGGAGTGAAAGCGGCAGAAACGACTCGAATCGGGCACGAGAGCGCGTGGAGAGCGTCGACAAGCGGCAGCTTTGTCGACGAACCGTCCGCGAACTCGACCTTAAAAGCTGCTAACTAACCTGGATCTGTATTTTCCGAAAGTCATTAACCTGATGCCAAGGTATTCATCTTTGGGCATACCTCAGAAGATGTTCAATGATAGCAAGGTAGCTCTCGCCATTAGGCACCCTTGTGTAATTTTTATTCAATAGATCTTTGATCCTCTTCATATAAGTGCGATCTGTCTGCGGAATGGCCCTCCTCGGCGGAACCAGGGGCCCTCCGTGATTCGGTGCAGAGCCGGTCAACCTTGTGATCAATGCATCCAGTTTCACTGCGGACAATGGGTGGGATGGGTCTTTGTAATCGGCGGCCAGTTGCTCTCCGCCCCCCTGACCGAAATAGGTGCCTATCGAAGCCCCGATCGTTGCCCTGTCAGCCTCGTGGAAACTGCCGGTCCAGCCTGCAACCTGACCTTGTTCCTCGGCACGGCCATGCTCGATGAACGAACGGCCGTAACGGGGCCCCAGGGCGAACTCCAGTTTAGACCCGCGTTCCCAACCAAGACTGGTTTGGCCAGGCTTTGCGGGGCTGATATCGATGGAAATAATGGGTATCCCAGCAAATACCAGCATGTCCATGATCCCGCTGCGCATGCCGACAGCGCCCAAAACTGTGAAATTCTCCTTCAGGTATCGCAGCATGCCGGCCTGTTTTTTACGATCACCAACACAACAGGGCCATGTCCAATAGTTCACCAGGTTTGCCGGGAAAGGACCGCCTCCCGCGGGTAATATTTCACCCATCGGCACAACTTGTGCCCCGGGAATTCGATCCCGGACCTGGGCAATGATCTCGTCGTAACCTGTTCGCCCGGTATCCAGGGCCGGGTGGACGCCGACCAAATGCCCGGATTCACGGAAATTAACCAGGACATATGTCTCATTTCGTCTGAATCCATGGAAGATTAAGGCCTGATTAAAGCGGATCTCATCAGCAAAACCACCGATCGGGGCAGTCCCCACTTCCATCAAACCACGTTCGGTAGCACCGACGTCCGCGGAATTCATACTGGCGTACATGATCAGCGAAGTAACCGTGCCTTCTTCTACCCACTTTCTCCAGGCAATGGGAATACCTCGGGTTACATTCCGGAGTTGATCATTACTCGGCTTATTTCCGCCCGGTTTTTCCCAATTCGTGTAATAGGTTTTGGGCTGGTCATTCATGTAACTCCCGATGGTGAATGCACTGTCGACAGTTGCATCGCCGTTCACAGGGTTCACGTTCCAAATCAAGGTATTCAATTCTGGGAATATCGCCTTGGCTGCTTTGAGGTGGTACATATCGCCGGTATGCGTTGCGCCAATGGTCATGGTCGCATTGTTCTGGCGGATTTGATCCAGGTTTGCCGCATGGCCCAGCCTTGGCTGTGCTTCCGCATCAAGTTCAGCGACCGTCTTGCGCTGGATCACCGCCTTGCCTGCCAAAGGACTGCGCTGAACTGCTGGAGAAAATAGTTGCAAAGCAGGTAGCATTATGGTTTTCGGAGTCCCGGTATCCCTTTGGCCTGCAGCGTGGGGCGTCACTCGTCCCTGCATCTGCGCCCGCTGCACCGCCCCACTATTCTGTTGCACCACATGCGTCAGCTCGTGCGCCAGCAGCCTCTGCCCACCGGCGCTGGCAGGCTGATACTCCCCCTGCCTGAGGAAGATGTCATGCCCTCTCGTAAAGGCCCGCGCCTGGATGGAGCGGCTAAGCCTGTCCGACTGCTCATCAGAGTGGATTCTCACCGAGCTGAAATCGGCCCCGAAAGCGCTTTCCATCCTTCCCCTGAAGCCCTCGGCCAGCGGCCTGCCGTTTCCCCTGGCCTGCACAAGGGACTGCTCCAGTTGGGGCACCGCGTCTCCGCCCTCCGGGCCCACGCGCTGAACCAATGATTTGGCTTGCAGCGTCTCCTCTTCCTCTTCTCTTTCCTCCT
>CAYXSJ010000158.1:0-5975 GCA_964467095.1 uncultured Methanotrichaceae archaeon
CCAGATAATTAACTATATTATGAAGCACTGAAGAGCCTTTTTCAAATAAAATAAATTCATTTGCAGCGGCTAATAAATAATATTTGGCAGCTTCTCTGGGACTCTGTAGATTTTCAAAACCTTTTCCCAAGCCGAACAAACAAGAAGATTTCAAGCCGGGCGGCAGAGTTGCCTGATTGCATATGCTTTTTAAGGTACTCATTCCATCTTCGGTTTTACCGCTATCGATTAGCAATCTTCCTATGCCAATATAGGCATGCACAATAATCGATTGATTCTTAGGGCTTTTCTTATCTAGGGTATCATATAGCTTGATCGTCTTTTCGAATTCTTTCGCGGATTCTTCATATTTTTTAGCCCTTGAGAAAAGCAATCCTTTATTTAGATGAACTCTTGCAATATTCGCCAAGCTATCTTTGTTATCTCTACTTAATAGATAATAATTATTTAATGAATCATTGTATGCCTTTTCAGCTTCCTCAAATTTACCTATATTTGAATAAATGTTGCCAATGAATGATAGGCCAATGCCATTTTTTTTTAAAAAGTATTCTGGGTTTTTATTTCTTAATAGTAACTTTTTATATATGCTTAAAGCCTCTTGAGTACATTTTTCTGAATTGTCTATTCTATATAAACTTCCCTATATATAACCTAATTTTAGCAATAATTCCGCTTTTAATTTGGACCCCGAAGAAAAGCGAGATCTTATTTGCTCGCCTACATCAATTAGCCTCTTAAAGCCATAATCGGTCGGTTCAAGTTCTTCTGTTAATTTGAGAAAATCATTTATAAATGGCCCTTTGGTACCGCATAGGCTCCTGTGAAAAAGAATCTCTACTTTATCTTCATTTTTTATTTCTGGCTTATATTTATAATACTCTATTGCCCATTTATGATAGTTCTCATCATCTTGAGCCAGTACATTCTGAATATGGTGGTAGGAAAACTGATATATGCCTTCTTGTTCTTCTTTTTTATTAAGCATGCCCGTATCTATTAAGTCTGCGATTAATTTATTAAATGATTGTGGATACAATCTCTTGATGCATTCTAAACTAATATTATTATCTATCTCCATATTTAAAATGGATAATCTCTTTATTAGATCAAGTGCATCTCTATCAGAATATCTCCTATTACCCTTTTTAGCATTTCATCGACATGTTCAGATCGAGACGAGTCGAGACCTTGCTTATATGAATATAATTCATCAAAATTTATTCTGTTAGAATTCCTTACGAGGTGTTCTGTTGAAACTGGATGGCCTTCGGCGATTTCCTTTATTCTTTCTCTTGCTATGCTGCTAATAACTTTGCCAAGACGTGCGCATATTAAATCGTGAGATGAAAGCAGGGCTCCACCACGAACTGTTGCCGGACTTGTGGCTGAAACAGTTTTCATCAGAGACAGGGCCACGAAAACAGTTATAGCTATTTATTTTTACCTCTTTTTTGCGCTTATTCCCACTCAACTCATCCCTCACTCTCGTGAGCCGCAAAATTTTTGCCGGATCTTTCCAGCTAAGACCATAATCGTGCAGCAAACCACTTTCCCCCCATTTCATACCTTTTCATAACCCTTATTCTTTCCACCCGGATCGATAAATTCATAATGCACTACGTATGGATAGGCATAGCTAATCAGAGGTGTTTCCGAATTGAAGATAATCGGTCTTTCCGATCCTGAAGTGGAGGCCAGTTTGCGCGCCGCGGGCATAGGCATGTCCGTCCCCGAGGCGCGCTCCATTGCCGAGGTGCTGGGCCGCGATCCCACCCTCACCGAATTATTCTGCTATGATGCTATGTGGTCCGAGCACTGCTCCTACAAGAGCTCCCGCGCCACCCTCAAAGAATTCCTTCCCTCCGATGGCCCCAATGTGGTCATGGGCCCTGTAGAAGACTCCGGAATCGTGGCCATCGACGACAAATGGTGCGTCGTCATCTCCCACGAGAGCCACAACCACCCAAGCCAAATCCTGCCCAACGAGGGCGCAGCTACCGGCATCGGTGGAATCGTCCGTGACGTGAACTGCATGGGAGCGACCGTGGTCGCTACCGCCGACCCCCTGCGCTTCGGCAATCCCTACGGCCCCAAGGCCAACAAGGTGCGCTGGGTGGCAGAGGGCGTGGTGGACGGAATCTGGCAGTACGGCAACGCTCTCGGCGTTCCCAACATGGGCGGAGATATCGTCTTCAATGAGAGCTTCGATGACAACTGCCTGGTCAACGTCGTGTCGCTGGGCATAGTCCGGCGCGACCAGATCATTCGCTCCCGGGCTCCTCCCCTGGCAGGGGAGAAAGGCTACGATGTAATCCTCATCGGCAAGCCAACCGACGCCAGCGGCCTGGGCGGCGTCACCTTCGCCTCGGAAGCCCTGCGCGAGGAGGATGAGGAGACCAACCGCGGCGCTGTGCAAATTCCCGACCCCTTCCTGAAAAACGTTCTCTTCAAGGCCAACGACGATCTCTTCCGGCTGGTGCGAGAAGAAGGAATCGAGATCGGCTTCAAGGATCTGGGCGGCGGCGGCTTCACCTGCGCCACATCTGAGATGGGCTCAGCCGGGGGCTTTGGCATGGAGATCAACCTGGATGACATGCACAAGGCCGCAGACTTTCCCCCGGAGGTGCTGAGCATCGCCGAGACCCAGGAGCGCTTCCTGATCGTCTCGCCGCCGGAACTGCGCGAGAAGATTCTCAAGATCTACAACGAGGACTGGGACCTGCCCAATGTCTACGAGGGCGCAAGGGCCAGCGTTGTGGGAAAGATCAATACCGGCGATCGCTTCACTGTCCAGTATAAGGGCGAGATGGTATGCGATGTTCCCATCCAGCACCTGACTGGAGGCATCCGCTACCAGCGTGAAGAAAAGGAGCGCATAACCAGCCTGGCCGAGCCGCAGGTGGATGAACCTGCTGACTACAACGAGGTGCTGCTCAAGATCCTGAGGTCGCCCAACATAGCCTCACGAGAGCACGTCTACCGTTACTATGATACCGAAGTCATGGGCAATGCCGTAATCCGGCCGGGAGAGGCGGACGCCGGCCTGATCGCACCGGTGCGGGGCGAAAAGTTTGGCGTGGCCCTGGCAGTGGATAGCAATCCCTTTTACGGGCGCATCAGCCCCTACTGGGGAGGAGCAACGGCTGTAGCCGAAGCCATGCGAAATGTGGCAGCCATCGGAGCTGTTCCCTCCACACTGACCGATTGCCTGAATTATGGCAACCCCGAAAAACCGGAAGCTTTCTGGGAGTTCCGGGAGGGAGTTAAGGGCCTGGCTGAGTCCTGCAAGAAGCTCTATCTCAAGGGTTACGAAAGCCAGCAGCAGCCTGTCCCCATAGTATCAGGGAACGTCAGCTTCTACAACGAATCGCCCCAGGGATCGGTCGACCCATCACCAGTGATAGCCTGCGTGGGCATCATGAAGGACTTTAGCAAAGCCATCACCATGGAGCTGAAGGCAGCCGGCGACAAACTCTTCCTGATCGGGCCCAGGTTTGACGAGCTGGGCGGCTCCGAGTACTACCGAACCATTTTCGGAGTTGCGGGAGCCAACGTGCCCATCGTTCGCTTCGATCTGGAGAGGAGCATGATCTACGCCGTCATCGACGCCATCGAGGAGGGCCTGCTCGCAGCGGCCCACGACATATCCAACGGCGGCCTGGCGGCAAGCGTGGCCGAGATGGCCCTCACCCGGCCTGCCAAATTCGGAGTTGAGCTGGACCTGGACAAAGTACAGGGCGGCGACATTGGCATGAGGACGGATAAGCTGCTGTTCTCTGAATCCTCCGGCTTTGTCCTGGAGGCAAAACCCGGCAAAGAGGGCCGGCTGGTGGAGCTTTTCGGTAGCTACAACCTGGAGCCGATGCAAATAGGTCAGGTAACAAGCAAGAGACGGATTGTGATGTCAAGAGCAGGTGCGACTGTGGCTGTGGCCGATCTGGACCTGGAGCAGGCGAGGAATGCTTGGACTGCAGGCCTGGTGGAGGCGATGAGATGAAGATCGCGGTTTTGCAGTTTCCTGGAACGAACTGCGAGTTTGAGACTCTGGTGGCTGTGAAGACGGTGGGCATGGACGGCGAGCTCTTTCGCTGGAACCGGCCCGCTGGGGAATTATCCGGCTTTGACGGATTTGTGATACCTGGTGGCTTCTCCTATCAGGACCGGCTTCGTGCTGGAGTTATAGCCTCCAAAGAGCCGGTCATGAGCGCCCTGAAGGAAGAGGCAGGCAAGGGAAAGCCCATCATCGGAATCTGCAATGGATTTCAGATTCTGGTGGAGACGGGCCTTCTTCCCGGCAGCGTTAATGGCGGTGGAAAGGGCGTCGGAAAGGTTGACATGGCTCTGGCCCAAAACGTGATGGTCTCCCAGGGAAAGATTGTGCGGCGGGGCTACTATTGCGACTGGGTCAATCTCCGGCATGACGCGCCTTCAAAAAGATGCAGCGGCTCCTTTGCCATCGAGAGAGGAGCGCTGCTCAAGATCCCCATCGCCCACGGCGAAGGAAATCTGGTTACTACCACGCAGGGTCTCATGAAAAAGCTTAACGAAGAGGGCCAGGTAGTCTTCCGATACTGCGACAAGAACGGGCGGATCATTAACGAGTTTCCCTTCAATGTCAACGGCAGCACAGAGAGCATAGCCGCCATTTGCAATGAGCAGGGAAACGTCCTGGGCATGATGCCCCATCCGGAGAGAGCCTTTTTCGCCTGGCAGCTTCCCGCTTTCGATCCGAGAAAGCAGCGGCCGGATGAGCCCGGTCCCGGCAGAAGAGTCTTCGAATCCATGAAACGCTACATCGAGGTGAACGCATGAGCCAGAAGATCAATCTGCGTGTCTGGCTGAAGATCCCCGATGCCGAAGCGGCTACGGTCAAGAACACGCTTATCCGGCGTCTGGGCTATGGTAACGTCCTGGCCGATGTCAAGAAGGAGCGCTTGTTTTCCATCGAGGTTGATTCAGGCGATCCAGAGGATCTGGCCAAGAGCTTTGCCAGGGAGCTGGTCAACGAGAACAAGGAGAGCCACATAGTTCTTATTGATGAGCTGAGGTTTGAGGAGGGCTACGTGCCGGTCAAGGTTGCATTGCATATCGAGGACGGCGAGGCCATCTCCACCCGGGAGCGGCTGAGAAGCCGCCTGGGCTTTGAGAATGTGGTGGATGTGAAGAAGGCTACCATCTGGAAGCTGTACTTCAAAACGCTGAAACCGGAAGCGGAGGTGGCAGCCAGGGAGATTGCAGAAAGGCTGCTCATCAACCCGCACAAAGATACCTACGAGATAATGAGCCAGTAGGCAGCGCTAGTAAAAGACGATGAGGGTTTAGCCCTCTTCTAGCTCTTTTTTTTCCTTAAAATTAACGATTATTCTCCTGTGGTGTATTGATAAATGATGACTGATGCTATCACTCCGCAGCCAGGGCATAGGGCATTATATCCAGCGCAGTCAGAACGATTATCGCTGCCATCCAGTAAAGAGGCCTATTGAAATACCATGTTCTGCTTCCGCGAGCATAAATGTAGGCAATATAGGGGATAAGCGGGACAAAGGATATCATGGGATGGGGCTCCACTCCCAGGATGAAAGAGAAAATATAACCCTGGCAAAGGAGACAGACAACGGTTACCAGCCCGACTTTGGCTTGGTTGTTAATTCTCATAAAGCGTGCTTCTCCTTATCTTATTAATAAGGCTTTCATGGCATTTCAAATCATTTATTTTCGTTCTATTTGCCTTCTTGTTTTGTCTTTATGAATATGCTCAATTTTCATTTGATATCTCCTAATTTATCGATTCAAGTATGATTATTCCACTTGATGTTGATTGTATTTGGCATTTCGCCAGAGTTTAAATACTCATTTACATTCGAATGGTTGGCGAAGAGACCCCCTCTAAAAGGGCCATCCAGGCGCAAGATTTAAAGTGACTACTCCCACCAATGAATTGGCGGGCATCTAGGCTTTAGCCACAGACTGTA
>CAYXSJ010000159.1:0-5961 GCA_964467095.1 uncultured Methanotrichaceae archaeon
TCTTATTGTATATCGCGTACCATCCCAGCTCACTGGCCTTTCCTCCGGCATTGGGATTGCCGAAGAGATAGAAGCTCGTAGCCCCAGTCGGCGGAATCTTTAAAAGCCCCAGTACCTTGAGGGCAATTTCAGTGAGCACCAGCATGAAGGACCTTCTCTCTTTGCCGCCCTGATCCTTTGCATCAACGCAAATCAGCCTGACATCGCCAATGGAGAGCTTGAGTATCCCCTGGATATCAAAGAGGCTCACTCCGCTGCTGCCGGGCAGCTTTACTCCCACCAGGGCATTGTAGGATTCAGGGTCATCCGCCCCTCCATCGCTCCAGGCCATCAGCAAAGTCGACTGCAGGCCGGCCTTGCCTGCCAGTTCTCCGGGAGTTCCCATGTTCAGCCGAAACTGCAGGCCGCTCCATGGGCCGCATAGGCCGGAGAGATCTGGCCCGCTGTTTCCAGTCTGCACCACCAGATAGCCCGCATCTTCCGGTTTGCTCTTTTCGTCGCCGCCAATCAGGCCCTCCAGCACAAGGGAGAAGTCGCTGTAGATGCTGTCAGGCCTGGGAGTGCTCTTTGAGATATCAAAGGCCAGCTTGGAGAGGTCCTGGGCAAACCTGGGAACAGCCCCCGGCGTGGTCTCATCAGTCATGTTCAGGCCGAGGCCCGAGAAGCTCAGACCCGATCTCGGCTCATTTCCGCCGTCGCTGCTGCCGAAAGAGAAGATATCGAAGATCTTGGAGGGCTCTATGCAGTCTGCAGCCTCTTTGGCTCTCGACTTTAAGAGGCCGAAGTCCATGAATCCCCAGAAATCAAACCGTGAGGTTATCCTTTGATAAACCTCACCCTCTGCCAGTCCCACCGGCAGCTCCTCTATGCTTCTGGTGCTCATCTGGGCTTTGACCAGTTCCACCCTGCGCAGCACACTGCTGCTCAGGTAAAGGGAGCTGTCACCGATCATGTCCAGAATGTAGGTGGTATTGCCACTCTCGTGCTGGCAGGAGCCTCGAAACATGAGACTGTTATACTGGCTGTCACTGGCTCGCAAGACTGTATGGTTGAATATCCTGTTTATGGTGAGCTGGGCCAGGCTCTCAAAGTCCTTGACAGCGGAGCTTTCGAAGAGCGCCTGCAGCGTAAGCACCTGGAAGTGATAATCGACACCATTGGGTGGCGCTATGGACTCACCGGCGTATCCGGGATATGAATAGTATATCAGCCCGAAGGCTGAGCTGAGTGAATCGGGCCTCATTATCACCTGCGAAGCATCCACCAGATTCATCTCTATCCCCAAATGGTGGGCAGAGAGCCTATCTTTGTCAATGCCGGATAATATGCCCGACATCTGCTCTGGCACAGAGGTGATATCAACCCTCAGGAAGAGAACTCCGTTCCAGTTCTCGTTAACGACGATTTTTTGAAACTTATCGAAGTTCTTGTCGGTTTTGTGGTTATCCGTCGCATCTTCAATGTAGCTCTTCAGCCATGAAGAAATGGAAGAGAGCTGATCCGGGCGATTGAATGCCTCGGGGTTGGTCCAGCAGCCGGGGCTTTGTACAAGGTCTGCGAGCTTTCCCCGGCAGAACTTGAAGATCATGACGTTTCTGTAGTCGCCAGAGTCGTCTGGAACTCCTATTTCCGGCACATTCGCCCTGAAGCGCCAGCCACCCAGTGAGATGACATTGTAGAACTTGCTCCCAGTAACTCCTTTGCCGGATTGCGCATCTACCAGCTTTCCCAAAAGGGCGTTTTCAGTCACCACAAGGAAGAGCTGGTCGGTCTGCAGGGCATCCTGAAGCTGGGGCTGCGGGTCTATGAAAGATACTACCTCTTTTTCCTCCGTCTGGGCCAGGCAAACCTCAGCATAGCTCCCGTTATCCTTCACTTTAAATATAAAGCCCTGGGGAGTGGCACAGGATATGGGGTTTGTCCCGCCCGTCCAATCATGGCCTCTCAATATTTCTCCCTTCCTGGCGGGCCTTAGGATGCTGGACTCAAAGTCTTTGATCCCTACCTGGCTGAAGATTGAGCTGTCAGGATCTATCCGCAGCATGGTGTAGGGCGCCATTGGGAAGCAGAAATCGTTCTTGTTGGGAAGGGCTGCACCTGTTTCGTAAAATTTGAGACAGCCATTCTTCGGGTCGGTATAGAGCGATGCCCCTTCAGGCTGCATATTGTACCTGGGAATAGGAAGAGAATCATTTGAGGGCGAATGAAAGCTGCCGGAAATGCCGGATATGATTGTAATCCATGAAGTGGTAAGCTTGCTCTCCAATAGCTCATCCCTCTTCGGCACTGATGCCTTGTCCAGGGGGAAGTCGGCAGCATAAGCAGGCTGACCGGCTATGAACCTCAGCCTGTTCCCCGAAGACAAGACAACGAACTCAGTCCCCTCCAGGCCGCAAAGCAGGCTGCATGTTGTCCCATCACTAGCAGGCTCCACTACCGTCATGACGAAGTCGCCCTGAGCTGCCAGATAAAAATCATCGTCCGGTGCGTCGCTCTTCCTGGCAAAGACCATGCGAGCCGGGGCTGACGAACTCGGGCAGTCGGCAGTTACTGGCGTCAGCAGAATCCTTTGGCCCATGGTAGTAACGAAGGCGGACGGAAGTGGTGGATCTGGAGGATCTGCCCGGGCAAATGCCCAAAAGCTACGATTGGGATCGAGATTGCTAGTCGGGTCCATCCGGACATTCAATCTCACATCGCGGCCAGCTGGCCAGTGAAGAGGATCAGCCGGGCAGAGGAGTGGATAGCGCTGCGAGCATACTTTTTCATTGAGCGGATCATACGCAAAGTACCTTATGCCAAAGTCCAGCTCATCAAAGTCGCTATTTAGAGAGATGGCAATATCGAATTCCAGGCAACCCAGCTCCAAGCAGCCTTTTCCTGCACCGTCAAGGGGCAGCCTCGTTTCCTGAAAGATGAAATCCTTGCCACTGGGATAGTCTTTGGCTATGCCCATGGGCTTTTCCTGGCCGCCCTGACCCTTAATGGATATGCATTTCCTGTCTGCATCATATGAGACGGTACAGCCCTTCGCCCAGTGCAATGTGAGGCTGGATGATATCGTCGCCGTGGCGTTATCGGTCAGATCGCCTCTGAGGTTAAATCCAATGCCCTGGATAGCATCCTTGTTGCTGAAATCCTTAGACCAGAGCAGATATCTATCGCGATTCTCTCTGCCCATGAAATTCTGGATAATTTTTATCAGATCATTAGGTTTCATCTTGTCGTTTAGCGGATTCTTGGAGGAGAAGAGATACACGCCGTTCAGTGAATAAAACGAATAATTCAACTCTATTGTATCACCGGTATATGTGGTCGTTGCAGGAAGCAAATAGGCGCACCACCCCCTGTCGCCGACGGGAAGCTCGCCGATGAATAGTCTAGGATTTATCTTCGTGAATCTCTCCATCTCTCAGATCCTCTGCATAAGTCAGGACTTTTGTCCCTGATTTATCATTTATTTAGCGGTTTCATCATTGATATTTAAAGAGTTCCCTCGCCAAGAATTTTTACGGGTATCAAAAGAAGGATGATTGAATAAAAAGTCATATCCATAAGTTGCTATTAATTAGTTGCTAACGAAGTTATTTAACTTAAGAATTATTGGGCGAAGGATTAATATATACATTTATGAAAAACATAACTTGTCGGGAGGAATTCCAGTTACCCGGATGGCCAAATTACTGCTCTTCATGGCAATCCTGCCAATGATTTATGGCTCAGGCATAGAGGTCTCATTCTCTGCAGAGGGTGGAGGAGGCCAGTATGCATCAATCGATAGCGTCTACGACGTGGAAGAGAACGTGTTTGTAACGGAATCGGCCACAGCTTCGTTTGACGAATTTGGAATAACAGACATCAGGACGGTTTCAGGCAAAGGGATTTATAAAGCGGATCAGACCCTGGCCACAAGCGGCGCTTACAGCAGCCATTCCAGCTTCTCCTCCCAGGAGTTTGGGCAATTGAGCGGAAACGCTAACCTCAAAAATGGATGCCTGGAAGTATCCCAGAATGTTCTAGCATCGGGACTCTCTAGTTATGCCAGCGTGTCTGCAGCCAATAATGGAGGCAGTGCATCCGTCGGCTGCTCAGTCAATCAGGGATCGATCAGCGCCAGCCAAAGAATATCCATGAACAAACCCCAAGCAGTCCAGTATGCATCGGTAGCTGGAGCAACCGGATCTGTAAGCTCAAAAGCACTCGATTCTTCAGGAAATCTAGCGAAAAGCGGCATGGATTTAGCCGATGGCTACCTGAATAGCGTTCAGGAAGCCTGGACCGGCAGCGCCTACACATGTGATGAGATCCACGCCTCCGCAGATACGATCTCCGCCTGGAGCCAGGGAGACTACGACAAAAAAACAAGTCGGATCTTAGTGAATCTGCTGGGCACGGAAGTATCCACTGCCGCATTTGACGGCATGATCTCTTCATATGCCAAAGACTCTGCAGGTGCAGCAATCGATTCACATGTTGTAGGAGTCCTGAAGAGCAGAGCTGAGGCCTCCGGCTTGACATCATCCACCAGAAGCTCCAATGGAGGGATGGTTGAAGCGGACCTTGATATCTACGCCTATACAACAGGCGATGAGATATTCGATCAAGCCATCTTCTATGCCAATCCTTCCTTTGGCATACAGCCGGCTATAGATGCCTTCCGGACCGGAGATGAGATACTCGCGGGACCCGGCATCTATCATGAAAGATTGGTGATCAACAAGCAGATCAACCTTCGAGGAACTGGGAAAGGCAGCGACCCACAGACTAACACAATTATTATGAATGGATCTGATTTCGATCCTGTTATCGCCATCACGGCTGGAGGTAGCTCGGCAGTTGATCGTTCAGTGATAGCGAACCTGCGAGTTATTCACCTCAGCGGTTCGAATCCGGGCATGGAGTCTGGTGCAGGCATTGAGATATCAGGTTCAGAGGACATAAGCCACATCACTTTGGAGGATTTATCTGTGGTGAACCAGGGCGGCCGGGCAGATGAGATCACCATATTTTCCGGCAATCAAAGATCGATAACAGATGTGGTTTTGAATAAGATCTCAATAGAAAGCACCTGCAGCGAAAAAGCTGGACTTTCCATTAAAGCAGATGGCCCGGGATCATCCATCTCGGAAGTCTCATTGAACTCGCTAATCATTAACGCCAATGCCGAGAACAGCTTTGGAGTGCTCGTGCAACCTTCAGATGAAGGGAGAATAGATGACGTCACCATAGACGGCGGGACTATCACCTCCGCTGGTGAAGAAGGAAACGGCGTGGCAATCTGGAGCTGGGGAGAAACCATATCCAATGTCAGAATTAACGGTGTCAGTATCACCACCACCGGGGCATCCGCCAAAAAATCCTATGGAAATAGCGTAGACGTCACAGACTTCACCAATAGCAACGCCATCCGTGGTGTAGAGGTTCATAACACCAACCTCATATCCAAGAACTACGGCCTGCATAGCAACCTCATTGAGACTGTCAACGCCACAGAGAACTGGTGGGGCGATGCAGCCGGTCCAAATGCGCTGGGTGGCTCAAATGTTAGTGAGGGGGTCATATTCGATCCCTGGAGCTTGGTGCCACTATCTCCGACAGAGAGCTAGAATGATAAAAACAGAAATTCCATTAGATTAGATGCAAAGCACTCGTGCTTGTACCTCTCATGGGCCCTTATGCCTTTAGGACGGAATCAGGGCTCATCCCTGCCAAAGCGCAAAGCAAGAAAGATAAGCTCCCTCACAAATCCCCGGAACGCCGGAAAGCTGCCAAGAAAGTCGGGTTTTCTTGCTCGTTGCGATGGCTTCTTTGAAAAGGGTCTTCCAGCCCTTTTAGATGTTTCAATCCCTGTCGGGTTTTCTTGTTCGTTGCGATTGCATGAGAAGATTGGCGTCCTGCCCAAAAGTTCGGTAGCGTGCCAATTTTGATGTAAAATAGTAGTAGTGTCCTATGACGAGATCA
>CAYXSJ010000160.1:0-2476 GCA_964467095.1 uncultured Methanotrichaceae archaeon
GGAAATAGAGTGGAACCAAATATTCTTCTTGAATTCAGGGCGCGCTTGAGATGATCGAAAAGGATTTCTTTATGTACAGCATGTAATACAAATGGTGATACTATTTCGACAGTAGGTATTGATGGAGATTTCCTCTCGGGCTTTAACATAGTTGGGGCAAATGAATATCTTTTGGCTCTTAAGATTCTCATTGCCCTATTTGTAATCCTGATTGTGGCATGGAAGCTGCAGCTCCTGAGCATATCGAGATACTGACGTTGGGAGTGATCAAGGAAAAGGGCGAATTCGTTGACTTTTTGTGGTTACTAGCTCGTCTTCATTAAAAATATGGATCAGTCTATATAATCCCTTTCACCCTCAGAGCAGCTTGCATCTCAGTAACTTCAGATTCCAGCTTTTCGAACCTTTGTTCCAAATATCCCTTAAGATCCTTTCTGGATTCTCGGACCTCTTCCAGCAGGTTTTCTTGTGAGTTGAGGGTTTCTTTTTGCAGATTCATTGTCTCTCTTTGTAGATTCATTGTCTCTTTTTGTAGATTTATGGTGTCTTTTTGCAGATTAATCGTCTCTTTTTGCAGATTTATGGTGTCTTTTTGCAGATCTATCATCACATCCATCTTTCTGCCGAGATTATCATTCAAATTATTTACTGCTCCAATGAGATTATTTAAATGCGATGCTGCTATATCCAGCCGAGAATCAGTCTCCCCTTTCTCTACGAGTTTGTAGAATCTGCTAAAATCGCCTCTGGGCTCTGAATACTCTCTTTCGACTGAGGAAACCTGGATTAGATTCTCTTTAATATTTATGGCCTCTTCGAACCATTTCAGCTTATCCTCATCCCCTTCAGCTACTATTTTCACTCGGCCGTCATCAAGATTCTCAACAGTTCCTTTTAGTCCCAGCATTCCGGCAAAATCGGCGACTTTTGCCCGGTATCCACTCTTCTGGACGCTGCCCGAGACATAAGCCATGAGCCTTTTCATCTATCAGCATTTTCATAACTCTTTGTATATGGATTTATCGCTACTATTATCGAGCATCATGCTCTTCAGCTCTTCTTCGATTGCCTCATCCATCTCTGCGCAGTATCCGTGCGTTGCGCACCCGACCGTGTGCAATCTCTTCGGTTGCGATCCCCGGGCATAGGTCTGCTCTGCCAAATTGTAGGATATGACTGTATCATTGCGGGAATGAATCATTACCAGCGGCCTGGGTGCGATCCTGCTCAGGTAGGTCTCGGGGTCGATGGACCGGTAGAATCGGACCAGATTCCTATCAAGCGCCCCCGTCGAGGCGGCAATGGCGGCATCTGTTCCGTAGCCACAGGTGCTGATGGCCAGAACGCCTTTGGCAGCCGGGTCCAGGGCACAGGCCATAATGGCAAAGCGGCCTCCATTGCTCTCCCCGGCATAGATAATGCCCTGGTCGATCTCGGGCCGGCTGCGCAATATCTCGGCGGCGGCCAGAGCATCATAGACCATCTTATGCTCCGTGGGCTCAACGCCCTTTAAAAACATCTGCAGATCTCCTTTTGCATCGACTGCCCCCAGATTTCTCTGGTCAAGAGTAATGCTGGCAAATCCCAGCTCTGCCAGATGCCTGGCCAGCTTCTGCTCCCCCTCTTTGGTTACGGTGGCTCCGGGCAAGAGCACAATGCCGGGAATGCTTCTATTCTTTGCATCAGCATTCGCATTACGCTTCGGCCCGGGAATTCTCAGGAGCGCTGCAGTTTTCGCATCACGACTCATGAATTGGACTTCTGAAAGTGTGGTGTTGCCGTCATTTTCGGGCGGGCTCAGATTGTACTGGGGCATGGCGACCCTGTACTCCAGTATTCCCTGCTCGGATACAGCCCATTCCCCTGTGGATGTGCTATCTGAAAAAAAATGCCATCCCAAAAGCAGGGCGATGACGGCTACGAGAAGCATCAATCCTGTGCCATTTCTGCGCTCCGGCATCGACTTATGCACCTCTTCAGATGCTCGGTTTCCATTCTTCATCGGCCAATTTGGTCAGGATGCCATTTTTATTCAATTCATAGCCGATGGGAATTTTTCCCCAGCTCCATAGGCCCGAAGGAGCATCATTGACACTGTTATTTGCTTGTGTCTGATTGGTTTGATTCTGGTCGGTTAGATTCTGGGTGATTGTGGCATTCATATCCGATTGATTGGCAGCATTGTCGGTTAAGTTGGCCAGGATTGTCATACCGCTTTCCTGGCTGATCTTAATGGCTTCCAGCGACTGAGAGCCGCATGCCAGTGCAAAAAGGATTAGAGTTGAAATTATCAATTTTTTCATTCCATATCTCCTTTCGTTCTTTTCAAATCCAATTCTTTTTCTTATTTCTATACTTTTCCTTTCGAGCTAAACCTGGTTTTGCCGGCCTGCAGGTCTCTTGCTGGGAATTTTTATCATCTGCCTGCAAATAAATCATGGCAATGAAGATCAACGAAAGAGCCCCGGTTATTGCA
>CAYXSJ010000160.1:2576-5922 GCA_964467095.1 uncultured Methanotrichaceae archaeon
GGCCTGCAAGAAGTCTTTCACCCGCAAAATTTCCGGTTCTGATGAGAGGTCGGCCAGCAGCCTTTCCAGATAGCCTCTTTCTTTTATGCAGGCAAGTGTGGCGGGAAAGTTGATGTCAAAAATCCAGCTCGAGTACATCAAACGCATGTCGCCCAAAGTCTTCAGTGCGGCTATCCGCACCATCTTTCCCTGCAAAATGTCCGAGACTGCTTCTTCAGTCAGTCCCAGCTCATCAATTAGACCAAAGTCCAGTGCCTGGTTAGGATGCCGATCTCTCGTCTCAAAGTGCTCAGCAATAATTCCCAGTATGTCCAGCTTATCGGCATCCCTGATCAACTTTGAGAAGAGAATGACGTCCGCTTTTTCAGTAACCGGGATCTGGTACTTGTTGTGGTACCAGATGCTCTTTCTAATTATGTTCCTCTCTCTTTTCGACAGGCAGGAAATAACTTTCGAGTTGTTGACGACCTTGAGGCCGAGAAGGGCATGGTCTACAGTAGTGCTATCATTGAAGGAGCCAAAAATCCTCAGCTGCTCGAATCTGCCCACATCGTGAAAGAGGGCCAGAGCCTGCGCAAGGGCCAAATCCTCTTCTTTCATGCCCAGGGATCCGGCGATTACAATAATGTTCTTGCAGACTCGAGTGGTATGAGAAAGCTTGAGAAGAATGTTCTTTTCAATCTCTGCATCAGGGCAATGGACGCGGCTGGCATAGCCTTCAAACCACTCGTAGTAGGATGATAGGTCTTTTCTGTCCATGTCCTGCTTCTAGCTGCCACCATTCTTAAAAGCGAATTTCATTTCCGAGCAGTCCACTTCCCACGCGGCCAGGCTCTCGTCCTTTGTAAAACCCATGGAAAGCCATACCCCGCCAGGAAATGTGCACTCTCCCGGATGCTCTTCATTGAACTTGCAGAAGAGCTCATAGATGGCATGCCATCCCTCTGCTCCCATGTGCGGCCTGCCCTCTAGAACATATTCTATCTCATTCCAGTTGGAAACGGCCATCTCAAAGAGAGCGATCAGTACATCGCATTCTTTCTCGCGGGAGGAAAATATGGCTCTTACCTTTTCCTCGCTCAAGGTCGATTTCATGTGAAAATTTAATTAGGATCAGTGATGTGCTCCATGCGCATCCCCGTGCGCTCCATGGGGCGCGGCATCGGATCCCGCCTTGACAGCCAGGAAATCCTTATCGATATAGGCTTGATGTGCCAGATCCAGGCAATCCTTGCAGATATTGAACATTTCATCCTTTGGGCCGTGAATAGTAGCCAAATTGAGCTTGACAGGAAACGTTTCCTTCTCAACAAGACACAGCGCGCACTTCATTTAATTCACCTTGCCAATCGCTTTGATTCAAACGGTTATAAGCATTTCCTTTCAAGCGTCTCCTTTCCACCGCCGGCAAAGATCGTTCTCTACTCCCAGAAGATCGAGCACCCGGCTCACCAGCACATCCACCAGATCATCAAGGCTATGCGGCCTCGAGTAGAAGGCCGGGCAGGCCGGCAGAACAATCGCTCCCGCCTCAGCAGCAGAGACCATGTTGCGCAGCTCTACTAAGCTCAGGGGAGTTTCTCTCGGCACTATAATCAGCCTTCTTTTCTCTTTGAGGCAGACGTCCGCGGCACGGGTAATGAGCGTATCTGAGGAGCCGCAGGCAATTCCCGAGAGCGTTCCCATGCTGCAGGGGATGATGACCATGCCATCGAAGAGATGCGAGCCGCTGGCGAATGGTGCGGCAAAATCGCTGGGCGCGTAAACGTGGCTGGCCAGATCCTGCACATCCTTTGGCAGAGAATCTGTCTCAATTTCAATGATCTTTGCAGCTGAGTCGGTTATTACCAGATGGGTGGTGCAGCCTTTCTCTCGCAAGATCTGCAAGAGCCGAATGCCGTACTGCACCCCCGATGCCCCGCTAATGCCTACAACTATTTCCATATAGATCCCCTCATTTGCGTTTTAATTTTAGTCGTAATATGATCCGATTGATTGGAGCTTACTGCCACCTTCACCACAAAGGCACAAAGACGACTTAATCATTTTCATCTGCTCTCTCGCGCAGTGCACTCTCTTCATCTTGCCATCTCCTCCAATCGCAGCCGCAGAAGGAAATCACGGAAAATATCCTCGTCGGGCCAGTTCGGCAAGCGGCTGGTCTCATATGCTTCCTCCAATTGGTCCATCTTTTCCATGACCTCCTCGGTTCCTGGGGTATGCATAACAGGCGCAAAGCAAATCCTGCCCTCAGTGAGGAGCTTTATCCCGAAATTGATGGTCCGCAGCGCCGTCCTGTAGATCTATTACCGTTATTGGCAACATTTTTCCGGCTGCTCCAGTCTCTCCATCGTAGCCGCTACCATCATGGGTAGGGTGATGGTCGCATCCCCGTAAACCGTGACGAATCTTGCTTTTTCCGATATCTTGCCCCAAGAGACTGCCTCAGAGAGGGTGGCACCGGAGAGGCCTCCGTTCTCTGGCGTGTCCGTGGTGAGCTGTATCGCGAGGTCGAAGCTATTAGGGGTGACGAGCATGGACTGCAGGGCGAAGTTCTTGGGAACGCCTCCCCCAACTATTACTATTCCCGCTCTCTTGCATTCGTAGCAGATGTCTACGATCTCCTTGATATCGGCAAAAGCATCTACAGTAAGCTTTCTTGTCTGGCTGAACATCCATGCCTGCAGGCCGATCATGGAATCGGGCAGCGCCGGACAGAAGACGGGAACCTTCATCTCGTAGGCTGAGCGCAGGATGGATCTTTCATCATTGATTTGACTGCCTAAAATGCTCATCAGCTCTATTCCGGAAAGAGTCTCCGGTCGATCGGGCATGATTCTTTGCATCAGCTCCTCAAATGCGGCAAAGTCCTCGTCTCTCAGAAATACATCATAAATGCGGCTTTTCCCTTCAGCTCGAAGCGCTGCATCATCCGTCTCCGCCGTGCCCAGGCAGTGGCAACCGAAGGACTCGATTATGTCATGGACAAGGTTTGCTCCCGTGATTACCAGTACATCAACATGGCCTTTTCTGATTAAATCGGAGACGACACATCTCATTCCAGCCGGAACCATCGCGCCGGAGAGAGTCAAGAACTTGGTAAAATCTCCAGAAAGCATTTTTTCGTAAATAGCCACGGCTTCCGCCAGCCTTCGAGCTCCAAAGCCGCAGTGGCTCATTCTCTTTACCAGGTCATTTATACTCATCCCCGGATCGATCTTTAGTTGGTTGACTACATCCATTTAATCACCTTAATAATGATAATAGTCTTCAAATAGTCCTTGAAAATTTTGATTGAACTTATGCAACGCGAAATTTTTTCTCATAAACCTTTTATACCAGGCCT
>CAYXSJ010000161.1:0-5920 GCA_964467095.1 uncultured Methanotrichaceae archaeon
GAAGGAGAGATCCGGCCTCAGCTTCTGGATAGATTCGGCTTGCAGGTGAGCGTTGTGGGCATTGAGGACGTGGACCAGAGAATGCAGATCGCCAAGATGGCAGAAGCCTTCGATGCTGATCCAGACGGATTTGCGGAAAGGAACCAGGGAAGCCAGGAGGAGATGAAGGCGAAGATATCCCAGGCCCGCAAGCTCCTGCGGCAAGTGAGCATGAGCGACGATCTCCTTCGCTCCGTCGCCTCGACCTGTATCGATCTCGGCGTCAAGACGCACCGGGCCGAGATTGTCATCACCAGGACAGCCAAGACCATCGCAGCTTTTGACGGTCGAACAGAGGTCAATGAGGAGGATATCAAGAAGGCCATGGAGCTGGCTTTAGCCCACAGGATGAGAAGCAGGCCCTTCGAGCCGCCTACCCTGAACAAGGATAAGCTGGAGAAGTCGATGCAACAGCATCAGCACGAGCACGAACATCAGCACCAGAATCAAAATCAAAATCCCAAGCAGCAGAAACAGCAAGAGCAACAGCCCCAGGAGCCTGACGAAAATCAGGACACAAAACAGACACAAGCCGCTCAGCCCCAGGAACAGGTCTTCAAGATCGGCACGCCTATCGATACTCGTGCCATAAACATGCCCCGCAAGCGAGATCGCATCGCCCGCCACAAGACCTGCGGCAGAAGAATGAATACCCTCGCTCTGCGCAACCGTGGCCGATACCTGCGCCAGAAGATGCCCCAGGAAGGCAAAGACATCGCCATCGATGCTACCATTCGAGCGGCAGCTCCCTACCAGAAGGTCAGATTCGGGCCCAATGCCATCAAGGTGAAGAGCGAGGATATCCGTGAAAAGGAGAGGGTAGGAAAGACATCCGCAGTGGTTTTGTTTGTTGTGGACGCCAGCGGCTCCATGGGTGCCATGCAGAGGATGGAGAGCGCCAAAGGCGCTGTCCTCTCATTGCTCATGGATTCCTACCAGAAGAGAGACAAGATCGGAATGGTCGCCTTCAGAGGCAAGGAAGCCGAACTCATACTGCCGCCCTGCTCAAGCGTTGATCTGGCCTTGAGCCGCCTGCAGGCCCTTCCCACTGGCGGCAAGACGCCGCTATCTGCAGGCCTTTCCCGAGGGCTGCAGCTCTTGCAGGGAGAGATAAGAAAGGACCAGGAGACAAAACTTATGATGGTTCTCATATCCGACGGCAGGGCCAATGTGGGAATGGGCGGAAAGATCAGGGATGAGCTGATGGAAATCTCAGAGAAGAGCAAGCTGCTTGGGGTTCATACCATTGTCATAGATACCGAGGTTGTGGAAAGCTCTTTCATGGGCATGAGGCTCGGCTACTGCCAGGAGATCGCAGAAACATCAGGCGGGAAGTACTATCCAATATCCGGCCTGAGTCCAGATGCGCTCTACGGCATTGTGGACGGAGAGCAGAGGCTTCTATTCGAGACGAATACGTGAGTTCAAGTTCATCTGCTAGGAGCCTTTTAATGAGCAAAATGATAGAACTATCCGGCCTGAACAAAGATTATTCCGGAAAAAAAGTAGTGGACGGCCTGGATCTGGAGATTGAAAAAGGAGAGCTATTCGGCTTTCTGGGACCAAACGGTGCGGGCAAGACCACCACCATTCGCATTCTTACCACGCTTACCAAGCCTTCATCCGGCCAGGTTCTCATCAATGGCATCGATCTGGCCAAAGACCCGGCCAAAGTAAAATCCGAGTTTGGGATAATCCAGCAGCACCTCAGTTTGAACAGGGATCTGACCATTGCCGAGAACCTGGAGCTGCATGCGAGGCTGCACCATCTTTCTCCAAAGGATCGAAAAGAAAGGATTGCAGAGCTTCTTGACTACGTGGAGCTGTCCGATCATGCCGACTATCTCATCGATGATGTCTCGGGTGGCATGAAGAGAAGAGCTATGATCGCCCGGGCCCTGATTCACAGGCCGAAGCTGCTCTTTCTCGATGAGCCGACGGTGGGCCTGGATGCCCAGACGCGCCGCAGGGTCTGGGATCTCATTCGCAAGATGAACTCTGACGGTGCCACCGTCTTTCTGACCACTCACTATATCGAAGAGGCCGAGGCATTATGCCAGAAAGTGGGAATAATCCATCACGGCAAGCTCATTGCCCTGGGGACTCCCATCGATTTGCGTCAAAAGCTTGGCATGATCGCCGTTGAAATGCAGACAAATGGGAACGGCACAAAATACAAGTATTTCCCGGACCGGGCAAAAGCTGCCGAGTTTATTCAAGACTTGCCCGGCACGGAGAAGGTAGTTATGCGAGAGTCCAATCTTGAAGATGTTTTCATAGAACTCACCGGCCAGAAGGTCCTCGGGGATTTAAGATGATTGCTCTGGATGCATATAACATTCTCTGGGCGGATCTGGTTGCGCTCAAACGCCGCTGGTTGAGATACCTCACGACGACCTTAATCAGCCCGCTACTCTATTTAGTGGCTTTCGGATGGGGCCTGGGGCGAGGCATCAATCTCAACGGCACGAGCTATCTGGAGTTCGTGGTGCCCGGCATCATCGCCCTCACTGCCATGACAACCAGTTTCAACGGAGCCGGATCACGGCTCAACGTAGACCGCCTCTATTTCAAAAGCTTTGACGAATGTCTCATGGCTCCCATAAAATTGCACTCGCTCTTGCTCGGCAAGGCACTGATAGGTGTGGTGAGAGGAATTTTGAGTTCGATAGCATTCCTGATCGTAGCCATGCTGATTGCACCGACCATTCACGTCGGACCGATGTTTCTCATGGGGCTGCTTCTCACCTGCCTGGCCTTCTCTTTCCTCGGAGTGCTCGCAGCCCTTTTGGCCAAATCTCATGAGGATATGGGAACCTTTGGCAGCATCATTCTCCTGCCCATGACCTTCCTGGGAGGGACCTTCTTCTCGCTTTCTCAGGTGCCGGTTGGGCTGAAATATGCGCTTTATCTGCTGCCTCTAACCCATGCCAGCCTTTGGCTGCGAGCCGCGGCCCTGGATCAGTCGCTGCCCTGGGCATCGTTCCTGGTACTTCTTATCTTCTTTGTGGCCTTCATGGTAGGGGGCATGATCGCAGTGAAAAGGATGAGCATCTAGCTGAGGTTCAGGCAAGCATCTGGATGGGGATTTACCGCAAGATTAATTAAGCTAAGGATAATTTGTTTTAGATAAGGTAAAGTTTAGTTAAATGCAGTTTGAGGTATTCCAAAATACCTTGTTTAATAACCGAGGGAAAAATGAGGATAAAATTGATATTAATATTGGTCGCCCTGCTGTTGTGCCTTTTTGCAGCATGGACGGTGCAGGCAGCTGATGACTCCGGTTATCCCAGGACGATAGTGGATTCCTCCGGGCGTGAAGTTATAATCAAGATGCCTGTGGAGAAGATAATCGTTCAGAGCGGCTATTCTGCAGAAGCAGTCGAAGCTCTTGGCGCTGCAGAAAAGATCATAGGGGTCACTGACACCATTCATAAGCGTTCAGAGATCTATCCATCGCTCAAGGACAAGCAGGTTGTGGGCACCTGGAACTCCTTTGACTATGAAATGATCGGTGAGCTGGCTAAGAAGGATGATACGATTGTTCCAAACATAATCGTCCTCTGCTATTCTTATGGAACAGCCAGTGGCAAGTCTTACGCTGTGGACTCCTTCGAGAAGGGCTTTGCACCCTTCGAGAACATAACCCTGATCGGCCTTGACTTCACCAATCCTGAGAATGTCACCGATTCCATGACGAAGCTCGGCATCATACTGGAGAGAGAAGAAGAGGCAGAGGCTTACAACAAATGGTACGAGGAAAAGGTAGCGCAGATCAAGTCTGCAGTCAAGGGATTGTCTCAAAAGAAGGTCTACATAGAATCCGGGTCCTCTACAGGGGTCAGTGAGCTTACTATTTATGGTTCTGGATCGGGATTCAGCAGCCTGGTGAATATGGCAGGAGGCTACAACGTGGCAAACGACCTACTGGAGAGATTTCCCAAGGTATCCTGGGAGTGGGCCATCACCCAAAATCCGGATGTGATCCTGAAATACAAGTCGGCTGATACTCTCGGCTGGGAGAAGGGACCAAGCAAGGACACCCTGGATCTGGAGAAATCGAGGAGAGAGGTTCTGGAGCGAGCTGGAGCAGAGAGCATTGCAGCCGTGAAGAACGACAGAGTCTTCCTCTGCTTCTCGGAGATGCTCTATGGCCTCGACAATGCCGTGGGCCTGGCCTGGATGGCAAAGCTGCTCCATCCGGAAGCAGACATCGATCCTGATGAGATCTGGAACGAGTTTAAGGGGCTCATGAATACCGACTATCCCGATGGCAGGATATTCGTCTACCCGGAGGAATGAAGAGGCAGCCAAGCAAGAAGCTTCTGCTATCATTGGTGGGTATGACGGCTAAATGTGATGAAAAGTGGGCAGGCTGGCAGGGATGCCTGAAGCCTTCTCATCTAATTTTTTTGCTTTATCAGCGGCTTCAAGTTTTTCTATCATGTTCGAAGCATTGGCAAAAAATACATTGAATCCCGCCTCTATATTAGTCCTCCCTGCAGTCCAAAAAGCTTTAACTTTAGACATCCATAAAAAGCCTGGAAAATATAATTGATTTCCAGCATGCAAAAAACTATCCCGCAGAGCATCATTCATGAGCAGATAAAAATTATCTAAGGTGTGCGAATGACCACTGATAATTCAAAAAGCAATTTCAAAAGGAAACTGACTCCCCTCCAGTTCCATGTGACCCAGCAATGCGGCACAGAACCGCCCTTCCAGAACGAATTCTGGAACAACAAAAAGGCCGGCATTTATGTGGACATGGTATCCGGCGAGCCCCTATTCAGCTCGCAGGATAAATTTGATTCCGGAACCGGCTGGCCCAGCTTCACCAGGCCCTTGAAAGATGAAAACATTGTTAACAAAGTTGATAGCAGCTACGGCATGAACCGGGTGGAGGTGCGCAGCAAGAATGCCGATTCGCACCTGGGTCATGTATTCGATGACGGGCCACAGCCAACGGGACTGCGCTACTGCATCAATTCTGCATCTTTGCGCTTTATTCCGGTGGATGATTTGGAAAAAGAAGGTTACGGCGAATACATGAAGCTATTTGACCAGGAACAATCCAAAAAAGAAGAAACATCTAAGGATCCTAAGGGCTCGGAAAAAGCGGATTCAAATTACCAGTTGGCCACCTTTGCCGCCGGCTGTTTCTGGGGCGTCGAATCTCTCTTCAAACAGATTAAGGGCGTGGTGGAGACGACCGTGGGCTACACCGGTGGAACGTCTCCTGATCCCACCTACCGCCAGGTTTGCACTGGAATCACCGGCCACGCCGAGGCGGTGCAGATAAAATACAATCCCAGCATCGTATCCTATGAAGAGCTGCTCAACCTTTTCTGGAGGATGCACGACCCAACCACGCCCAACCGCCAGGGACCGGATGTGGGCGCGCAGTACCGCTCTGCCATCTTCTACCATAGCGAGGCGCAGAGGACGGCGGCAGAGAGATCCAAAGAGGAGTTCGACCGCTCCGGCGTCTACATGAATAAGGCCACAACCCAGATCGTCCCGGCCTCGACCTTTTATCCAGCTGAGGAGTACCACCAGGACTATTTCGAGAAGCAGGGCGGTGGAGCCTGCCACGTGCTGAGAACGCGGTAGAGCAAGATTCGGGCGTTTAGGAAGTAAAGCATCTTGAAATACTTGGAGAGGGAAGGCTTTCCTTCTTAGGGTGGATCAAAAACGAATTGGCGTTTCCTTAAATAGACGGATCAAAATTGAGTTGGCGAAAACAATGCAACAGAGCATATGAGAAGAGCACCTCTGATAGGATAATCATGGGACTGGGAACTGCCATAATCGGAATAGTAATTGCGGCTATCACAATATTGCTGGGCGGATAGAAAAAATCGGTCAGCTATTCTCTGTG
>CAYXSJ010000162.1:0-2127 GCA_964467095.1 uncultured Methanotrichaceae archaeon
TTTGCCTGTCGCTGCACAAGAGGCGTGATCTGGGCGGCGAGAGGCTCTCTCTGCACCGCCTCATTTTCGTCGCAAGATGGACAGGCTCGCTGAACTCGCATCTCCGGCATGCTCACCGCCTGATCGGCGATACTGTCCGCTTCTCGCTCGTACTCGTCATCTGCAGGCCCGACCACGAGCTTGGGCTGCAAATCTCCTAGAGAAGAACGGCAGTCCCTGCAAATCAAAGGCTTTGCCAATCCCTTCAATGAACCGTTCTCTGCCTTGGTTTCCCGCCTTGCTCGACTAACGCTGCCAGGATGCCTCTGCAAGGATGCACTTTCATTCTTCCTGGCATGCGCCGCTGCCATCTCTTTCATTGCCCATTCACCTTGATATCAAAAAGACCAGATTAATCCCAAATTCATTCCCATTGCTGCACATCTACTGCGGAGAAGTTCTCTCCTGGATCGCCTTGTGGGCCGCAATGAGGATGTCAATATCGCAGATGTTGCCCCTGGACTTCAAACGATCCACCTCAAGCAGGAAAAGGCACAGAGACTCATCCTCCATCTTATTCATCTCTGCAAACCTCATGGCTATGATCTTTAGCTGAACGCGAGTCGAGAAACTTTTGGGAAGCTCTCCATCCACAAGGTTGAAGATCAGCCCGCAGCCTGAGTGGCCGAAGGTGGAAGTGGACGGGCCGGTAGAGGTCGGAATGTAGTCCTTGAATGTGTGACCCTGGACGAACTCGCCGCACTCGCATAGTATAGCTCTCTTCAAGATGACGATTCTCCCTTGAGCTGGATAAATTATCAGGAACTCTCAGGAACCAAAGGCCAGGTGCTGGATTATGCAGCCCGCGCTCTTTTTGCTCCGTCTGGCCTTCACGGTCCACGAAGATACTATTGCTCCTGTCTACATCCACATAAGAATCTTCCATCCTTTAAAAATTATCTTATGTAGAGATAACTTCAGAATAAATTTCGCAAAAATCTTGACAAATTTATTCTACTAATCATTGCTAAGAGGGATGGAATAGTTATTTTATCTTTTTACATAGATCTCCAATAATCGTATACTAGGAATTTATGTATAAAATTTTACTTAATTTAAATTTTTTGTAGATATCTCAAGATGCCTGGCTAAATGCACCAAAAAAATCGGAGTTCATCGCGAAGATAATTTTGTGCATCTCATGAACACCTTTCATAGATTATGTAAAGGGCGAGAAGGTTCCATTGTGCCAATGAGATGGCATGCCAAGTGCTTCCTATCGGTGTATCAGCTCAAGATCGAAAACCATTTAATCCTAACTTTTGCTCATAGAAGTAAGGATATTTTAGCAACAAAAAATATAAAATATTATAAAACATATAGATTGCAATGAAATAGTAAATAATATTTATCAATAATTAAAAATTAAATATTAAATTATGAACGGTCTAAATAAACAATAAAACTCAAATAATAATAAAATAAAAATTTTACAAAAAAATATATAATAAAAATTATAATTTATTGATACTATATATTAGTTTTTAAAGTTTATATAATCAAAAATGTCTTTCCATAAATGTAAAAATAATTTTTGAAATACAAATTTGTACAATTATTATTTATAGATAGGTAATAAGTGCAGTATTAATCTTATTAAATGTTTATATTAGATTTTACGAAGAACAAAAATAATTTCTGTATTTGACTGAACATTGATGTTTCGAAAATCTGCCTGAATCTTCTCCGAGGCCCGGCTGAAAATTTTTGTTCCTATACACTATATGCTCAGGACTTCATACCACCATGAAAATGCAAGTTTTGATAAGACCGCTATTTCAAACACTATGTGAATATGCCCACCTCCGCGCCCACACCCATGCTTTGCGACATGAAAACATAGTTCAACAATTGGAGTGAGTTCTAGGTTTAACCTATTCATATATACTAGCAGAATAGATGATCTTTTCGATAAATATTGGCATGATTTTATAAATAATAATCTGCCCAAGCACATATAGGATGAACATGGTTAATGACTATTTATAAATTAATTCAAATTTTTAATTCTAGTAGACAAACAAAATTTATAAAAATATAAAGAATTTATAATTATTATGATTTCGGCACGATTAATATATCTTTTTT
>CAYXSJ010000162.1:2227-5901 GCA_964467095.1 uncultured Methanotrichaceae archaeon
TTATGTCTCGAAGAAAAGTTAGAGTTTCTAGAAGTTCTGAGGCTCATGCAGCCATAGCCCCATCATGGCCCCAAATCCCAGGCCCAACAGGAAAAGTGAGCCAGCTCACCTTCTCCCCATGCATTCAAGATCTGATGTTTTTTGGGCGGGCAGCGAATCTTTATATCGATTTGCAGCCTTTCAAATAAAAAGATTGGCAGGAATCGCTATGAATAGTATTCTGCAAGAGCTAGAGGATATTGTTGGAGATATGGTATCTGCCTCTCCTTCCGAGAGGTGCTGCTACGCAGGCGACGCTTCCCAGGTCGTTGGACTGCCCGACTTTGTCGTGCGCCCGGAGAGCACAGGCCAGGTCTCTCGCATCTTGCGGCTATGCAGCGAACAACGTATCCCTGTCACGGCACGGGGAGCAGGTACAGGCCTGGCCGGCGGCTGCTCTCCGGTAAACGGTGGCATTGTCCTGGACATGTCAGGCATGAACAGGATACTTGAAATCGATATCGAAAACCAGCAGATTATAGTTGAGCCGGGCGTGGTGGCCGAGAAGCTCAATTCAGCCTTAAAGCCTTACGGATTTTTCTTTCCGCCCGATCCGGGGAGCCTGGCCATGTGCACCATTGGAGGAATGGTCTCTTACAACAGCAGCGGCATGCGCTCGGTCAAGTATGGAACGGTTAGAAACTATGTCCTTGATCTGGAGGTAGTGCTGGCAGATGGCCGCGTCATTCATACCGGCAAAAAGGTGCTTAAATCCTCTGCGGGATACGATCTCACCCGACTGTTTGTGGGATCGGAGGGAACTCTTGGTATCATCACTCGCGTCGGACTGAAAATTGTCCCCTCGCCCAGAACCAGAAAACTGGTGCTGGCATGCTTTGAAGAAGCCGAGATCGCAGGCCGGGCGGTAATAAAGGTATTTTCAAGGGGCATCACCCCTTCTGCCTGCGAGATACTGGATAGGACAACCTTGCAGGTCCTGAAGCTTTGCGATATGTCGCTTGCCATACCCGAGGACGGAGATGTGATTTTGTTTGAGGTGGATGGAACGGAACTCTCAACTGCAGAAGCTTGCAGGCAGATCTCTGAGGTCTGCCTTCCTATGGCAAAAAGTGTGAGGATTGCCGCCGGCACAGAGATGGAGAGCATCTGGGCGGCCAGAAGGCTTGTTGGCGCAGCCATATCCCGGCTTGATCCCACAAAGACCCGAATTTACATGGGCGAGGATGTTGGTGTGCCCATCAAGGAGATCCCTGCATTGATTAAAAAGGTGCAGCAGATCGCAGCCAAGCTTGATATCCCTGCCATGAAATACGGCCATATTGGAGATGGGAATCTGCACGTAGCTCTCTTCATTGATGTCAATAATAAAGAGCAGTGGGAAAAGCTTCGCCTCGCTGCGGATAAAATTCATAGAGCTGCCCTTGAATTAGGCGGAACGGTCAGCTCCGAGCATGGAATTGGCCTGGCCCGGGCGGAGTACTTGCCGGAGCAAGTCGGAACTGAGGCATTTTCGGTAATGCAATCCATTAAAAAGGCCCTGGACCCGAAAGGTATCCTAAATCCGGGAAAGATGGGGCTTTGAATGGGATTTCAAATGGGCTTTGAATGGAGCTTGAATGAATCTTGATTTAAGGGCGATCAATCAATGCGTGCGATGCGGAACCTGCCGCACTTTCTGTCCTGTATTTGAAGAGTTGGGATGGGAGTCAGCCAATACAAGAGGTCGCATAATGATTTTAAAGGCCCTCACCTGCGGCCTTCAGCCCGATTCGCAGGTTCTAGACAGCCTGAATACCTGCACCACCTGCGGGATATGCACGGAAAACTGCCCGGCCGGCGTCAATCCTCCTGAGATGATCGAGAGCGCCAGAAGAAAGCTTGTCTCCATGGGGGTGATGACTCGCCAGCAGAAGGATCTCAGCAAAAACATCTTTGCGAGCGGCAATACCTTTGGAGAATCGAGTGACCGGCTATCCTGGCTAACCGACAGAAGCCTTCTGGCAAAAAAGGCTGACAGCGTCTATTTTGCGGGCTGCATGAACTCTTACCGCTATACCGAGACGGCGGCCAAAACCTTTGCACTTCTGCATCGCTTTGGGGCAACAATGCTCCCAGAGGAAAAGTGCTGCGGCTCGCCGCTGCTGCGCACTGGATTTGATGCCAGCAGATTTGTTGAGGAGAACTGCCGGCAGATCTCCGAGATTGGAGCGAGCACGATAATAACGGGCTGCGCCGGCTGCTACACAACACTTAAGAAGAACTACCCTCAGGAATTTCGCGTGCTGAGCGTTCCGGAGTTTTTGGCAGAGAGGATTTCGGAATTGCAAATAAAGCCGCTTGATCTCACGGTAACCTATCATGATCCCTGCCATCTGGGCCGGCACAACCAGATCTACGAGCAGCCGCGCCGGGTGATCCAGGCCATCTGCCGCCTCAAGGAGATGAAAGCAAACCGAAAGGCAGCCAGGTGCTGCGGAGGCGGGGGCGGGGTTCGGGCCGGCTACAAGGATCTATCCCTGCAGATGGCCAGAAAAAGGCTGGGAGATGTTCCAGAGGGCGTGGACTACATCGTAACCTCATGCCCACTTTGCATCAGAAATCTGAGAGATGCTGGCGCAGGAAAAAAGGTAATTGATCTGGTAGATCTGGTGGCAATGGCAGTAGGATAAGCTTGGCTTTTAGGATCGTCGGGCGCAGGGGCAGAGAATCCCCGCCTCTTCAGAGGTGGGATGAATCGTGCCCCGCCTAGATTACTTTCACTCTGCGGCATAGCCATATATTCACCCAGATCTATTACCGTATTGCTTGGTTTGCTGAGATGCCCGTGAATTTATTCATGGAAGTGGTCACAACTCAAAACTTTGCGTAAAATATTTCTACGCCATCGGAATTGAATGCAATCTTGAACCCCTTGAAGCCTCTTTTTAATAGATATAACTGACCTTCGATATCAGAGATATGGATTTTGATTTGGTTTTGGTTTCCGAAAACTGCAGACCATTCCAGACCTCTTGATTCATCCATATCTTCCGACGCTTCCGTATCGATGAAACTTGGATGCAAAATATTTTTGTGCAAAATATATCTCCACCAGCCGTGCAGCTTTGGGCGCAGTCCCTCAATTACCAGCCCGCAGGAGAGATAATTGGCGATGCTTATGGGATTCTTTGGAGATACTGTGCAGCAGGCGTGCTCGCATCCCAGATCTTTTATCACACGCAGGTGCGCAGAAGTGAGCTTTCGCTGCAGACCATTGCCGCGATAGGCTGGGTGGACCGCCATCGCTTGAAGATGGGCTACCTTTATCAACATCTCTTCCGGCAAATTTATGTCCCTGCCCAGGTTGTCCTCGGCCAGAACAGGAATGCGAATGATGCTATAGGCAACCAGCCCTTCGTCCGTTGTCACCCCAATGACCGAGCGCTCATGTCGGAAGATCTCCTGGAAGTAAATTTCATCATGCAGCACGAAAATCTCAGGGCAGGGAAGATTTGCAGCGACGACGCTTTGCAGATTCATTAAATCGGGCAAAGAGCTTGCTTGCAGGAATATCATCTCAAACCGAAGCAGCTTTGCCTCCTCTGCCTTCCTGAAAGAGGCCGATTCATGCCTCTTGACCATACCTGTTTCAATCAATGGAATTGTCATCGCCACCTTTGCAGGTACTTTATTTA
>CAYXSJ010000163.1:0-5755 GCA_964467095.1 uncultured Methanotrichaceae archaeon
GCTTGCCGAGTTAAGGGAGGAGATGCCTGCCAGGATGGAAGAGATGCCATTCTCTCGCGCCTCGCGCAGGAGGTGCTCCTGTAATGCCTTTCCCATCCCCTTTCCCGTGTGCTCCGGGTCAATAAAGCAGCTTATCTCTGCCGTTCCGGCAAAAGCTGGCATGGGACTGTGTGGGCGAAGCATGGCAAAGCCCAGCACCTTTCTCTCGATGTCCCTGGCTACCAGGAAGGGATAGCCCTCCGTCATGCTCATGATAAGATCGAAGAACTGGTAAGACACTTGGTCTTCCGGATAGGCGGCGAAGCTATTCTCCACATAGTGGTTGAAGATATCGATTATTGCTTTTCCATCCTCTTTTCTGACCGGCTCAATAGTAAACTGCATCCCCTATCCATCCTGCGATTAATTCATAGAGGCAATGGACGGATATTTATCTACTCCTGAACCACTTTCTATCTTCCTGGGCTCGTCGCAGATTTTATCCTGGTTGGCGTCATAACAGCCTTCCTTCTCCTCATCGTAATCGCTGTAATGGTTTCCTATATTCCGCGGGCCGCTTATCAATTCCAAGAGTGCCTGCAATCCTTCCGCATTTGCGCTACTGCTCCATCGGTTACTGCTGCTACTGTTATTCTTGCCATTGTCGCTCACTGTTATACTGTTGTTCAGCAGGTCGTTTGACAGGAATGTGTTATTCTCATTGCCGGACCTGATATATATTCCGTATTTGTTCTTATAGATCACATTATTCTGAATGACATTGTTACTGGAATCGACCAGTATCCCAGCATTACCGCATCCACAACCACCTGACCCCGTTACGTTAAAGCCATTAACGATGGTGTCATTGGCCATTATGCTGATGACGCTTCCCGATCCCCCGGCATTCACAACAGGACGTCCGTTGCCGCTGTCAATGCCCTGCAAGGTAAGTGTCTTGTAGACATGAACTTTCTCGCGATACACACCACTATGCACCTCAATGATATCTCCCTGGCTGGAATTGTCTATTGCATACTGAATTTTCGAATAATTCGCATCTGTCGGTCCCACAGTTATCTTGGAGGCATTTGTGTATCCCAGCAAAAGAATTGGGATTAGTATTAATAGTAAGCAGGCCCTCATAATTTTTCCATAGTAGCTTTCTTTCTATTAGAACTTTTTCATTAATATTCTTGAAACTGTACAATTTATTATAGATAATATTCATTTTATAATTTTATAAGCCAAGCAACAAAAAGATCGCCCGCTGTAATGCCTTATCCGTGCAGAAGAGGGTTTAATATTAAGGGATGCAATAGATAGGTTCTGACGAGGTAGATGGTAATGCAGAATGGCATAAAGTGTCAAAGCTGCGGCAAAGAGATCGCAGAGGAAGAGGTCTTCGCCACAGAAGGAAAGACCCTCTGCGAGAGCTGCTACATCGATGTCGGCCAACGAATTCGCGTCTGCGATCCCTGGGGGGTGAGGTCGAAGAAGATATTCCGAGAGAGCCACGGCCTGGAAGGAACCGATGGCCTCACGAATCTTCAAAAGGAGATATACGAGTACATCCAGGAGAAGGGCAAGGCCACCAGGGAGGAGCTGATGGAGAGATTCCAGCTTCCTCCGACTGAGCTGGAGAATCAGTTTGCTATCCTTCGCCACTGCCAGCTTCTCAAGGGAAAGAAAGAAGGAGACGCGGTGTACATCGTGCTCTGGTGATGTAACAAATATTTTTTAACTATGCTAAACCTAACTTAACGAGCCTCCCTTTGAAAGTAGTTCTTTGATATCTTCTTGCAGATCAGGGCTCATTTTCGTACCGTTGAGCTTGGATGACGCAATGAATGAAAGCGTTATCTTATCGTACTTGATTCCTGCAAGATTGGCTTCGCTCAGATCCACGTTCACGAGATACACGACGGTCAGGTTAGCACCTCGCATATCTGAGCCGGAGAGATTAACGTTCTCCAGGGCAGCCGTGTTGATCTTAACATTCCTCAGATCGGCATCACTGAAATCTATTTCTTTCATGCGCGTCTCTTCCATGATAGCTGACCTCAGCATTGACTTATGAAAGGTCAAACCTTCTAAGTTCAATGCGGAAAATCTGGCTCCGCTGAGATCCGCGCCTGAAAAGTCCGCGTAATCCATTTGATTATTATAAAATTTGGCATTTCTGAGATCTGCTCCCGACAAATTTGCATTGGAGAGATCAGCAAAATCCAGTACGCTGCTACCAAGCATTGACCCGGATAGATTTGCCCTGGAGAGATACGCTCTGGTAAAGTCGCAGCCGCTCAGATCTGATTGACTCAGATCGGTGCCGAACAGTTCTGCCCGTCCGAATTGGCAGCGTAGGAGCCTGCTCTCACCCAGATCTGCCCAATTGAGTTTGGCTCCGAGCAAGGAGGCCCCGTTCAGGGATGCGTACTTCATTTTGGCAAGGGTGAAATCTGTGCCTACAAGCCTTGCCCGGCTCAGGTTGGCACCGGTGAGATTTGCACCATATAGATTGGCTCCGGTCAGGTCCGCCTCGCTCAGAATGCAGCCCGACAGATCTGAGTTGTTCAATTGAGATCCCCTTAGCTTGGCTCCGGACAAATTCGCATCGGATATGTCTGACCCTGATAGACCGGAGGCGAGGAGGACCGAGCCTGTGAGGTCTGCTCTGCTGAGATTCGTGTGAGTCATATTGACGAAAATGGACCTGGTGTTATCAAGCCTGGCAGCAAATAAATTTGCGCCGGACATGCGTGACTCGGAGATGTCGGCTCGGGTCAGGTCTGCATGGGATAAGTCGGCATAAATGAGGTTCGCCCCGACAAGACTTGATTTCGAAAGATTGGCGCCAGCCAGGATCGAATCGCGGAACCTGGCGCGGTTCATGAAGGCGTTTACGAATTGTGCATCTCTCATGTCGGACTGGCTCAGGTTTGTGGCCTCCAATCGGGCATCTGTGAAGTTTGCGTCCACAAGAATCGATCTGATGATACTGGCTTGATCGAGAATGGCCCCACTCATGTTCGCTCCGCTAAGATTCACACCGATCATATTAGCTCCCATGAGGTTGGCGCATTTGATATCGGCCTGAGATAAGTCGGAGCCATGCAGGTCTGCCTCCTCCAGATTGGCATAGCTGAGGTCACAGCCAATCAACCTGGCATTGGATATATTGGACCGCACAAGCGAGGAATGGCTCAAGTTTGTGGCGCTGATGTCCGACCCCTGCAGATCAGACTGATTGAGATCTCTTTTATACAATTCCAGGAAGCTCAGATTCTCATTCGCTAAATTGGCGCGCGCCTGGAAGGGCTGATTGATGATCAAACTGCCTGCAGGCAAGCGATCCGGGGAAATGCCTAAACGGTTCAACAGAAAATAATCAAACATGTAGCGATTGAAGCTCTCGTTTATGACGGGAATTTTGTCGGCGGATTCGCCATGCAGGACGCGAAGGGCTAAATCTGCCGCCTCATCGCCCTGGAAATATCCATCTATCATCTTTCCACCTACGACACCATAGCCCAGGTAGAAGTCGTATATGCTGTAAAAAGGAACCGGGCTGGCATCCAGGATCAACTGGGCTGCATCCTCATAAGTCAAGAAGAGTCCTGATTTGTCGCGATTTAGGGTCATAAGCAGGATGAGACTATCATTGGACAGAGCTGCCAGGCTCAGACGAAGCTCGTCAGCGGTGAGGTTGTCCAGATATTCAAAAGAGACGTTCCTCTCAAAGAGAGGTGTGACCTTATCCAGAGCCTTTCGGGCGGACAGGCCTGTGGCGGTCTGATCATTTACAATGACGATGTGCTTGGTTTGGGGATGAAGATTGAGCATCAAAGAGAGGGTAGCTTCTACATCGTATGACTCCACAACACCTGTAAAGCCGCGTCGACCTTTCAGCATTTTCTCGTCAAAGTACACGACGCCGCAGAAGACTACAGGCGTTCCCGGAAAGAGGTCGTCTCTATTTTTGAGCAGAAAGTTGAATGCATCAGTATCTGCGGAGATGATGATGTCAAAAGCCTGATCTTTATACTTCTTCTGGTAGAGCGCCTTTAAATCGGCAAACCGTGCCTCGTCTGCGTTAATTCGCTTTGTGTCCATGTATGCGACGGAAAAAATCGCAGACGGCATATTCATCGCGAAACGGAGCTTGATCTCTGAGATAATGCTATCCTCCCACTTCATGCCCGGATGATAAGAAGCAAGGATGAGGACCTGCTTTGGGGAGCTTTCCGGGACCTCTGATGATGCTGTGATAATTAGAAGAACAACCGTCAAACAGATTCCGAGGGCAAATCTCGTCTTGGAGGCATCCATAAGTAGAGAGATGCGCGGATTGAATAAAAATTTTCTGTATGTACCTGCTATGATCTGCCATCAAAAAGAAATGTAAGAAAAGATAAATAGTCAGCCGTCCTTACGTATCCATTATTCCAGTGGTGATGAAGCTATGTCTGACAAGAAATTATATTCCCTGCCGGAGCTGCCCTATGCCTACAATGCCCTTGATCCGTTTATCTCCGAGGCGCAGCTCATGATCCATCACGACAAGCACCATGCAGCCTACGTGAACGGAGCCAATGCCATCCTGGAGAGGCTGGAAAAGGCCCGCCAGGCCGGGACCGATGTGGACATGAAGGCTACATTAAAAGAGCTGTCCTTCCAGGCGGGAGGCCATGTTCTGCACAGCCTTTTCTGGCGAAATCTGGCCCCTGTCGCGAAGGCCGGCAAAGAGCCCGGGGGCGCTCTGGCAGACGTTCTGAAGAAGGAATTCGGATCCTTTGAGCGCTTCAAGAAGGAGTTTTCCGCGGCGGCAGCCAGCACAGAGGGCTCGGGCTGGGCAGCTTTAGCCTGGTGCGGCATGACCGACAGGCCTCTCATCATGCAGATCGAGAAGCATAATGTGAATGTCTACCCCATGTTTCGCATCCTCATGGTACTGGATGTCTGGGAGCATGCCTACTATCTTGACTACAGGAACGAGAGGCCCAGGTTCGTGGAGGCATTCTGGAACATCGTGAACTGGGATGAGGTGAACAAGCGGCTGGAGGCGATAATCAAGTAGATACCTCGATATCCTGAATATCTAACTTTTTATTTTCCATAACATATTTTGAATGATTATAACTTTAAATTTACATTTCCAAGTCAGTATTTAAAAACAAAAAAAAGATATTGGATCATAGGAATTCGAAGGAATTGATGATCTCCTTGGCATCGTTTTCATATTGCATGTAGCTATCAGTCAGAGCGTAAAAAGTTACGATATACGCTCTTTTGTCTTTTATTGTGTAGGCCAAGAGTATTTGATAAGGTATCTGGTCAATAGTTGCTGAATATGCCAATACCTGGGCAGGTTGGTCCGAAAGAAGCATATCACCTTCCGCCAATAATTGGAAGTCTGAGTAAGAGCCCTCAAGGTTTTGGAGCACAGAATTTGTATACTGCTCCAGTTTTATATCCTGGTTTGCAGGCAGCTCCTCAATTTGCAGCGTTACATAGTTTTGAGCGTTGTCGATGTCTTCGCCAGGTGCTAAAAATCCGGCTACCATACCCAATTCATTCGGTTCAGGCTCTTCCGCGATCCAGCCAGATGGATAGGTGATGCTAAATCCGAATTCTCTATTTTCATAAAGCAGCATCTGCTTCATATCGGATAGGTCAAGAGAGCCAGCGGTATCCAAGGATTGATTTCGAGTATCATTGATGTTGGCCGGACTCTCATCAGATGCAGGCGCAGGACAGGACTGGGCATAGCATCCTG
>CAYXSJ010000164.1:0-5680 GCA_964467095.1 uncultured Methanotrichaceae archaeon
GCAGCAGATGATCGTCGTCAATCAGCAGGGCGTAATGGCGACAGAGATTGTGATCAGAAATAATAAGGAACTGGTGCGCGGGGTAGAAAGGGCTAAAAATGTGACGATTTCCGCTTTGCGAATATCTGTTATGGTTGCCGAGGCTCTCTATAACCAGAAGATTGTCCTGAAGAAGATTCAAATGCTCAATGAGACCACGAATAATCTCATCAGGAGCAACTCGCAAATGCTGAAGGGACAAGGTGCGGAGATCCAGAAACAATCAATGGAAGCCAATATCTCTGTCGAGACGCTGAAGACTGCTTTTGCCGATGTCATGGAAGCGTTGGATTCCATCAGCACCTATAAGCAGGAAGCTCTGCCCAAAATGCGGGATACTATCAATCAGTTCAAGGAATTGGCCGCCAAAGGCGAAGAACAGATTCAGCAGCTGGAGAAGGGCCATAAACTGGAGCTGATTTAGTATTAGATGTCGCGCATATTTTTTTGCTAATTTATTACAAGTTAAAAGTTCCAAATTATAAATTCCCATCAGATCTTATAATATCCAGGAACTCTAAGACGGAGTATGCCGACCGATTAACTCCTGCACTTCTTTTTGTGGTATCTGTTCCTACGCAATATAGATTTTTTATAGGAGTTCGCACATCTCCAAAGCCGCAATTTATGCCCCATGATGCTTTTTCGGGTATCAGCTCTTGGTAATGGGTCATATCGATATGCGTTTCGATATCCGGCATGTTATCGACTATCGTTTGAAATGCCTTTTTCTTTATCGTCGATGCATCATATCCGCCGGGCAGGGTGAATGCGAAACCTACCAGCTGATTTCCTTTGGGTGCCAGGCAGGGATCATAATTTGAGGTAGGCACTACCCAGGCATATGGATCGGAGTCAACCCATATCTCCGAGCCATAGTTGTTAAATAGTTTTTTAGTCAGTCCCAGCCATATGGTGAGGGAATTGACTCGTTTAATGGATGTTAAATTCTTTGTGTATTCTGCAGGCAGGTTGTCGATCAGATGTGGCAGGTTAGATGAAAATCCAGAATAAACAACGGTATCGCAATCGTAGCTGTCATCCGAGGTTATCACACCTTCCACTCGCTCGCTGCATTCTATCTTTTTCACAGCAACATTGGTTTTAATCTCCACTCTATCCCTGGGAAATGAGTCCACTATGGAGCTTACAATGGATTGCAGACCGCCTTTGGGATATCCCTGGTCAGTAGCGCCTTCCTTTATGAACAGGTCATATAATTTTCCTACATAGGGAACAGTTCTGGGATGATGGGTCTTATTGTCCACGAATCGAGAAATGGGTGCATTCTCTATGGATGTTCCAACCAAGAAGTAACATAGCCAATCCAGGAATCTTCTCGTCGTCATTGAGACCTTGCCAGGAAGAATCTGAGAAAGAGATATATTGGTAAGATCCTTGCCGGCATTTTTAAGATACAGGAGATTGAACAGCGCCCTCATCAAGAGCAATCTGTCCGTCCTAGGAATCAATCCAAACGTCAGCCAGGCATTGATGCTCCAGGGAAACGGCTTGATCTCGCTGCCTATTTTCACATAGTATTTTCCAGATGGGATAAACTGAGGTACTACTTTGAAATATCTGTCCATCAGTTCCTTGAGCGGACCGTTTTCCAGCCTGGTTATGATGTGAGGGCCCGTATCGACATGATAGCCGTTTACATCATAAGATCGGCAGACTCCGCCGATGTGACTCTCTTTCTCCAAAATCACTACCTTTTTGCCCTCTCTTGAAAGCGCCAGAGCGGACAATAAGCCACTGATTCCTGAACCAATCACAATGACATCATTCTTTTTCATGATTCACCTATTATTTACGCACCCGGAAATCAGTAGTTTTCTCACCATTTATCTCCATCTTCTAGAAAGCACCCCAACCAGATAAGAATACAGGCAGTGACATGGTTATCTTATTTCCCGAATCCCTTTCGCGTATCCTTTCGAGTATTCTTTCATTAGATTTCTTAAGGCTTTTGGCTTTGCAGGGCTCCATTTCAATTTAGCGGATTGGCCGGCATGCATGGGAAACACAATATCGGAAATACACACCTGCTAAAAAAACCTGCGCTCGATAAGATAGCGCCCAGAACGATTGACCGAAAAGAGCCTTTATATCTGATAAGGTGGTCCTTGCGCCTTGCAAATTTACATAAAAGATTGAGCATGCAGATGGTTTAATGCGTGGGATGACATGATCACCAGGGAAGATGTGCAGCACATCGGCTGGCTTGCCAGCATCAAGATCGAGGATGAGGAGAAGGATGAGTTAGTGGAGCATTTCAACTCAATTCTGGAATACTTCCACCAGCTGGATGAGGTAGACACAGAGGGAGTAGAGCCCACCTATCGTGTGGTGGACCTGGCCAATATCTTTCGAGAGGATGTGGCGGGCCAGTCTCTCTATCAGGACCAGGCGCTCAAGAATGCGCCGCGCACGGAAAATGGCTACTTTAAGAGCCCAAGGATTGTGTGATCATGCTCTCGGAACTAAAGGCCAGGCTATTGGCCGAATCATGCGAGGAGTATCTCTGCCGGCTCTTTGAGAGGATTGAGAAGAGCTCGCTTCATGCCTTCACCACTTTGGCCAAAGAGAGCGCATTGCAGCAGGCCAGGCAGTTCGACAAAAATCCCGGCCAGGGCCTCTTGGCAGGAGTGCCCATCGCTATCAAAGAATGCATTTCCACCAAGGGAATTGAGACTAACTGCAGCTCAAGAATACTGCGCGGATACATCCCGCCCTATGATGCTCATGTCATCGAGCGCCTCAAAGCAGAAGGGGCAATCATTATGGGCAAGACCAACATGGACGAGTTTGCCATGGGTACCTCCACGGAGACGAGCTGCTTTGGGCCGACAAAAAATCCCTGGGATCAGGCATGCGTTCCGGGCGGCTCCAGCGGCGGCAGCGCGGCTGTTGTGGCCGGGGGCGAAGCGCCGGCAGCCCTGGGCTCGGACACGGGCGGCTCAGTGCGCTGTCCTGCATCCTTTTGTGGCATTGTGGGACTCAAGCCCACCTACGGCCTGGTCTCGCGCTATGGTTTGATAGCCTATGCCAACTCCCTGGAACAGATAGGCCCGCTTACCCATACGGTCGAGGATACAGCTCTTCTCATGGAGGTCATATCCGGGCACGACGGGCGGGATTCCACCTCGGCTGAGGGGCAGCATCACAATTATTTGCCGGGCCTGAATGATGGCGTCGCCGGCCTGAAGATCGGCATTCCAAAAGAGTACTTTGGCGAGGGAGTGAACAAGGACGTGGAAAAGGCCGTCTGGGACGGCATTCACACCCTTGAGTCCCTGGGCGCATCCTGGCAGGAGGTCAGCCTGCCCCATACCCGCTATGCTCTGGCTTCCTACTACGTCATTGCCATGAGCGAGGCATCTTCCAACCTGGCCCGCTTCGACGGTCTGCGCTACGGCGCTCGCCAGGGAGAGGACAAGGACTGGCATACTACATTCTCGACCATTCGCGCCAAAGGCTTTGGGCCTGAAGTGAAAAGGCGCATAATGCTGGGAACCTATGCCCTCTCCGCCGGCTATTATGGCCGCTACTACCTAAAAGCTCTCAAGGTGAGAACGCTGATAAAAGAGGACTTCCTGCGCGCCTTCAATGAGGTGGATCTTCTGGCCAGCCCCACCATGCCCATTCCAGCTTTCAGGATTGGCGAACGCATCAACGATCCGCTCTCGCTTTACATGGCCGATGTTTTCACCGTGCCCATCAATCTGGCTGGCGTGCCCGCCATTTCCGTGCCCTGCGGCTTTGCCGGACATCTGCCCATCGGCCTGCAGCTCATGGGCCCGCACTTCGGCGAGGCGACTGTCCTGAAGGCCGCGCAGGCCTTCGAGGCAGCCACTCCTTTCCATGAGGCCAAACCAGAGGTGATCTAGAATGGATGACGTCATCATCGGCCTGGAGATTCACGTGCAGCTCAACCGCCTGAATTCCAAGATGTTCTGCGGCTGCTCTACTGCCTATCATAACTCCCCGCCCAACAGCCATACCTGCCCGGTCTGCCTGGGGCTGCCCGGCTCTCTGCCCGTGATCAACAAGAAAGCCGTGGAGTACGGCATAAAAGTGGGCCTGGCCCTGAACTGCACTATCGAAGAGGAGACGCTCTTCTACCGGAAGAACTACTACTATCCGGATCTTCCCAAGGGCTTTCAGATCAGCCAGTACGATTATCCCCTGGCCACCCACGGCCACATCATGATCCTGGGCGACGACGGAGCGGAACGAAATATTCGCATCAACCGGGCACATATGGAGGAGGACCCCGGCAGGCTGGTGCACGCAGGCACCATTGACAAGGCCAAGTACACCATGGTAGACTACAACCGCTGCGGCATGCCCCTGCTGGAGGTCGTAACCGAGCCGGACCTCTGCTCACCCAAAGAAGCGCGAGCCTTCCTGGACAAACTGAAGAGCATTCTCGAGTATCTGGATGTCTTCGATGGCTCACAGGAAGGGTCCATGCGCGTGGATGCCAACATCTCCCTGAAAGGTGGTGACAGGTCCGAGGTAAAGAACATCTCCGGGTTCAAGGGCGTGGAGAAGGCCCTCTCCTACGAGATCACCAGGCAGAAGAACCTTCAGCGTCGCAATATCAAGGTGGTGCAGGAGACGCGCCACTTCGATGAGCTGAGAAACATCACAGTTTCCATAAGAAGCAAGGTGGGCGCTCACGACTACCGCTACTTCCCGGAGGCCGATTTGGCAGTCATGCGCATCGCCTCCTGGGTGCCGGCGATAAGAGCCGCCCTGCCTGAGCTGCCGGATGTCAAGCGGGAGAGGTTTGTCAAGCAGTACGGCCTGGCGGATGATCACGCCAAATCACTCACTTCGGAGATCAAGCTGGCCAACTTCTACGAGGCCGTCGCCGCGCGGGCCGCGCCCAAGCTGGCGGCAGTCTGGATCGCCGATGTCCTGAAGGGCGAGCTGAACTACCGGGACCTTACCATCGAGAGCTTCCAGGAAGGGCACATGGCAGAGATTGTGCAGATGCTGGAAAAGGGCCAAATCACTGAGGACGGAGCGGTGCAGATCATACGCGACATGCTGGACAGGAAGGGCGGCTCGCCGGGCGAGATCGTCCTGGCCAAGGGCCTTGGCAAGGCGGAGGACGATGCCGTGCAAAAAGCAGTGCGAGAAGCTGTGGCGGAGAGCGCCGCGGCTGTCGCGGACTATCGGGCAGGCAGCGAGAGGGCTTTGAACTTCATCGTGGGAGCTGTCATGAAGAAGACGCGGGGAAAGGCCAGCGCCGCAGAGGTGCACCGGCTGGTAAAGGCAGAGGTGGACAAAGCTTAAACCGGCTCTTGCTTGCGGGAAGAGGAGGATTAGCGTCTTCTCTGCAGGCTTTCCCGTGCTTTTTGTGGTTGCAGAATCGTCAGCTATTGGCCGAATCCGGCGGCTAACGATGTATAAACCACAAAGGCACAGAGTACACAGAGGATGCACAAAGACAAAATGATAACCGAAACGGCGATTTCAAATCATAATGGATTCCAGCAATCCTTTAGCGACATAGCATCCAAGCCTCCCCGGCACTGAGGGGAGCCCCGTCCCAATCCCGCGCGTCTCACCGCGCGCGGCGTCCACTGCAAAGGAGAGCGAGCTGATTTATGAGCAGGCTTTTCCC
>CAYXSJ010000165.1:0-5596 GCA_964467095.1 uncultured Methanotrichaceae archaeon
AGAGATGCCAGTCGTCGGGAAGCTTGCCGAAGTACTTCATGGAGATATCGCAGTAATGGGTCAGCTTGATTCCTCTGCCCTGAGTGTTGTCTGAGGGCCGGAAGCAGAGTTTGGCCATCTCCAGCATGGCTTCTTCCTTGGTCTCGGCAATATACAGGAGCGCCTCAGGTGCAGGCTCAATCTGCTGCATCTTGCCATCCTTGGCATCGATGACCATCCAGTCCTCGGGCTTGTCGGTTCTGCCCATGAAGGTCCTGCGGTAGATGACCGAGCTGGGCTGAACGACCACGGGAATGCCGAGCCTGTTTACGCCGGTAGCAATGGACGCCGCCTTTTGAGAGTATGCTCCCCAGGCCACGCCGCAAGCTCCTACCTTGGAAAGGATGTAGTCGGCGATATCGTCGTAGTTGGCACGCTCGTTTCTGTGGGCGAAAATGGTAGCAACTTTAATGGCTGCACCGTGAATATGTGCGTTGGCTACGCATGAGCCTATGTTGCAGATGTTCCTGCCGTCAAAGGCTCCTCCGTACTGCTCCCAGATGGTCTTGCCATCTTCATCCTTGTACAGGGACATATCCATGGCCATGCAGCCGGTAGCCACAACGATGTAGCCTCTGTCCACGAACTCCTTGGCGATATCGTAGCACTCTTTGGTGCCGTTGGGATAATTGGAGCATCCTACCAGCGCTATAACTCCTGGGATCTGGCCAAGAACGAGGGGTGCACCCACCTTGCGGATCTCAGTATCGAGCACAGGCCCTCTGCCGGCTCTCATCTTGAACTTCTGGTTCTTGATGTATTCGCGGTTGGCATACTCATAGAGCTTAAGGATGGGGATCTCCTGAGGACAGGTCTGCTCGCATCTCTGACAGCCCACACATACCTCGTAGGTGGAAGAGAACGGCTCCAAATTGCCCTTTAGAGCCTCGGCAATCATGTCGCTGATCCTGATGTGGGGTGGACAGACGAAGGCGCACTGATTGCATTGTGTGCATTTCGCCAGAGTATCTTTGAACTGCTGCTCAGTGAAAACGCTCTCCTTCTTGTACTGCTCACGCTTGGGCTTGACGGCCACAGCAGTCCTGATGGCAACCTCGCCGGCCTTGACCGGATCAAGAATGGCTACACCCGGCATCTTAAAGCTGACCAGATCCTCAACAATGGCATCTGCAGAATCATTGGTCCTGTCGGGAAGGCCGAGCATGATCTTATCGTTGCTGGCAATTACTGGGATATGGCGCTCCTGGCAGTCCTCCAGCACATCGCAGAAGACGCACTGCTCGTCCACTATCACTGTATCCATGATGCCCGCGCGGACCATCTTTCTCCACCAGCCCATGGCACCGGCCACCTTGGCCTTGGGGCCCAGGTTGGCTGGGATCTTGGAGGGCCGGCCGGTCTCAGTGATCCTGGTGAGATCAATGGCTGTGCAGCATACTCCGCCGATATCCACCTTGTCCCAAAGGTTCTTTTCCTCGGTGTAGATCATGGCCTCGGCACCTGCTGCCAGGTTGTGGCCGTAAGCAATAAGAACCGCCTTATTCTGATCCAGGGTCCCCATGCCGATCTCGACCAAGGGGGCATCAGCCGCGCCGCGGGGCATGTCGTAGGCCACGGTCTGCAACATGTCGCAGATCTCCTTGCCCAGAGAATCGATCATGCCGCTGTGCAGTGACTTGGACTCGAAATCCTTGTAGAATCCTTCCTGGCCGGTGTGACAGGAGGCCAGAAGCTGCACGATCTCTTCCTCGCAGTACTCCAGGGCATCGCCAAAGTCCTTCAGGGTCTTGGGCTTGATGCCCAGAATGGTCCGGGTGAGGGGCGCATCAACCAGAATCTCGTCGCCCATATCGAACGGCATGTCACCGAATTTGTCCAGGCACCAGTGGTAAAGGTGTCTTCCGTGAGCGGTATGGGCGCAGGTTCCCATGAGAACCGCAACCAGAACGATCTTGCCGCAGGCGCCAGCCATGTTAATGCCGCAGGCACCCTTCTTATCGCCGGTTAGATCGCAGGGCCCATAGGTACAGAGCGTGCATGTATCGTCCGCGGGGGAGTACATGACCTTGTACCGGTTACATAGCTTGAAGTCCCAATCGCGAAGCGTTGCTATACCTGGCTTTGGGAATGGACCCATCTTCTGGTCCCATTCATCTGCTTCCTTAACGACAGCTCCTATGTTGATCTGGACGTTCTTCATGTCCTCAACCGAAAAGCTGCCCTCTCTTGTTGCCATCGGAATCTTAGCCTCCTCTTCCTTTGATATACGCCGCTTGAGTTCGCATAGAGTAGATAAAACACTTTCGGATACCCAATAATATAAAAGTAACTGAATCTCTGAGAAATTCATAGTAGTATTTTTATATACTATCCAACGGAGGAGAGAGATGCGGCTCGTCACGATCGTTAATGGGAGATTTTCTGTCCACAAGTTTGAAATGCCTTCGCACAAGAAGGCAAGCGAATCCATGATAAACCGGATACGGAAGAGCTTTGCCCGCGCCACGAAGTGTCAGCATGGCGGCAAAGTACAGGAAGCGGCATCAATCTTGGGAGCTGAGCCCTTAGACTTTTCTGCGAACATCAATCCTCTGGGCTCACCGCCACTCAAAGAATTGCTTTTAGAGGAGCTTGAGCATATCGGCCACTATCCAGACAGCAGCTATCTGAATTTTCGTCGCGCCGCAGGAAAATTTGCGGATGTAGGCATGGAATGCATTGTGCCCGGAAACGGCTCATCTGAGCTGATCCGGCTCTTTGCGGAATGCTGTTTTGAGGAGGGCGACCTCGGCCTTGTGCCCACGCCCTCCTTCGGCGAGTACACCAACCAGTCTCTTCTGGCCGGAGCTGTGGTCAAAAAGGTGAGCATCGGCAAAGATGGCCTGCCGCCTTTAGCAGATGCCGATCTTGCCCAGGCCAAGCTGCTCTTTCTCTGCAACCCGAACAATCCCACAGGAAAGCTTCTCTGTGCAGGCCAGGTCCTCGATCTGGCAGACAGATGCGAGGAGACGGAGACCTTTCTGCTGGTAGATGAGGCTTTTATTGAGCTGTCCGATCCCAATGAGAGCGTGGCAGCCCATGCGCCGCACAGGGAGTTTCTGTTCGTTATGAGGTCGCTGACCAAGTCATTCGGCGTGCCGGGCCTGCGACTGGGCTTTGGAGTGACAAATGTCAAGCTGGCCGGGATCATGAATCTGGCCAGGATTCCCTGGTCCATAGGCTCGCTGGCAGCTGCTGCAGGAGAATACCTTTTGGGCTGCGAGGAGCATTTAGAGAGGTCGCGCCAGGTCATAAGAGAGGAGCTGGCCTGGCTGGAGTCCGCCCTGCAAGAGCTGGGGCTGCAGCCGGTCCCCAGCAGCGTCAACTTCATTCTGGTAAACATCGAGCCCTCCGGCCTCGCCTCCGATGTCCTGGCAAAGAGAACTATGCAGGAGGGAGTCCTGGTAAGGGACTGCCAGTCATTTGGCCTGGGCAAGAGCTACATAAGGGTGGCTGTGAGAAACCGCAGCGAAAACGAGCGGCTGATAGCAGCCCTGGAGAGGTCTCTTTTATGCAGAGACTGAATTGCGAAAGATTTCCCTGCCACTTCCAGGAGCAGGACTGTTCCCTCTGCTTTTGCCCATTTTATCCCTGCCAGGACCAGAGAACGGGCGGCAAAGAACAGGGCGGCACCTGGTGCTGCGAGTCCTGTCAAATCATACACCACCCGGACGTGGCCGCCATGGTCCTTGACGCACTCATGAAGGGCGAGGCAGTCAGAACTGTCTGGAAGAAACTGGAGGCACATATTGCGATGAAGGGGAAATAAGCAATGATTCCAGAAAGCCTGGCCGTATTTCTCCTGGCTATAGCCTTTGACATACTTTTAGGCGAGATGCCGGCAAGAGTTCATCCTGTGATCTGGATCGGGAAATTCATCGCTTTCCTGCGAGCCCGGGCCAGGCCCACCAGGGCGGGTGGAATTGCTCTAGCGATAGTAGTAATAGCCGCAACAGTTCTTTGCGGCCACCTACTGGTCAACGCGGCAGGATATGTTCCACTTCTGCCCCTTCTCGTCTCCGCCTACCTGCTTAAGTCCACATTCGCGATCAGATGTCTTCTGCAGGTCTCCAGAGATATAGGACATATGATCGAGAGGGACATGGAGGAAGCAAAGTCGATGCTGCCCGCCCTGGTGGGTCGCGATACGACCTCCCTTACTCGCAGCCAGGCCAGCTCAGCGGTGATAGAGTCGCTTTCCGAGAACTATGTGGACTCCATCCTCTCGCCCATCTTCTACTATCTGGCTCTAGCACCCTTCGGTCTGGGCCTTGAAGCTGCCTTGGCTTTCAAAGCCATCAGCACTATGGACTCCATGATCGGCTACAAGACCAACGGCCTCAAGGATCTGGGCTTTGCCGGAGCGAAGCTCGATGATCTGGCCAACTTCATTCCCGCCCGCCTATCCATTATTCTCATAGCCCTGGCGTGGCCTGTTCGGGCGAGCGCTGCTCTTCGGGCTGCTTTCCAGTATCACAGCGCCACCCCCAGCCCCAACTCCGGCTGGCCCATGGCAGCCCTGGCCGGCGCGCTCAATATCCGCCTGGAAAAGCCTGGCTACTATGTGCTTCTAAAAGAAGGAAAAGAGACAGAGACCACGGATGTGCCGCGCGCACTGCATCTTATGCAAACTGCAATCGCTCTCACATTAGCAGCTGCATTATTGATCCTGCTCTATTCAGCATAATGTTTATCCGATTCGAGTGAAGAGTTAAAGCGAATGGAAATAATGGGAGATCTCCTGAAGAAGGTTCGCGAGTTTGCATCGCACGACTTCACCAAAGAAGAGGCTCAGAAGCTCTTCGGCTGGAATGTACGCGATATTGCAGCCAAAAGCGCGGAGAGCGACGAAAATTATATTTACATTACATTTGAGAACGGGTACATGCTCTTCATAAGGTACTTCCTCAACCTGGATCCAACAGAGACAGAGGACACCTGCGAGTTTACCTTGGGACTGCGTACCGACCTGCGCTCCCGCATCAGATACGACATCCATTATGCAGGCTACATTCACGGCCAGGGATACATCCGGCTGCACGTCGCCGAAACTAAGAACCGAATGCTGCAGATGGTGCTGGAAGAATTTTATATCCCGGCCCTAAAGAATGTCTACAAGCCCATCATCCACAAGTTCAGTGGCTTTTACAGCCGTGACTTCTTTGGCGTGGAGGCAGATCGTGAGCAAGGGGAGATATTTTATGCTCCGATTGGCTACCGGAGCGAGCACAAAGCCGCCAGCATCGGCGAGGTGATGGGGCGGCTGAGCGAGCTGGATCTGCTCCTCAAGGAGCCGCAGATCAGGCATGCTCTGGCTGAGAACGACCTACAGCTGAGTCTATTGCCCTCTATAGTCTGGTCCGACCTCTAGCTCGATCCTAACTTCGCTGCAATGGGAGAGGCAACGGCTCAAGCAGCTTTTCAGATTTTTCTTTTTCCCTCTTCGCCAGCAGAGTTCCGGCTCTGGGACCTTCCTCATGGCAGTATAATTGCACGCCAATATATCCGATTCTTCCGGCCTCGCGCTCTCGCAGGGCAGACATCTCCTCAGCTCGCG
>CAYXSJ010000166.1:0-5594 GCA_964467095.1 uncultured Methanotrichaceae archaeon
GGAAAACTCGGCCCTTTTCCGGGTCGGAGATCTCAGGTTGCGACGCCTCATCGGCTCATTCAGGTAGTCAGCCGGAGTATTTAAACTTTTCCCACTTGCATCCCAATTCTGGAATGAAGAGAGAACCCCAGGACTCCTTAAACCGATGTCATGCTCAGGCCCTATAATCACTATCTACAGGACCCATTGCCCCACCCTTCCAGGCGGGCCGAACCCATCCAATAACTCAGACGTATATAACCTTTTTGCTCTTTTGATTCTCCCCCCATCCTGACCGAAAGTTGATAGAATAATCGTTTATCTCATATCGCTTAGTTTTAATATGATCATAGCCGAGAATCCAGGATTAATAATCCAGGATTAATACGCCTACTGGAGGTCATTTATGGGTTACACATTAACTGAAAAAATCCTGAGGCAGCACCTCGCGAATGGCTCCTATGAGCCCGGCAAAGAGATCGGCATAAAGATAGACCAGACCCTTACCCAGGATGCAACGGGCACCATGGCCTATCTCCAGTTCGAGTCCATGGACCTATCCGATATTGCCACCGAGCTTTCCGTCAGCTACGTTGATCACAACACCATCCAGGTAGGATTCGAAAATGCAGACGATCACGCCTACCTGGAGTCCATCGCGAAGAGATATGGCATCTACTTCTCGCGACCTGGAAACGGGATTTGCCATCAGGTCCACCTGGAGAGATTTGCCAGGCCCGGCAAAACCCTGCTGGGATCCGACAGCCACACACCCACCGCAGGAGGTGTAGGCTCACTGGCTATGGGTGCAGGAGGACTTGATGTGGCCGTTGCCATGGGCGGCGGCGCATACTACCTTACCGCTCCGCACGTGATCAATGTCCATCTTACTGGAAGACTGGAGCCCTGGACCACAGCCAAAGACGTGGTCCTGAAAGTCCTCTCCATTCTTAGCACAAAAGGAAACGTCGGATGCGTCTGCGAATACACCGGAGAAGGCATTGCCGCATTGACCGTACCGGAGAGAGCAACCATCACCAATATGGGCGCAGAGACTGGAGTTACCACATCCATCTTCCCCAGCGATGAACAGACACTGAGATTTTTGAAGGCTCAGGGCAGAGAAGAGCAGTGGACGGCTCTGGCCGCAGATGAGGATGCAGTCTATGACCGCACTCTTGAGATCGACCTCTCCACGATCGAGCCGCTTGCGAGTGCACCCCACAGCCCGGGCAACATAGCCAGGATAAAAAACCAAAACCTGCCCGTGGATCAAGTGATGATCGGCTCATGCACCAACTCCTCTTATGTGGATCTCATGACCGTGGCCGCTATGCTAAAAGGCAAGCATCTTCCAGAAGGCGTATCTTTAGGAATTGCGCCTGGCTCGCGACAGGTGCTGAGCGCCATAGCCAGAAACGGAGCCCTGAGCGACCTGATAGCCTTCGGTGCCAGAATCCTGGAGTCTTCCTGCGGCTTTTGTATCGGCAATAGCATGTCACCCTGCACGGATTCCGTTTCCGTTCGCACCAGCAACCGCAATTTCAAGGGTCGATCCGGCACACCCAGTGCACGTGTCTACCTGACCAGCCCCGTTGTCGCCGCCGCTTCAGCTCTCACCGGAAAGCTGACGGACCCACGAGAACTGGGCATTGACTATCCCAGAATAGATATGCCAGCGCATTTTGAGATCGACGATAGCATGATCATTCCGCCCCTTCCTGCTGACCAGAGGGTAAAGACAAAAATCTGCCGTGGCCCCAATATCGGAGAGCCTCCTATTAACGGACCTATGCCGGAGGATATCTCGGGGCAGGTAACTATAAGAGTGGCAGATCTGGTGACAACGGATCACATCATGCCTGCCGGCTCTCGCCTCAAGTACAGGTCCAATGTACCCAAGTACTCAGAATTCGTCTTTGAGCCGCTGGACAAAGATTTCGCCAGCCGGGCATCGGCCCTGCGCGATAAAGGCATCCATAACCTGATTGTGGCAGGTCTCAGCTACGGCCAGGGCTCTTCCCGGGAGCACGCCGCTCTTTGCCCCATGTACCTGGGAGTGAAAGGAGTGATCGCCAAATCCATAGAGAGGATACATGCCGCTAATCTGGTGAACTTCGGCATAGTGCCTTTCAGCTTTGCCCGGGAATCTGATTGGGACAGCTTGCCGGAAAAAACCGAGGTTCGAATACCAGGCATTCACAAGGCTCTGGAGACCGGTAAGGAGAGCATCATTGCCCTGGCAGGAAACAAAGAAATCTGCCTGAATATGAGCCTCTCGGAACGGCAAAGAGAGATCCTGCTGGCAGGGGGGCTATTGCCCTTCACAGTGCAGACAAGCAAAGAAGCAAGAAAAGGGTAATAGATCTGCCGCGCTGGCAGAACTTTTCTATTTTTTCATTCTTTTAAGCTGTTACATTTAGACGCTAAAGAGTGTTATGATATTTTGAGATAACATCTTTCCTTTTGCATCCTTGTCGGGCGTTCCGGTGCTATTGGATACCGTCAAGCTTCCTCCTGACATAGGATATGACCAGACCTGATTGACGTCAAACTGATTGTTCACATTTCTAGTCAGGAACTGGCTGTTTCTCTCCGTGGCAGTGAGAGTGGGAACGGCAGCATTCGCGTTAAAGCTCGTGGCCGTGAACTGCAGAGGAGTGTCAAACCTCAAGGGGAAGGTGTTCATCCAGATGTCCATGTTAGAAGTCAAACTCTTGCTGCTCAGATTTTGCTGGCTGGCAATATAGTTGCCCCAGTACGTCTGCACATTGGGCTCAAAGGTAGATGAGCTGGGTGCATTGAAGAATGCAAGCTGAGTGCTGCTGTAGCCCTCACCCATGAGAGCACCGGCCGTGCCCAATAAGCAGGTTAATGCAATTAGTACTACAATCGTCTTCATATTAATACATCCTTTTTTATTCAGTTGTTATCCTCTGCAGGAAATCTGTCCCAACCTATTTATTCCTTATTGGTAAGGGAGAACATATGCCGGACCGCTTCGAAATACTGCATAAAGATCTGGCCGGAAGGATCGGCCGGCTTTCCACAATGCATGGCACCATCGAGACTCCCGCGCTCATGCCCGTTGTCAATCCTCATCTTCCTCTCATCCCGCCGGGCGAGCTGGAAAAGATGGGTGCGGATATGATTATCACCAACAGCTACATCATTCACCAGGATCCGGCCCTGAAAATACAGGCAATCGAGCGCGGGCTGCATGATCTCCTGGGATTTTCCGGACCTATAATGACCGACTCGGGCGCCTTCCAGCTCTCCGTCTATGGAGATATCGATGTCTCCCCCCTGGAGATCTTGAATTTTCAATTCGCCATAAAATCGGACATTTCTGTGCCCCTGGACATACCAACTCCTCCTGACGTCACCAGGGAGCGGGCGCAGTCGGAGCTGAAAATAACAGAGGAGCGACTGGTGCAGGCTGCCGCCCTGGAAAGATCGGCCCTTCTCGCCTGCCCCATTCAGGGCTCAACCTACCCCGATCTCAGAGAGAAAGCGGGCAGGTTCGCACGAGATCTTCCTTTTGATGTCTTTCCTGTGGGCGGTGTGGTTCCGCTCATGGAAGCCTATCGATATAGCGATCTGGTTGATGTCGTGACTGCTGCCAAGAAGGGGCTCGGCTCGGGCCGGCCCGTGCATCTCTTTGGCGCAGGGCATCCCATGATCTTTGCCCTGGCGGCAGCTATGGGTTGCGATCTCTTCGACTCGGCAGCCTACGCCCTCTACGCCAGGCAGGACCGGTACCTGACAGTGCACGGAACCGGCAGGCTGGAGGAGATGAGCTATCTTCCCTGCTGCTGTCCGGTGTGCCAGGAGCATACCTCAAAAGAGCTGATGGATAGCCCCGAAAAGGCCAGGCTTTTGGCCCGGCACAATCTTTATGTCTCGCTCCAGGAGATGAAACAGGTAAAGGAGAGCATTCGCGAGGGCTCTCTCTGGGATCTCCTGGAGACGCGATGCCGCTCGCATCCTCGTATGCTGGACGGCTTAAAAAGGCTCTCAGGACAGGGCCAGTGGCTGGAGAGCCTTGATTCCGCCAGCAAGTCCACATTCTTCTACACAAGCCCCGAAGCTGCCCGCCGACCGGAGGTAGTGCGCTATGCGCGAAGGATAGATCGCATTGTTTTGCAGGGCAATGTCCTGATCACCGACGATTCTCAGGCAGACACTTCCGGCTTTGCCCATGTTTTGCACTTCAAGCCGCCCTTCGGGCCCTATCCGCGAGAGCTTTCCGAGACGTATCCCTTCAATGCCGAGGTGCCGGAGGAGGCAGACGATGCGGCAATGAAGCAGGCCCTGAAAATCACGAATGATCTAATCAGAGCCAATCCTGGGGCGAAGTTTCGCTTCCGGCTGAAGAATAGGGAGATGGAAGAACTACTAAGGCGAGAGCAAACGATTACGGATGCCATTCAAGGCGAATAAGCGGTGCGGAGGTAAATGCCGCATCAACCATCGCCGTAGATACCCAATTCCACGTCCCGGCGTATGAACTGCTCGTTCATATCGTTTTTCTCATCTACCCAATGCTTTTTCATGGGATCCAATTTTGACTATGACGATGGTTTGAACGTTGTAATCCGTCCTGTAAATGACAACCCAGTGATCCTTGACATGGACTTCCCGATGTCTGGCTTTGTCATGGCTTAAGACCTCTCCGCATTCCGGATTGGTGCGAAGCTTTTCAAAACGCTTCCTAAGCTGTTCGAACAGCACTTTGTCTTTCCTTTTAATGCGTGATAGTTGATTCTTGATCTCATCAGGAAAGAACAGACTATATGGGTTCTCTGCGGTGGCCTGATCTGGCCCTGGCTTGCTAATACTTCTTTTCCGGACCATACGAAAAAATGCTCAAAGGCTGTCTAGAAAAGCATCTAGTTCCTTGGCGCTGGTAACTCGTGTCCCATGATCTCGCTTGTACTGCGTCCAAGCTACATCCGTACCCTTCAGGAGAGCTTTGATTTCCTCTTCGGTCTCTCCGCGAACAGGCATAGCAGTTTCTTTCACGGTCCCAGCCATAGATGATGTATGGCAAGCTTTGTATAAATAAATTGGCCACAGGCCATTTGCCTCTCAGTAGTATCACGTCATCATATCATCATGGCAATTTTATGGCATTACCAAGAGACTAGACTGGCTCATCGAACTCGCGAGTTATCCATAGTCTATTATATAATTATCTCAAATCGGTCTAAATCCTCTTTAGTCTATCTCGTAATTCCATAGTTTATGGAACGCAAAGTTTACATTCAAGGATATCTATTTATCGATAGCACTAAACGCAAAAAGCAAAGCCACAATTTGTCGCGTATCATCAGAGGGTTTGAGCCGGAAAGTATCCTTATAATAATGTCTCGCCGTTTAAAGCACATCGAAAAAAGAAAAGATGGATTACAGGTTACACACACTTCGTAGTCGAAATACCATAATGCTCGTAGATTTTATTCAAGACTTTACTGTGATTATCCGCTAGTTCCTTTGGAGTCCAGCAACCATACTGTTTGAGAACTCGCAACGAGTTTGGAAAAGAGTTAATGTTTTTCTCAAAGTGTATTTCTTTTTTTTCTCTATAATCGTGCCGCCCTAGACTCGAATCC
>CAYXSJ010000167.1:0-5584 GCA_964467095.1 uncultured Methanotrichaceae archaeon
ATGAAGAGCCTGCCTTATGATTTGAGCCCTAGGAAATGATGGGCGGGAAGGATGCCTCCAGTGCGAAGATATTTATCCGAAAGCAGAAGATTGAGCAGGCTCTGGCTTGCCTCTGCCAAGACCAGCATCCTGATGAGAATGTAATCGGTGGAGAGGCGGGTCTTCAATTCACCCCTTATCGGAATCTTCCAAGAGTTTGCTGCCTGCTGCATTATGATATCAAGCACCTCACTTCTGTCGCCTACCATCTCCTCTACTGCCTGCAGCTTATCTTTTGGTAGGCTGATCTCTATCAGACGAAGGGCCATGCTCTCCACTCTTTGGCTAACAGTTAGTCTGTTTAGCCTCGTTCATCCGATCAATGACAGTAGAAATATATAATTATGGAAAGAAGCAATGCCAAAGCTGAATTGGCCTAAGGGATGCGGATCGAGATAACATAAGAGTAAGGCAAAGAGTTTTATACCATTTTTGGCTAAACAAATACTGATGAGGTTGATTATAGTCTCGAACCGTCTGCCTGTGACCGCAGTGAAAGAGCACGATGCAATTTCTTTCAAGGAAAGCGTAGGCGGATTGACTACAGGCCTCTCCTCATACCTTCAATCATTGAAAAATAACACCATAGAAGATACGGATTACCTCTGGGTCGGCTGGCCTGGTATAAACATTCCTGGAAAGAAAAGGCAAGAGATTGTATCCAGGCTGGAGAAAGACTTTTCTTGCCACCCGGTTTTTCTTTCAGGACAAACAATAGAAAGATTCTACCATGGATTTTGCAACAAGACTCTATGGCCTTTGTTCCACTACTTTCCAGTATTGACTTCCTATGACGAAATGTTGTGGGAGAACTACAAACAGGTCAATGAGATATTCTGTGAAACCCTTTCAAAGATTTTGAAACCGGGAGATGTACTCTGGATTCATGATTATCATCTCATGCTGCTGCCGGGAATGATCAGGCAGAGATATCCTGACCTGCCCATAGGGTTTTTCCTGCACATCCCGTTCCCATCATTTGAATTATTTCGAATCTTGCCTGGCGATTGGCGCAAAGAGATCCTGGAAGGACTTTTAGGCTCCAATTTAATTGGCTTTCACACCTATGATTACACCCAGCATTTCCTAAGGTGCGTGCTGCGCATCCTGGGACTTGAGAACAATCTGGGTCAGATAATTTTCAGCGGTCGATTGATAAGAGCAGAGACATTTCCTATGGGCGTGAATTTCCGGAAGTTTCATGAGTCAGGTCAGAAAAAGGATGTGCAAAAGGAGATAGAAGTCTTCAAGGGCGCCTTCAAAGACAGAAAAACGATACTATCCGTCGATCGACTGGATTACACAAAAGGCATTGCCAAGAGGCTTCAAGGATATGAAGAATTTCTCAATAGATATCCTTCATGGCGTGGCAGAGTAATTTTAATCCTTATAGTAGTTCCTTCGAGGATCAAGATAGAGCATTATCAAGGAATGAAGAGACAGATAGATGAAACAGTGGGAGCAATCAATGGCAAGTTAGGGAGTCTCGACTGGACGCCAGTGGCATATTCCTACAGATACATGCCTGAATCCCAGCTCATGGCTCTATATAACATCTGCGACGTGGCCCTGATTACGCCACTCAGGGACGGCATGAACCTTGTGGCCAAAGAATTTGTGTCATCCAAATCCGATCCGAAGGGCGTCCTGATCCTCAGCGAGATGGCCGGCGCATCTAAGGAGGCAGGAGAGGCCGTTATCATTAATCCGAACAATATCAATGAGATTGCCAATGCCCTCAAGGAGGCCCTGGAAATGCCTGAAGAAGAACAAATCCGTCGCAATCAAATAATGCAAATTAGATTGAAACGCTATGATGTATTCCATTGGGCGGAGGAGTTTATCCAGTCCATCAAATCCGTAATTCAGGAACAGGAATCTCTGGAGATCAAGCTGCTTGGAGATGAGCAAAGGCAAAAAATAATAGAGGCATTCAAAAATGCCGATCATAGGCTGATATTGTCCGATTATGACGGTACTCTCGTTGCCTTTGCCGAGCATCCCCTCCTTGCCAAACCCGACAAACGATTACGGGACTTGCTCAGACACATAACCGGTGATCTCAAGAATGATTTCGTCCTGATCAGCGGCCGCACCAGAGATACGCTACAGAAGTGGTTTGGCGATTACAGAATGGGTCTCGTGGCAGAGCACGGCGTATGGATCAAGAATAAAACAGGTGATTGGAAAAACCCAAAGTGCTTGAATAAGGACTGGATGGCGAAGATTCAGCCCATACTGGATGTGTATACCGATAGGATTCCCGGGTCTTTTGTAGAGGTGAAGGAATTCTCTTTGGTCTGGCATTTCAGAAAGGCTGATCCGGAGATTGCCTCACGCAAAGCCAAGGAATTGATGGACAACCTGGTGAACTTTACTGCAAACATAGATGTTCAGATTCTGCCGGGTAACAAGGTAATAGAGGTTCGCAATGCCGGAATAAACAAAGGCGATGCCATCAGATCATTTATTGGCAAAGAGAAGTATGATTTTATTCTAGCCCTTGGGGACGATCTTACCGATGAGGACATGTTCAGGTCGCTGCCCAAATCAGCTTATTCCCTCAAAGTTGGATTGAATCAGTCCCTGGCAAGATTCAATATTCAAGATCATACGAGCGCCCTGGATTTGCTGGAGGCTTTTGCGACATGAGCGAAGCATTCCATTTCTATACACAGTACCACCTTGTCGAAATGCTGGGATTGAAGGCTAGAAATCCCGGTGAGCTGCTGGAGGGTATAAAGGCCGTTCCTGCATCCTCTATTTATTATCATACTCACCGGTTCTTGCAGCAGCACCATTATCTATCACCCGAACCTCCTAACGATTTTGCCTTCTGGCTTATGGATATTTTGCACCTCAATAGCCTGGGCGAAAAATTTCTCAGCATAGACACGGTTCATTACTGCAATCTAGAAGATCTGCGCAAGACTTTTCAGGGCTTGCTCGAAGATCATATCTCCAAAGATGGCACAAATATAGATTGCCTTCCGGGCTTCGAATTTCATTTTTTAGCCTGCAAGACCCTGGTTTTGCCTATGCCGTATGTTGCCAATAATTTGAGGGAATTTGCAGAGATCCTGAAGAAGGTAAGCATTCGCGCCCTATATTTCCATATCTTCGAGGCCCGGATGAGGTTGGGAGTCCCGGACAACGACTTTTCCCAGTGGCTGAGAGGCATCGGCGAAGAGCAACTTGCTGCGGAGATATCAAGATTAGATCCTTACAACATGACTCTGGAAAGCTTAAGAAGAAAATTGATAAGGATGGTTGGGGATCATGTCCAGAGTTGATGACTACAGGACTATTGTAGGCGACGACGAAGTGGACGAGCTATATCTGCTGGCGGAAAAGCTCAAAGGAAAAGCGGTTCAGAATATCAACTCTACAGCTATCGGCGGCGGTGTGGCTGAGATATTATCCAGAATGATACCTCTGCTAAGAGACTTAGGAGTCGATGCTCATTGGGATGTGATCAAAGGCAATGAGAAGTTCTTCACTGTGACCAAGAATATCCACAATGCTCTTCACGGATTAAATGTCGATGTCTCAAAGCCCGATCTTGACTATTTTCTAGATGTAAACAGGCAGAACTCAGAAGAGATGGACCTGTTCGGGGATATCATTTTCATTCACGATCCACAACCGATTGGTCTTATAGAGAAAAGAAAGCATAATGAGAATAAATGGATATGGAGATGTCATATCGATATCTCTGATCCCCAGGAAGCAACCATGGATTTCCTGAGAGGTTTTATAGATCGATATGATGCTGCGGTCTTTTCGGCCCCGAGCTTTGCCAGAACCGACCTTGCTTCAAAACAGATTCTGATATCACCATCCATCGATCCGTTGAGCGAAAAAAATAGAGATCTTCCTGAAGAAACCATTGATTCAGTAGTGGAACGTTATGGCCTTGATAAAGATCGACCTATTGTAACCCAGATTTCTCGATTCGATTATTTCAAGGACCCTCTGGGGGTCATTGAGGTCTATAAGATGGTCAAGGATCATATTGACTGCCAATTGGTTTTAGCGGGTGGCGGCGCTACCGACGATCCGGAAGGCCCTCGCGTACTGGATCAGATTAGATCTGCCGCGCAATCAGATTCAGATATTCACATCATATATCTTCCCCCCTCCAGTGATCTGGAAATCAATGCACTGCAGAGAGCCTCTACAGTCATAGTGCAGAAGTCCCTTCGAGAAGGATTCGGATTGACTGTAACGGAAGCTCTCTGGAAGGCAAAGCCTGTCATAGCCACTGCCGCAGGCGGCATACCCCTCCAAATAAAGCATAAACATTCCGGAATTCTCACATATTCCATTGCAGGAATGGCGCATTACCTGAAGGAGCTATTGAGCGAGCCGGAATGTGCCAAGAAATTGGGAATGAACGGGAGGGAGCACGTTAAGAACAACTTTTTGATAACGAGGCACATAAAGGATTATCTCAGTCTGTTTATTTCCTTGTATCATGAGGAAGATATAGTTTATCTTTGAGTTTCGGAGTTGGATGTAGATGGAATTGCTTTTTCTGGAAGATGGGCTGCTATGGTCCCTGTTGGGATTCGTTGCTGGTTTAGTAATAACCTTTATCGTAGCACACTATTTAAATAAAATCTTGAAGCGATCTTTTAGCGGGGTGGTCCTATCGCAGCCCAAGTTTATCACAACACTGACCATTATGCGTCGATTGATAGTCCTTGCGGCCATTCTCATAGGTGTGATGGCTACCACATTTACTGCTTTTCCGGAATCCTTAGGGATAATAACCTCAATATTTGTAGCTGCCGGCTTTGCATCTATAGTGGTGGGCCTGGCTGCACAGTCCAGTCTTTCCAATGTTATATCTGGAATCATTAACTCCGTATCTCAGCCTTTCCGCATCGGCGATGCGGTGACTTTCCGCGACGAATTCTGCTATATCGAAGATATGCGCCTCATTCACACAATCATGAGGACATGGGATAACAGACGTCTTGTGGTGCCTAATTCGATACTGCAAAATGAGGTTATTATAAATTACAGCATGAACGATCCTTCTGTCCTGGTGCCTGTGCCGGTGCAGGTGAGCTACGAGTCAGACATCTCGAAAGCGATGCAGATAATGACCGATGCAGCGAGAAGTCATCCCGATTGCATTCCCTCAGGAGATCTTCCCAATACGGTCGTTATGGAGTTACAGGATTCGGGCATCTTGCTGAGGCTCCTTTCCATGGCAAAAGATCAGTCCACAGCCTTTGGCATGACCAGAGATCTGCTTTTAGAGATAAAAAAGGATTTTGACGAGCAAGGAATCGAGATTCCTTATCCTAAGCGCCAATTGGTTTTTGGAAGGGAAGTTTCTGATAAGCTTTCCAGGTTAGAAGAGATGTGGCGCAGTTTTTCAATGAATTGATGGCTTAAGAAACTAAATAGAGCCACAATCACAAATTTTACTTTTTACCATGTCTCAGGAAAAAACTGATAAGTTGAACGGCAAGATCCACCCGCATTTCTCTCGATGGTGAAAATGCGGCAACGCACCCACGCAGCAAGCTGC
>CAYXSJ010000168.1:0-5515 GCA_964467095.1 uncultured Methanotrichaceae archaeon
ATGGCCCTGGAGGAGATGGAAAGGGATAACCTGGTCAAGATGAAGATGCTAAAGGGCAAGTCAGAGAGGAAAGCCGCAGCTGAACAAGCCAAGAAGGACGCGGAGATTGCAGCCGCTGCCCCCAAGGCTACTGCGTAACTCTCAACAATGCCGAACTGGTTTGAGCGAAAAGCGGAAGACTGGTTTGGGACGCCCGAGAAGAAGATGCGTCTTCTTCAGTGGTTGGTGTACATCACCAACCTCTACATTATTTTTGGAATATTTGTGCTCATCTGGATACTTTATGGGAAGTATATCATGAAAGCATGGATATACTATACACAATAATATCTATAAAAATAATATTGATTTAATCAATTTGCATAGCTGCTTATTCCTATGTCTTCATAGCAGAATCCATTACAGAATAATCCACGCATTTCTCTTAAATCCGAGATTTCCTTCTGAATCATCTCGTTTATGCTATATGAATTATAGCTTCCAGTTAAATTAAAATAAACATAGCCATCTTTGACGAAGACGTCCTTGCCTAGCAGTCTGCTTCTGAAATCATCCATCAGATAAGCATACTCTCTCTGATTGAGCCCGGAAGCGTCCACATTCACCAGGTCCACTGTATTGTTTCCGATCAGAAGGCTGGACGGAGAAATAACATTCATTATGGTGCCCTGCATATCGAAGTATGATGCCTGCAGCAGCAAAATAACGGGAATTAGTGCAAGCGCGTTCATAAATGCTATTGAGCAATTCTGATAATATAAATGTATTCTATAGAGATTTTTGTCTTTCCGCGTTCTAAGCTAGGGCTTTGCATCCAAGACTGCGCGTTGAATAGCCTGCAGGATTCAATTGCAGTGATAATCGGCTTAGAGCGCGTATTTATATGTGCATAGCTGATTTGAAGGGAGCTGATGCACCAGCCGTCTCTTTTCTCTGCGCTATGCGATATCCCGTGACAACCAATCTCTTCCCGGCCAGGATTCCGTCCATTTCCTGATCGCCTGTATCCACCAGTAGTTGCGGCAGCTCCGCCAGCTTATGGGGCGTGGATACTATTATTAAATTATCTTGCCCCACGCGCCTCAGGACGGCAGAGCTGATTTGCTGGCTGCCTCGTCCCAGTATGAAGCCCTGGGCACCGATTGGGCTGACTATAATCTTAACGCTCTCTTCCCTATCCAGCAATGCCAAGAGATCTCTTTCGGAAGCGTCCTTGAGCAGGAGCTTTCCCTTAGAAACAACATCCACGCCAAGCAGGGTCTTCTCCACTCCGAGCAGCTCGGCAATCCTTGCGGTGGTAGTTCCCGCCCCCAAAATGTAGGCAGAGCCATCCCTCATGAATTCGGAGGCAAAGAGTGCTATCTGATCCTTGAATTCTTCTTCGCTATCGGAAACGTAGATTCTTTTTCGCTCCTGCACCAATACAGGCTTGTAGGGCGTGCGAGCCAGAGCATAGAGCCTGGTCTGCAGTTCTCCGGCCCGGTAGAGTTCCTCGTCCACATCTACGATCTCCGTCTCTCTGGCCTTAAGCTCTCCATGGACAAAGCCAAGAGCCAGCTCTGCTGCGGCCTGAGGACTGATGGCAAAGATGCCTGAATGCATCTTCACTCCCGCCGGGATGCCCAGGATGGGCACCTTGCCAGCGATGCTCGCCACGTCACGCGCCGTTCCATCGCCTCCGCAAAATAAGATCAGATCAACTCCTTTTTCCAGAAAAGCCCGGCATGCTGCCTTGGTGTCCTGGGGGCCACAGTTTTCCGGAGCCTGGTAGACTTCCCTGTAATGCAGGCCGCATTCAGAAAGAGCCCTTCCGCCCATCTCGTTGCTGGCGGCAAAAATGAGAAGGCCCTCTGCCTCTCGGGAGAGCTGATGCAGGCATGAGCGAGCGCGCGCGGCTGCCTGGGGCTTTGCGCCTCTAGCCAGAGCCTGGCCAGCCAGGCCATCCGTTCCCTTCAGGCCTACCGCTCCTCCCATGCCTGCGATGGGGTTTATGAGAAAGCCGATCTTTCCGACTGTTGTCGCCATCAAACCTTGGGTAGCCTGGCAAGGGACTGCTTCACCAGATCTGCGGGATACTCGTAATCAACCAGCTTGCCGTCGTTATAGGCATCATAGGCCGCCAGATCGAAGTGGCCATGGCCTGATAGAGATATGAAGATGGTCTTGGCCTCTCCCGTCTTGCAGCAGCGCCTGGCCTCATCAATGGCCGGCTTGATGGCATGCGATGCCTCAGGTGCCGGAATTATGCCCTCGCAGCGGGCAAAGAGAGTGGCGGCTTGGAAGACCTCCGTCTGCTGCAGAGCCGTCGCCTCGATCATGCCTTCACGCACCAGATTGCTGAGCAGCGGGGCATCTCCGTGATAGCGCAGTCCTCCGGCGTGAATGCCGGGCGGGATGAAGTCATGCCCCAGGGTGTACATCTTGATCACCGGCGCCATGCCGGCCGTATCGCCGAAGTCGTAGGCATAAAGCCCCTTGGTGAGAGTGGGACAGGCGGTGGGCTCGCAGGCCACCATGCGCAGATCCTTCTTGTCCTTCATCTTGTCTGGAATGAAGGGGAAGACCATGCCCGGGAAGTTGCTTCCGCCGCCGCAGCAGCCGTACATGACATCAGGATAGTCGTCGGCCAGATCGAACTGCTTCTTCAGCTCCAGGCCCTCCACCGACTGATGTATCAGGACGTGGTTTAGCACTGATCCCAGGGCATAATTGGTATCGCTGTGGCTGGCTGCATCCTCCACCGCCTCGGAGATGGCGATGCCCAGCGATCCAGGCGTGTCCGGCATCTCGGCCAGGATCTTTCTGCCATAATTGGTTTTATCGGATGGGCTGGCGAAACACTCTGCGCCCCAGACGCGCATGGCGCTCTTGCGGTAGGGCTTGCTGTCGAAGCTTGACCGGACCATGTAAACCGTGCACTTCAGGCCGAAGAGGCAGGTGGCCAAAGAGAGAGCCGAGCCCCACTGGCCAGCGCCGGTCTCCGTAGCCAGCCGCTCGATCCCCTCTTTCATATTGTAGTAGGCCTGGGGGACGGCGGTATTGGGCTTGTGGCTGCCGGCCGGGCTTACCCCTTCATATTTGTAGTAGATCTTGGCCGGGGTCTTTAGGGCCTTCTCCAGGGCGGCGGCTCGGTAGAGGGGGGTCGGTCTCCAGAGCCGATAGATGTCGCGCACCTCGTCCGGGATGTCTATCCAGCGATCGGTGCTCATCTCCTGCTTGATGAGGGCTTTAGGAAAGATAGGCTCCATATCGGCAGGACTCAAGAGCTTGAGAGTCCCAGGGTGCAAAGGTGGGTCCAGGGGGGTGGGCATATCGGCAGCTACGTTGTACCACTTCTTGGGGATCTCTTCCTCGTCGAGCAAGTATTTGATCTTCATCTGGGACACTCCATCAATAAGCCATGATGTAATCTAATGTACATCGTTGTTATTATCAGATTTATTTAAAGTCTTTGAAATGGTCTGAAGAGTTTTAGCCAGATAAGGTTAAGATTTATTTATCATGCATGAGATGGCAAGAGCCATGAGTGGCCAAACCCTGTCTGAAAAGATATTTTCTAAAGCCTCCCAAAAAGAGGTATGTGCTGGCGAGTTTGTCATGGCAAATATTGATACAGCCATGATACACGACATAACCGGACCGCTGGCGGTCAAAGGATTTTATGAGATCGCGGGCAGGGATGCGAAGGTGTGGGATCCAGCCAAAATCGTCCTGCTCTTCGATCATCAGGTGCCGGCGGACAGCCTGAAGGCGGCTGAGAATCATATCATGCTTCGCAAATTCGCGCAGGAGCAGAGCATCCTGAACTACGACATATTCTGCGGGGTATGCCATCAGGTCATGCCGGAGAAAGGGCATGTGCTGCCTGGGAATATCATCGTGGGCACGGATTCGCATACCTGCACCTACGGGGCCATGGGGGCCTTTGCCACCGGCATCGGCTCGACCGATATGGCATCCGTCTTTGCCACCGGCAAGCTGTGGTTCATGGTTCCAAAGACGCTGCAGCTCATGATTGAGGGAAGGCTGCCTGAACGAGTCACCTCCAAGGATGCGGTGCTGAGGATCATCGGCGATATCGGGGCGGACGGAGCCAACTATCTGGCCTGCGAGTTTAAGGGCCAGGCGGCCAGGCGGATGAGCATACCGGAGAGGATGACTGTGTCCAACATGGCTATTGAGATGGGGGCCAAGGCCGGCATCTTCGATACCGATGAGACCACCATCAAATATCTGGAGGAGAGGGTCAAGGAGCCGTCGGCTATTCGGGAGAGGATTGCGGTGAGCGATGAGGATGCTGCGCTCTCCCGGAAGAGCTGGGATGTAAGCGACCTCGAGCCGCAGATCGCCCTGCCCCACAACGTGGACAATGTCAGGCCGATAAGCGAGGTGCCGGAGACCAAGCTTGATCAGGTGTTCCTGGGTTCCTGTACCAACGGCCGCTTTGAGGACCTCCTTCTCGCCTCGCAGATGATGAAGGGCGAGCCGGTGGCCAAGGGCGTGCGCATGATTGTGGTGCCTGCCAGCCGAGTGGAGTACATGAAGTGCCTCCGGGCCGGCCTGGTGGAGAAGTTCATGGAGGCGGGGGCCATGGTGGAGTCGGCCTGCTGCGGACCGTGCATGGGCGGAAGCTTCGGGCTGCTTGGAGCGGGCGAGCGATGCCTCTCCACATCGAACCGCAACTTTGTGGGCCGGCAGGGAAGCCCCCAGGCTTTCGTCTACCTCTGCTCTCCAGCCACGGCGGGAGCCAGCGCCATCACCGGGTACATCACCGACCCCAGGGAGATATGAAGATTGCACTCAAGCTCGCCTACCTGGGCGACAACTACTACGGCTTTCAGCGTCAGCCAGACGTGGTAACCGTCGATTCAGAGGTTCGAAAAGCGCTGGAGAGGATTGGCGTCATCCACGGAGACTTCTGCTACGCTGGCCGGACGGACCGGGGCGTCTCAGCTCTGGGCCAGGTGATCGACTTTTGGATTGATGAGGACAAGGCCAAATTGACCCGCCCGCGCTGCGTGAACGGGCGGCTGCCCCGCGATATCTGGACCTGGGCCTGGGCCATGGCTCCCATAGGCTTTTCCGCCCGCTGGAATGCCCGGTGGCGCGAGTATCGCTATCTTTTATGGCATCCGGGCCTGGATCTGGAGAGGATGCACGCTGCGGCAGCGCAGCTTTTGGGCGAGCACGACTTCAGGAATTTTTCCTCGGCCAAGGTGGATACCGTGAAGACAGTGCAAAAATTAGAGATCGCCGAGGAGCGCGGGCTTTACATCTTCGACATTCGGGCCAACGGCTTTCTCTGGAATATGGTGCGAAAGATAGTGGGCGCACTGGAGAAGGTGGGCGCGGGCCAGAAGGACATGAGCTGGTTTTCCGACCTGCTGCGCCCTGAGTTAAACCACGGCGCGCCCACCGCTCCGGCAGAGGGGCTGATCCTCATGGATGTGGGCTACGAGGGGCTGGACTGGCAGGTGGACGAATACTCAAGGGCGCGAGCGGCTACGAGCCTGGC
>CAYXSJ010000169.1:0-5374 GCA_964467095.1 uncultured Methanotrichaceae archaeon
GCTTCTGGATAGATTCGGCTTGCAGGTGAGCGTTGTGGGCATTGAGGACGTGGAACAGAGGATGCAGATCGCCAAGATGGCGGAAGCATTTGATGCAGATCCCGATGGATTCATGGAAAAAAGTCTGGCAAGCCAGTCGGAATTAAAGGAGAAGATATCCCAGGCCCGCAAGATCCTCAGAAAAGTAAGCATGAGCGATGATCTTCTCCGGTCCATTGCCTCAACCTGCATCGATCTGGGCGTCAAGACGCACCGGGCCGAGATTGTCATCACCAGGACCGCCAAGACCATTGCCGCCTTTGACGGCCGGACGGAAGTCGACCAGGAGGACGTTAAGAAGGCCATGGAGCTGGCCCTTGCCCACAGGATGAGAAGCAGGCCCTTTGAGCCGCCCACCCTGAACAAGGATAAGCTGGAGAAGTCCATGTCCCAAAACCAGCCTGAACACAAGCATCAGCATCAAAATCCCCAGCAACAAAAAAAAAATGAGCAACAGCCCCAGGAGCCCGACGACCAAAAGGACACCAATCAAACCCAGGCTGCCAAGCCTCAGGAGCAGGTCTTCGAGATCGGCGCACCTATCGATACGCATGCCATTAACATGCCACGCAAGCGAGACCGAATCGCCCGCCGCAAGACCAGTGGCAGGAGAATGAACACTCTCGCTTTGCGAAACAGGGGAAGATACCTGCGTCAGAGGATGCCCCAGGAAGGGAAAGATATCGCCATCGATGCTACCATTCGAGCTGCAGCACCTTATCAGAAGGTCAGATTCGGGCCCAATGCCATCATCGTGAAGAGCGAAGATATCCGGGAAAAAGAGAGAGTTGGGAAGACCTCTGCCGTAGTTCTCTTCGTAGTGGACGCCAGCGGCTCCATGGGAGCCAATCAGAGGATGGAGAGCGCCAAGGGCGCAGTTCTCTCCTTGCTCATGGATTCCTACCAGAAGAGAGACAAGATTGGCATGGTGGCCTTCAAAGGAAAGGAAGCCGAGCTTATCCTTCCACCCTGCTCCAGCGTTGATCTGGCCTTGAGCCGCTTGCGAGAGCTTCCTACGGGAGGCAAGACGCCTCTATCTGCCGGCCTCTCCCGGGCTATGCAGCTCCTGCAAGGCGAATTGAGAAAGGATGAAGAGACCAAACTCATGATGGTCCTCATATCCGACGGCAGGGCAAATGTGGGAATGGGTGGCAAGATCAAAGACGAGCTGATGGAGATATCGGAGAGGGCCCGTCATCTCGGGATTCATACCATCGTCATTGATACCGAGGTTGTGGAGAGCTCCTTCATGGACATGCGGCTGGGCTATTGCCATGAGATCGCAGAGAAATGCGGAGGAAAGTACTACCCCATATCCGGCTTAAGCCCGGAAGCACTCTATAGCATTGTGGGTGAAGAGCAGAAAGACTTATTCGGCAGAATGAGTTCGACAATAAATGAATACGCTACAACATAAATTGGCAAGATATGAATCTTTTTAATATTATTATAAGGATCGAAAGAGGCATTTAATGAGCAAGATGATTGAGATATCAGGCCTAAACAAGGACTATTCCGGAAAGAAAGTGATTGACGGCCTGGATCTGGAGATCGGCCACGGAGAGCTCTTCGGATTTTTAGGGCCAAATGGAGCAGGCAAGACAACCGCTATTCGCATTCTAACCACCCTTACCAAGCCATCCTCCGGACTGGTTCGCATCAACGGCATTGATGTGGCAAGAGAACCTGCTGATGTGAAATCCGAGTTTGGCATAGTCCAGCAGCACCTCAGCCTCAACCGGGACCTGACCATCAGCGAGAATCTGCAGCTTCATGCCCGACTGCATCATCTCTCCAAAAAGGAGCGAAACGAGAGGATAGCTGATCTTCTGGATTATGTGGAGCTGTCCGATTATGCCGACTACCTCATCGATGACGTCTCCGGAGGCATGAAGAGAAGGGCCATGATCGCCCGGGCTCTCATCCATAGGCCCAAGCTTCTCTTTCTCGATGAGCCTACCGTGGGTTTGGACGCTCAGACCCGCCGCAAGGTCTGGGATCTCATCCGCAGGATGAATGTCGAAGGTACAACCGTCTTCTTGACTACACACTACATTGAGGAGGCCGAAGCCCTATGCCAGAGAGTAGGCGTTCTTCATCACGGCCGGATCATTGCCATCGGCTCGCCACTCAGCTTGCGAGAGAAGCTGGGCATGATTGCTGTGGAGATGAATTTGAATGGAAACGCAACCGAGTACAGGTATTTTCCGGATAGAGCACAGGCCGCCCAGTTCATTGAAAACCTGCCGGGCACTGAGCGGGTTGTCATGCGGGAATCGAACCTGGAAGATGTATTCATAGAGCTTACCGGCCAGAAGGTACTGGGAGGAGTAACATGATAGATGCTTACAGCATACTGTGGGCGGACCTCATGGCCTTGAAGCGCCGCGGACCCAGATATCTCATCACCACCCTGGTCAGTCCTATTCTTTATCTGGTGGCCTTCGGATGGGGCCTGGGCCGTGGCATCAATCTCAATGGAACGAGTTATCTGGAATTTGTCATACCGGGCATCATTGCTCTCACTGCCATGACCACCAGCTTCAACGGAGCCGGTACGAGGCTCAACGTCGACCGGCTGTACTTCAAGAGCTTCGACGAGTGCCTTATGGCCCCTATCGGCCTGACATCTCTCCTCATGGGCAAAGCCCTGATTGGAGTTGTCAGAGGTCTCATGAGCTCCGTGGCGTTTCTCATCGTGGCTCTATTGATTGCGCCCCGTATCCATATCGGGCTGCAATTTCTGCTCGGCCTCTTCCTCACCTGCCTGACCTTCGCCTTCCTGGGAGTTCTGGCGGCATTGCTGGCCAGGTCACATGAGGACATGGCAGTCTTCGGAAGCCTGATACTGATGCCCATGACCTTCCTGGGGGGAACATTCTTTTCACTCACCCAGGTGCCGCTGGGACTCAAGTATGCTCTTTATTTCCTTCCCCTTACCCATTCCAGCCTCTTCCTGAGAGCGGCGGCATTGGAGCAGCCTCTGCCCTGGGGATCATTCTTGGTCCTTCTGGCCTTCTTGGCAGCATTCCTGGCGGGAGGTATGATGACACTGAAAAAGATCAGCATTTAACGGCCAAATATTTGAAAAACATTTTTTATTTATTTTTTTAGTTGTAAAACTTGGATTACTGCAGAACAGAGAACAAAAAAAAAGCCTCCTTGACGGCAAGGAATCCGTAATTTCCATGCAGTTAACGCTATATTATTGCAGAGCACAATTAGCCTGCATGGCACGAGATCTGAACGAGAGGGACCTGCAGATTTTATTCAAGCTGGTTCCGGAGCTGGAAGTGCTGCAGAAGAAGGGAATGCAAATCGAGTACATGAACATCCTGCCCCCCGTAGCCAATCACCACTCCCGAAGCATGCAGGAGTTTGAGCAGCGCTTGAAAAAGCTCCCCGACGAGGACATGCGCTATCTGGCCGATCTGGTCTTGGAAGGAACAGAGAATACCGGCTGCCTTCGTCCCGAGTTTGCCGAGGTCTTCTTTGTCGTGGCCGGGCAGAGGCTCGGGGAGAGCGTGGCCGACAGTCTGCGGGAGGCATACGAGGAGGGCGGTGCGTGCGGGGGATAAAAGCATCGTGTTAGCAGCAAAAGCATCTGCGCATTCCCTTTTGCCTTTGCCGATTCATTCATTTTTTGTCCAGAGTTAGAAGCGGCACTTTTTTCGCATTCGCAGCTGTCAGTAAAAGAATGCCAAGATGAGACAGGCATCTGTCATTTTTATCGCTTCCAAAAGTCCGGTAAAAACCAAAGCAATACAGGCATGATTTCCATTCGGCCGATATACATGCAAAAAAAGGATACCAACTTGCCCAAAGGAGTGACCCTGCTGAAGTCGAAAGCAACTTCTCCTAATCCCGGTCCCACACCACCCATGCAAGTAGCCACTGCTGACATCGCAGAGAGAGTGTCAAAATTTTTAGATTCGATTAATAGTAGTGCTATTGTTGATACAAAGAAGATGGTAAGATAAACAATTGTGAAGAATAGAACTGAAATTAACACGCCTTCAGTGATAGACAAATTCCCTAAGCGAACAGATTGCACTGCTTTTGGATGGAGCAGTTTTACAAGTTCTCTGCGTGTATATTTCTGTACCAAAAGCACCCGAAGGGCCTTGATGCCCCCTGCGGTTGCACCAGCGCAACCACCTATCAACATGAGCAAGATCAGGACCATATTAGCCGCTGAAGACCAGTGATCATATTCGAAATTATTTGTAAAACCGGTGGTTGTTGAAATGGAAACTACATGGAAACCAGCAAACCGGATTCTGTGAAGGAGATCACCTTCTATCCCACCCCAAAGAACAATGATGGCTGTGGCCGAAAATAACAGAAACATATAAAACAGAAACTCAGGATCTTTCAGATAACAATATGCATTCTTTTTATAGATAAGCTGGTAATGAAGAAGAAAGCTAGTTGCCCCCACGATCATGAAAATTACTACAATTAACTCAATGATCAGACTGTCGTAGGCAGCTATGCCTGATGCCAAAGGAGAATACCCGGCAGTTGATACTGTAGTGAATGAAGTACAAATTGAATCGTAAAAAGGCATGCCTGCTGCCCAGAGTAGCAGAGTCTCTACTGCAACAAAACCTAAGTATATGCCCCAAAATAATTTAGCGGTACTTTTAACTCTTGGGGTCAAAGGCTCTCGACTGGTTTCCACATAATACAGCTGTCTACCCGCAACACCCAGTTGAGGCAGAATGGCTATGAAAAGAAGAATAATACCCATACCGCCAAGTAGCTGAATGAAAGATCTCCAGAAAAGGAGACCATAAAAAGTGCCACTTATGGATGCAGTTGTCTGTGGATAACCAAATCCCAAATTGTATTTAGTCAATGGAGCCAATAATGAATTCATGAGACGATAGGCCAGACTGCTTTCCACTGCTGTTGAGTTGATAATCCAGTATCCATCTGAATTGTATTCAGTTAAAACCGTAGCACCTGTTGTTGTGAATCCAGACATTGTTTCGAAGAGTGAATCTATTACACCCAAACCAGAGAAGATGAACGGCAAAGCACCAAAAAATGTAGCCAAAAGCCAACCAAGGGTGACTATTACAAAAGCCTCTTTGTGCATTACATCTCCCTTCTGACCGTAATGCCTGATTATTTGTCCCGCAGATATGGTAACAAGAGAGGCCAGACCCAGTGCCATCACCCCGGCGGGCTCTTTATAAATTGCGGCAACCACACCGGGTATCAACATCAATATACCAAGCAAAATTAACAACGAGCCCAGTATATCAAGTACTACGCGGATTTTCATCCTACCGTGATAAGTAATCGACTTTATATAACCATCTTCAAT
>CAYXSJ010000170.1:0-2725 GCA_964467095.1 uncultured Methanotrichaceae archaeon
GCGGGGTAGTGCACAAGGGACTTCATGCTAAGGAAGCTCTGGAAATCGCGTCGGCTGAATGAAATGGCAGCGGAACACACGCATGGCAAGCCGAGAAGCATTGCGATATGATCTTCTGGATTAGCTTGCCGAGAATCTCTACATTCCTCTGTTCCAAAAGGCCGAGGAAAAGGCCTTCTGAAGATCTCATTCTCAAACTTCGGTCGATCTTCTGGCTTCAGTCCGCCACTTCCTTTTTCATATAGTCCTTTCCCATTTGCGTCGATGCTCACTTCCGTCTTATCCAATTCGTTATGACAGGCTCCGAAGCCATTCCAGAAATAGAAAGTTTGGTCCAATCACAGCCGTATGGGATCTTAGCCCGAACGATTCCAATGACCCATTCCGTCTTTACAGGCGTAAGGAAGCTGATACCTTCTCCTACAAAGGTACCGTTATTAGTCCTGAAAATAAGCAGGCCAGTCTTCTTATCCAGATATACATCACGGCCAACATTTTCAATCTCGTCCCGATGTGTCTCGACATAAGATGTATTGGCCGTGCCGAATATCTGGCCAGCCATTTGGTCGATCAACTCATTGTGATCTCCTTTGGTGATATAGCCCGAGAAGGGTGCGGCAGGGCCATCTTCCCACATGGGCTCTCCTTTTTCAACCCATTGCATGGCACGATGCATTATAGGTGTGGCCTTATCCTTATCTGAAGAATTCCCCAGAAACATCTGACATTGATCTTGGAGAGTTAGGATATCTTTCCCATAAGGGCGATAGAGGATCACATCTCCTGATAGGTTGAACGATTTGTAGCCTATCAGTTCCGCTTCATCATATGTGATTATATCATTTTCGGAAATGTTTTCTACCACAGCAAGATCCCCGATATTCAGGTTAGGTGACATGCTGCCCGTATCAAGGGAAACCATCAGTTGGTGGACCTTCTGGCCGTTGCGTTCAATGTAGTTCTCTGATAAAATATCGACTGAAATGTTCCCGCCAGTCTCTGTCTTTTGACATTGTACGGATGTTATCAATGGCAGAAGAAGAATGAAAGCGACATAGATCAATCTCATAGGATCGAGGACGTGCTTCAGGAAGATATGTTTGTTGTCATCTAGGATCGTGCTTCAAATATCTAAATATATGAAATATAGTTTATTTATTTAACAAAATATTAAATTGTAGCTTCTCAGCGTTTTTACTGATCAAAATTCCTGCATATAGATGATTCGCTAACCAGACTCCAGGCAGCAGAGATAAAAAGGTACAGTTGCTCTAACATGACTGATGAAAGCATCAAGGATTCAGTGCCGATTTCTCTTTCTCATTTTGATTCTCCTTCTTTTGCAGCCGGCCGGGCTTTCTGTCGGAGCGGGTGACAGCCCCGAAGAGGCCCCTAATCTTGAGATTTCATCTGTCTATGGCAATCTGGAGCTAAGCAGGCCCTCCAGCATCTTCGTTGTGCTGAAAAACAATGCCTCGCCTTCGGAAGGGCCGGATGAGTCCGGTCTCAATAAAGAAAATGCCCGACGCATTGTGGCCGAGCTATTGAGCTCCGATGACAGGATTAGAGTCTTCTCTGGGCCGCAGATGGCAGGCCTTCTGCACGCTGGAGAGAATGTGACAGTGCAGTTCACGGCTCTGGCGGAGGGCGCGCCGCTGGGCATTTATCCTCTGCAGCTTCTCCTCAACTATTCCTGGTTATCCCAGGTGACGGCCTCAGGAGAAGAGAGCATCCCCAATTTTGTTTTTACTTATGATAGCGTATCAATAGAGCTGCCCTTGCAGGCGGAAGTAGTGCTCGGACCGAAGATAGAGCTGGAGGAGTTGAAGGGGAAGGCCGCTCCGGGAAAAGAGTCGAGCCTTGAGCTGATCCTGGTAAACCGGGGCGACGAGCCTGCCCATGAACTTAAGATGCAGGCCCGCCCCAGCCCTCCTTTTTTGATGGTCGAAAACGGGAACGAGCAGCCGAAAATCGCCCCGGAGGAGAGCGCTTCTCTGAGCCTGACGGTATTTGCTGATGAAAATCTCACATCAGGATACTATGCCCTGCCCGGCAGGGTCTCCTACCGGGACGGGCAGGACGGAGAGAAGAGGAGCCAGGACCTCACCCTAATGGTCTTCGTGGGAGAGGAAGCTTCATCTTCCTGGCTTTATCTGGGAGCGGCAGGATTGGCTTTACTGCTCCTGGCAGGTGGCTTTTTGGGTCTGAAAAGACTCATGAGCGGACGGAGAAGGATACGCATAATCAGGAGTTAGAGCTGCGAGGGCGCTCACCGCAGGTAGACGGACTAATCCATATTAGCTATATGGGCAACGAAACATGGTTATTCTAATAGCGCGTTCAACAATTCAGTTAATAAAAGGAGTGAACATTATGAATGAAGATCGCATGGCTGGCAGGAGCACGTCGAACCGGGACTGGTGGCCGAACCAGTTGCGGCTCGAGATACTGCACCAGCATTCCTCCAAGTCCAATCCGATGGGCGAGGACTTCAACTATGCGAAAGAGTTCAAGAGCCTTGACCTGGCGGCTGTGAAGAAAGATCTAGCGGCGCTGATGACCGATTCGCAGGACTGGTGGCCGGCGGACTTCGGCCACTATGGCCCTCTGTTCATTCGCATGGCATGGCACAGCGCCGGAACCTACCGCACCGGCGACGGCCGTGGCGGCGGAGGCAGGGGCCAGCAGCGCTTCGCGCCGCTCAACAGCTGGCCCGACAATGTGA
>CAYXSJ010000170.1:2735-5343 GCA_964467095.1 uncultured Methanotrichaceae archaeon
TCAAGCAAAAATATGGCCGGAAGATCTCATGGGCCGATCTGATGATCCTGGCGGGCAACGTCGCCCTGGAATCAATGGGATTCAAGACTTTCGGCTTCGGAGGCGGTCGCGAGGACGTCTGGGAGCCGGATCAGGATGTCTATTGGGGCTCTGAGGAAAAGTGGCTGGGTGACAAACGCTATTCCGGCGACCGGGATCTGGAAAATCCGCTCGCTGCCGTGCAGATGGGCCTGATCTACGTCAATCCGGAAGGCCCGAACGGCAACCCGGATCCGATTGCGGCGACCAAGGATATCCGCGAGGTTTTCGCTCGCATGGCAATGAATGATGAAGAGACGGTTGCGCTCATCGCGGGCGGCCACACCTTCGGCAAAACCCACGGCGCCGGCCCTGCGTCCCATGTGGGGCCTGAACCGGAAGCTGCTGGAATCGAGGAGCAGGGCCTTGGCTGGAAGAGCAGCTTTGGTACCGGCAAAGGCGGTGACACGATCAGCAGCGGCCTGGAGGTCACCTGGACCAACACGCCAACGAAGTGGAGCAACAACTTCTTCAGAATCCTGTTCAACAACGAGTGGGAACTAACGAAGAGCCCGGCTGGTGCGCATCAGTGGAAGCCGAAGGATGAGAAAGGTGCCGGCACCGTACCGGCTGCACACGACTTCTCAAAGCGTACTGTGCCTTCCATGCTGACCACCGACCTCTCTCTACGGTTTGACCCCGTCTACGAAAAAATTTCAAGGCGCTTCTACGAGAATCCGGACCAGTTTGCAGACGCCTTCGCCCGCGCGTGGTTCAAGCTGACGCATCGCGACATGGGCCCCAGATCACGCTATCTCGGGCCGGAGGTTCCTGCGGAGGAGCTCATCTGGCAAGATCCCATCCCTGCGGTCAATCACAGGTTGATCGATGAGCAGGATATTGCCCTCCTCAAGAGCAAGATCCTTGCCTCAGGGCTGTCGGTCTCGCAACTGGTTTCAACAGCATGGGCGTCGGCCTGCACCTTCCGCGGCTCAGACAGGCGCGGCGGTGCGAACGGCGCACGAATTCGCCTCGCGCCACAGAAGGATTGGGTTGTCAATCAGCCAGCTTTGTTGGCGAAGGTTCTCGAGACCCTGGAGGGCATCCAGAGTGCGTTCAACAGCGCCAAGTCCGGCGAAAAGAGGGTCTCCCTCGCTGACCTGATCGTTCTTGCCGGCTCTGCCGGCATCGAGCAGGCGGCAAAGAATGCCGGCCAAAATGTGACGGTTCCCTTCACGCCGGGACGCATGGACGCCTCGCAGGAGCAGACTGATGTGGAGTCCTTTGCCGTGCTCGAACCGGTCGCGGATGGGTTCAGAAACTACCTCAAAGGCAAATTCTCGGTATCAGCCGAGGAGCTGCTGGTCGATCGCGCGCAATTGCTGACGCTGACGGCCCCCGAGATGACGGTTCTTGTGGGCGGCATGCGCGTCCTCGATACCAACTTCGGACAGACCCAGCACGGCGTCTTCACGAAGCGGCCTGAGGCTCTGACCAATGACTTCTTTGTGAACCTGCTCGACATGGGCACGGAGTGGAAGGCGGTATCGGAGGACAGGGACCTGTTTGAAGGGCGCGATCGCAAGACTGGTGAACTGAAGTGGACCGGCACGCGTGTCGATCTGATCTTCGGCTCCAACTCCCAGCTGCGGGCCCTGGCGGAAGTCTACGGATGTGAGGACTCCCTGGAGTTGTTCCTGCATGACTTTGTAGCGGCGTGGAACAAAGTCATGAACCTTGACCGTTTCGACCTCGTCAGATCGTAGGATAAACGTCTTCGAGGGCTTCTGACAGGGCGGCGGAAAAAACGATCAGCTAACAATCGGTTCCAGCGGATGGCGTATCGCCTCCGCGAAACCGGAATGTTCAGATCTTAGGTCAGGTGCAGGAAGCGCTCCTGAGCCTTCTCCAGGATCTCTGCCTCGCCCGGTATGATCCCATCGCGCATGAGCACTTTGCCGTTGACGATGGTCGTGGTAACGCCACCTGTCATGCTGTAGACCAGATGGGAGATGATGTTGCTATTGGGGCAGAACCAGGGCTTTTGCAGGTCGATGAGGGCCAGATCGGCCAGAGCTCCCGGGTGCAGCCCCAAATTGAGCCGGAAGGCCCGCCAGGCGTTTTCTGTTGCAAGGCGCCAGACCTGATCTGCCGTAAAGGCCGCGGGGGTATGGTAGGCGTTCTTCTGCACAATGGCGGCAGTCTTCATCTCCCCGAAGAGATTGAGGTTGTTGTTGCTGGAAGCGCCGTCCGTGCCGAGGCACACGTTCACATCCGCCTTCATCATGGTGTTGAGGGGCGCGATGCCCGAGGTCAGCTTGAGGTTGCTCACCGGGCAGTGCACGACATTGGCCTTCCTTTCCGCCAGAAGGTAGCAGTCCTCCGGGGAGAGCCAGACGCAATGCACCGCAGCCAGGCGCTCATTTACCAGGCCCAGGCTGTCCAGGTATTCCACGGGGCTCTTGCCCTTGGAGAGCAGAAAGCCGTCCACCTCCTCGCGGGTTTCTGAGAGGTGGATGTGAATCATGGCATCATGCCGGTCGGCGATCTCCTTGGCCTTTAAGAGCGTCTCCTCTGAGCAGGTGTAGGC
>CAYXSJ010000171.1:0-5296 GCA_964467095.1 uncultured Methanotrichaceae archaeon
ACCTGACCTCCCGGATCAAGTAGGGACATAATCAGATCAATCTCAATTTTAATGATCCTATTTTGAAAAAGATCTCTCATTAGCCCGTTAAACCGAAAGATATTTATACTTTATGCGCCTACTTAATTTGAGGCGCATTATGAAACCAGCTCGAAGAATCAAAAAGAAAAATGGAATCGAATATTGGTATGAAGAAACACCATATTATGACAAAGAAAAAAAACAGATTAGGCATAAGTCAAAATACTTAGGCAGAAACATAGATGGACAACCAGTTCAAATGCGCAAAGCTTCTGCCGAGACAAAGGAAAAGGCCAAGAAGAAAACGATAACTGCCAAATCATCTTATGATTATGGCTCTATCATGATCCTTCAGTCGATTGCAGAGGATCTCGGATTAAATCGTTATCTTAAGGAGCTTTTGTCGGTCTCAGAAGCCGCAATGGTGCGCGCACTGGCATTCAATCGGATTATTCGACCCACTGCGATGAAGAACGTGGATTCTTGGTACGAAGGGACTTCTCTTGCAATCGAATATCCTGACATCAATCTGTCCAGCCAGCGAGTGAGTGAACTTCTCAGTAGATTAGGTGAAAGCAGTGTACCAGACATGTTTATGTCTCTGCTTATCGAAGGAACAGGAACAAAGACAACTCTCATTTACGATATTACGAGTCTGTCAAGTTACTCTCAGTTTATAAATATGCTCGAATATGGATACAATCGCGATGGAGATTCTCTTCCTCAAATCAATCTGTCTCTTATTTTGGATAAAGAGAGGGGAATACCAATAATGTATGATCTCTTTCCAGGAAGCATCTCTGATGTCACAACGCTTTCCGGAACTCTGAAGAAGATCAAGGCACATGGTATCGAAAATTATATCGCCATAATGGATCGCGGATTCTTCAGTTTGAGCAATCTTCAAGAATTAATAGATAATGATATTTCGTTTATCATGGCGGCTAAGTTGCAGCTCAATGACCTCAAAATGCTGTTGACAGAAGCGCAAAGAGATATTGATGATGTCAAATATCTCTATAAGTTTAAAGATGATCCGATCTTTTCCAAACCCATCACTTTTAAAGTAGATTCAGGCGAAGCTAAAGGATACGTATACTATGATCCCAAGCTAGAACAGACGGAGAAGCAAACACTTCTAAGAAGATTGTATGATGTTCGTGAAGAGCTGCTAAAGGTACATTTGAATAAAAATAGTAATCCATACATCGTATTCAAAGACAAGTCGCAAGGTTTTGGGAACTTCTTCGAATGGAAAGTAACTGAAAATAGATTTGAGGTTTCAATTAAGCAAAATGCGGTCACTCAAAGGATGAACAGAATGGGCAAATACATCCTATTTTACTCTGGTGATCTCGATTGCATGGAATGTCTTTCTCTTTATCGCGAACGAGATGAAATTGAAAAGAGCTTTAGGGCATTGAAAGGCGAAATCGATATCCTTCCATTGAATACGCATAGTGATAAGACGACCCGCGGATTCATATTCATAGCTTTTCTGAGTTTGATCATAAGAACTCGTTTGATGAATATGATGAGGGAAGCAAAGATACTAAATAAATATTCTGTAGAACTTTTGCTCCTGCAAATGGAAAAATTAAGGAAAATTGCTTTGGCGGACGGACAAATATTCATCACCGAAATGACAAAAAAACAAAGAGAAATACTTCAGGCGCTAAACCTGTGCGCCTGAGCTTTCTGGGAGGTCAGGGTATAGGCAATTTCCTAGAAAAGCGATTACAGAGTTATATTATGTTTTAGATGATTCTTACTTTGATCCTTATGGAAGCTGGGATGGCTTTTGGGTGAAACTAAAAAAATTGACCTTGATTAAGGATATAAAAATGTCTCAGATGAAAAAAGATGATGCTCTAAAGCAATGGAATTTCGTTAAAATGCAGTCACAGGGAACTATTACAGATCCCGTTCCTCATTCTGTATTCAATCATATATTGGAGAAAATCGATAAAGATGTTTTAGATAAATATAATATAAAACCTGAGCCTTTGGCAGATACCACTTATTCAGGGCAATTCTCCACCGAAGAGGAATTTGAAGATAAAATAATTGAACCCATGTTAGTGCGATGGGGACTAAAATTTCAAAGACAATATCCATGCGATTTTGTTATCGGTAGCCAGTCTCACTATTGTCAAATTGATTTCTTAGTGCGCGATGGAAACGGTCCGATTACTCTATTTGAGAACAAGCTCCGTATTAGTAGTGAAAAAGAACTTTTTAAAGCTATGCTTCAAGCAAAATCTTACTCATTGCAAATGGGAATTGAAAATTTTGTGGTAGCTTCGCCTGAAGGTTTCTGGATCTACTCATTGAGCAAGAATAAAGAAAAGCTATCAAATCGAATAACATTTAAAGATTTTGAACTGGACGAGAATAGATTTAAAAAATTAATTATAAAATTTAAAAATTAAATTAAAAATTTTTAATACTATTCTAGTTTAGAAATATCTCAATCAGTGATGCGCGCCGTGCGCATCCCCGTGCGCCCCATGTGGAGCTGCACCAGTTCCGGCTTTTGCTGCCAGGAAATCCTTATCAATATAGGCCTGATGAGCCAGATCCAGGCACTCCTTGCAGATATTGAACATTTCATCCTTGGGGCCGTGGATGGTGGCCAGATTGAGCTTGACAGGAACCGTCTCCTTCTCCACAAGACAGAGCGCACACTTCATTCAAATCACCTCTCCAAGCCACTGATTCAAACCGTTATAAGCATTTTCCTTCCACAATCCCTAAAGATGCCTCTTATGCACTTTCCTCCCTCTCGTCACCCGTCTCCTCTTTTCACTTTTCGCCCTTCCACCGGCGGTACAGGTCGTTTTCTACTCCCAGCAGGTCCAGCACCCGGCCCACCAGCACATCCACCAACTGATCCAGGCTCTGTGGCCGGGAGTAGAAGGCAGGGCAGGCGGGCAGGACCGTCGCCCCAGCTTCAGCTACAGTGACCATGTTCCTCAGTTGCACCAGGCTCAAAGGCGTCTCCCTGGGAACTATCACCAGCCTTCTTCTCTCTTTGAGGCAGACGTCCGCCGCCCGGCTGATGAGGGTATCCGAGGAGCCGCAGGCTATGGCGGAGAGGGTTCCCATGCTGCATGGCACGACCGCCATGGCGTCGAAGAGATGCGAGCCGCTGGCTATGGGCGCGGCGAAGTCGCGCGGAGAATAGGACAAGCCGGCCAGCTTCTGCACCTGCCCGAGGCTACCGTCCGTCTCAATCTCCATTATCTTCGCCGCCGATTCGGTTACAATCAGATGGGTGACGCATCCTTTCTGCCGCAGCACCTCAAGCAAGCGGATGCCGTACTGCACACCGGAAGCGCCGCTTATGCCCACAACTATCTCCATTATGACCTCCTAATTTGCCTAATGTTTTCATTAATGATTTGCATCATTCTTTGACTCGGATTTGCCTACCTGCCTATCGAGCCACTCTTTGCCCCTTTCGCGCAGAGCCTCTCCACATGCCGCTCTTCATGCCTTCCCTCCATCGCCCTCCTCCTTCTCCAGGGCCTCAAGCCGCAGCCTGAGCAGGAAATCGCGAAAGGCACCCTCGTCCGGGCGGTCGGGCAGGCTGCTGTCCTCATAGGCCTCATCCAGGCTGGCCAGAGCCGCCATCACCTCACTTCTCTCCGGGGTGTGCAGCACCGGCTCAAAGCAGATCCTGGCATGGGAGAGCAGATTGATTCCAAAATTTATGGTCCTCAGAGCCGTTCGATAGCCTTTGCCTGCGATCTCCGGCTTGCTGAGGCTGTCCTCTGATTTCATCTGGCTCTCCGCCATCCCCCGGATGGAGTGATAACTGCTCCGGCTGAGGTTGGCGGCCACCAGGGCTGCCAGCTCCTGCTGGTAGGGGGACGGCTTTACGACGAGGGGGCTTTTCACATACCAGATGGCGTTGACATTTCCCCTGATCAGTTGATCGATGAGATGGCCCACCTCCCAGCCCAGGGTATCGTAGATCTCTCCCTGGCATGCAGCGATCTCCTGGCGGATGGTGGCCTGCGTCTTCAGCCCGCGCAGGATGGACATGGTGGATGCGGCATAGATGACCACCAGGTCAATGTCGCTCTCCGGCCTGTTCATGCCCCACATGTGCGAGCCCATGGAGCTGATGAACAGGACCCTTTCCGCGCATGGGCTATGCCCCCCACCGCCTAAAGCTGCCTCTCCGATCACCCGCAACTCCTGGAAGTTGAGATCAGATTTCATTCAGTCCTTCTTGCTGCCTGCCTTGCTTGCAGCCTCTCCAGAGCCGCTGCCGCCAGCAGGGGCAGGGTGATGGTAGCATCGCCGTAGACTGTGACCGCCTCAGCCTTTTCGGAGACCTTTCCCCAGGATACGGCCTCGGAGAGGGTGGCCCCGGAGAGGCCCCCGTTTTCCGGGGTATCTGTGGAAAGCTGTATCGCGAGGTCGAAGCTCCTGGGGGTGACCAGCATGGACTGGAGGGCGAAGTTCTTGGGGGTGCCGCCACCAACTATCACGATTCCTGCCGCCCGGCTCTCGTAGCATATGTCCACAATCTCCTTGATGTCGGCAAAGGCGTCCACTGTGAGCTTTCTGGTCTGGGAGAACATCCATGCCTGCAGGCCGATCATGGAGTCGGGCAGGGCCGGGCAGAAGACGGGAACGCCCATGTCGTACGCCGAGCGCAGGATGGAGCCCCTATCTTCGATCCGGCCTCCCAGAGCTCGGAGGAGCTCTCTTCCCGATATCGGCCCGTCCCCCTCCGGCAGTATGCTCTGCATCAGTTCCTCAAATCCGGCAAAGTCCTCGTCTCGCAGGAATACGTCATATATCCGGCTCTTTCCCTCCGCCCGCAGGGCAGCATCGTCAGAATCGGAGTTGCCCAGGCAGTGGCCGCCGAAGGACTCGATCATGTCGTGCACCAGATTGGCTCCGGTGATGACCAGCACATCGACGTGCCCCCTTCTGATGAGGTCGGATACGATGGCCCTCATGCCCGCCGGAACCATCGCGCCGGAGACGGTCAAAAATTTGGTGAAATCTCCGCAGAGCATTTTTTCATAAATTGCCGCAGCCTCCGCCAGCCTCCTCGCCCCAAAGCCGCAGCGGCCCATTCGCTGTACCAGAGCGTTCACGCTCATGCCCGGCTCAATCTCCAGTTGTTCTACCATCTGCATTTTGTTCACCTTAATAATGATAATATATCAAGTATTGTCCCTGAAAATTGTGATTGACCTTATGCAACGCGAAATTTTTTCTCATAAACCTTTTATACCAGGCCTTATGTTTA
>CAYXSJ010000172.1:0-5110 GCA_964467095.1 uncultured Methanotrichaceae archaeon
TCAGTTTTTGTGAAGTATGCCCGAATCGATGCATCAGCGAGAAGGATGCATTCTGTACCCTGTTTGATGACAATCATCTCTTCGATTGAGGAGATTTTATTGCTGCTTGAAAAGCCTCTTTGCATATAGAAGAGGTGAGCGACACGGAGCCAATTGCCAAGAAGAGCAGCAAGGGGCACCGCTCCCGCTCCTTCCGCCAGGATGCGCTTTCGTTCCAGAAGCATCAGGACTGCAGACGCGATCTGCTCCTCTGTTACCATCACTATCTCGTCTACCAGCCTTTATGCCAGGTATTGCAAAAAATGTGGGGAAGGCCTGCCTGACAACAGCGATAGCTAATGCACTAAGCCACAACAATAATGGGCTTCCTGCTTGATGGATTTCCGGCGGACCTCTCCTTGGACTGGACGATGCATCAAATATATTCTTCATTACCCAGAGCAGTCCCTCTAGCCGCAATGCCCATTGTAGTTGATCCACCAAGACCGGTAGAGCCGGATTTGCCATTCTTTCCACTGAGACCGCCGCTTGACAGGGGAATGGTTACATCGATCAAGGGAATTTCAAGCTCCCAATCCCCGAAATCCTCGATTCCCGCTGTCAAGCTGCTCTGCAGATTAAGGTTGGGTGGTGTGCTTCCCGATCCCCCGCCGATTCCTCCTTGGCTGCCTGCGCCTCCATTACCGGCATGCAGAGCATCTAGCTGCGCATCTCCGGCAATGACACGATTGCCTGTCAATGCGAGATTCTCTTTGCTCAAGGCAGAATCACTGAAGATGCCGCCACCATAGGCATCTCCACCTAGGGCATTGCCTCCCTTAGCCGCACCACCTAGCCCGCCATTCTTGCCGTCGCCGCCATCACCGCCAAAGCCTCCTGTGTTCAGCGTAGGCAAAAAGGAGACTCCTATGGAGAACGGACCCTTGCTGTAGCCTACTCCAACGCCGATTCCTATGCCGATGCCGGTTCCCGCACCAATTCCGCCTTTTCCGCCTGATCCTCCCTGACCACCGCTTCCGCCCGATGCCGTTCCTGTAGTGGCAACGCCGCCTTCTGCAATATTTTCTCTAATCTGAGACGACTTAATGCTCATCTGTCCGTGGTTGTACACTGCGCCACCCAAGGCCCTGCCACCTTGTCCATTTCCAGAGATACCGTCGCCGCCCTCGCCGGAAATGCCACCGTCACCACCGCGACCGCCCATGCTAAGACCGCCACCTCCACTAACGGTTACGCTGAATGTCACACCATCACTAGAGGAGAACGTCTTCGTGCCAGCCAGAGGTTTGCCCTCGCTACTTCCTTTGCCACCTTCACCACCAGTTCCGCCATAGCCACCCCGGCTGCCCAGACCATCTCCGCCATCTCCGCGACCTCCCTTGGCCTCGTTTTTCAGAAGTTCAGACTGCTGCAAGTACACTTCACTTAGATCGCTGTAGACTGCACCACCCATTGCCTCTCCACCCAGGCCCTTGCCACCAAGGCCCTTGCCACCAAGGCCGCCCGGGCCTCCTTCTCCGCCAGCTCCTGCGATTCCTATGCCGACACCCATGTTTATGCCGCCACCCAGGCCAAATCCGATCTCATTTACTCTAAGTTTTAAAAAGTCGCCCGTCTCGAAATTAACATCTTTATTATAGAAGATGCCTTCCCGCTCGCTGCTGCCGGATGCGTCTCCTCCTTTGCCACCCTGGCCACCGATGTTGCCTTCGCCACCCTGGCCAATGCCTCCGAGGCCGTCTCCACCCAGAGCCATATTCATACGGGCACTTGAGTCGGTGATTTCTACGATGCCTCCCTGAACGTAAATTCCTCCGCCCAGAGCCTTTCCACCCTCACCAAGGCCGCCTTTGCCAAGGCCACCCTGGCCGCCGCGACCACCTGCGCCACCACTTCCGCCTACTGCCACACCGGTACTGAATCCAACACCTGTACCTGGTGCCGAATAGGAGAATCCAAGGCCAATAGTTGTATCATCGGGTATCACATCAAACCAATCGATCCAACGGGGAGTATCAGGCCAGTCAATGACGAGCTCTGAGTCGATACTGGCCTGCAGCCCACCGCCGCCGCCCGTATCGGCCTCACCCTTACCGCCCTGGCCGCCTATGCCACCAATGCCACCTTTTCCACCATTGGCTTTGCCTCCGATACCGTCGCCACCAATGGCTTTGTTGGAAGCAATATCCGTCCTTTCTATTGAACCATCTATGCCCTGAACAAAGATGCCAGCCCCCTGGGCCGACCCGGCATAGCCGTTTCCGCCATCTGCCTGGCCACCAGAGCCAGCATCACCGCCTTTGCCTCCACTGCCGCCGACGCCCACGCCCACTCCGATGCCAGCGCCAAGGTCGAAGTTCTTTGAGCTACTGTCAGGGACAAGATCAAACTCCTCAAGCGCATCCATGATCCATCCTTCAAAGAGACCAGCCAGGGAGCAACCATAAGCTCCGCCGCTTGCCTCTCCCGTCAGATCGCCCCCGGCACCACCCTGGCCGCCATCGCCACCCTGACCTCCATAAGCATTGCCACCAATGCCCAATCCACCTTCAGCAATGTTGTTGATGATTTGGGAATCCTGCAAAGTCAAGGATCCCTCCAGCATGGATAAGCCGGGTCCGCTTGCTTTACCACCAGTTCCATCTCCACCAATGGCCTGGCCGCCAACTCCACCCTTTCCACCGTTACCACCATCGCCACCCAGGCCGGTTCCAACGCCGATGCCGATGCCGAATGCTTTATACAAATCGATGGCAACTCCGCCGCCCGTTCCTTTGGCCACACCACTTCCGCCGGATCCTCCAAGGTCGCCTTGACCTCCTTTGCCACCGGATCCATCGCCACCTAGACCAATGCCACCTGCTGCCGTATTGCCAGAGATCTTGGCATTTGAGATGGTCGAGCCGCCCTCGGTGAATATGCCACCGCCTGATGCATCGCCTCCTATGCCCCGGCCTCCCTGGCCAGCTCCGCCAGTTCCGCCGTCGCCGCCCAATCCTCCATCTCCAGGAATGGCTACGCCCACGCCCACGCCTACGCCTAACGAGAATTGGCTCAGGCCGACAGCACCGCCGATGCCTATTGCCTCTGCGTCACTATCGCCACCAGATCCGCCCTGGCGACCATCGCCTCCTTTGCCGCCATAGCCGCTGCCGCCCAGGCCCTTTCCACCATCGGCGGTGTTCCCTTCGACCACGGTGTCGTGGACTTGCAGGGTACCATGGCTGAATATGCCAGCGCCATTGCCTTGTCCGCCTGTGCCTTCGCCGCCCAGGCCAAGTCCTCCCGCTCCGGCATCTCCACCCGAGCCGCCCAGGCCGCCTTTTCCAGAGGTTCCAACGCCGACTCCTACGCCTATGCCCGGAACGGGATAAAAGCCGATACCAATACCGACCCCGATACCCTTACCATCGCCGCCATCCCCTGCATCGCCGCCGATGCCACCTTTTCCGCCTTCGCCTCCCCGTCCTTCTCCGCCGACACCATCTCCGCCTTGGGCCGTGTTATCTTCAATATTGGATCCTGACACAATCAGAGTTCCATCCTGATTAAATATGCCTGCACCCGATCCTTTGCCGCCGGTTCCTCTGCCGCCTATACCAGAGCCACCTGCTCCACCAAGTCCGCCATCAGCAGCAGAGCCCGCATCTCCTCCTACGCCTATGCCAATGCCAACCTCAAAGAAAGCGCCAACTGGGTTTACATTGTTGGCATCTCTGCTATTGCCACCTTTTCCACCATTGCCGCCATTTCCGCCAGTTCCGGCTCCACCCAGACCTAATCCGCCTTCAGCTCTATTTCCGTTAACATCACTATTTGAAATTGTAACTGTGCCTTGATCATTGTATATTCCTCCGCCAAGGCCAGCACCTCCGATGCCATCGCCACCCGTGCCATCGCTTCCAGCAGCAGCATCCTGCAAAGCGGTTTTAACAGCAGAGTCGCTGTCCTTTCCGATTCCAATATTTAAAACGGGCAAGAAAGCTGGACTGTCCTGACCGCTAACAATGGAGGGAGACGTCCCGTCTTCCGCATTTTCAGCCGCGAATCCTGTACCTTTACCACCATATCCATTTCCGCCTTTTGCAGTATTATCCATAACACTGCTATCAACCAAAGTCAACTTTCCTTCATTGTATATCCCGGCCCCCTTGGCGTCACCTCCTATTCCATTTCCCCCTCTGGCAATACCGCCATTAGTAGCTGTATTATCTCCGCCAGATCCTTCTCCACCTTGGATCTCATTATCTTTTACTAAGGAACGGGTTAACGTCAGATCCACGGAATTGAAGATACCGCCACCCAGCACATTGCCACCGAGGCCGTTGGCTCCGGCAGTACCATGGCGGTCAGCACCTCGCAGATATCCGTGCTGAATTGTCAAATCGGTTATATCTACAATCGAATTGGAATTGATGGTATCGATTAATGTGAAGACGCGTCCTTTTCCATTGCCATCCACTATAGTATTCTGGGAAGCGACACCATCTAATATGAGAGACTTATCAATTAATACGTTTTCAATGTACGTTCCCTCAGCAATATCAATGAAATCACGCTTTTCTTTCTCGTTATGATGCAGTGCTTCGTCTACAGTGGACTGAATAGACTCGCTTCCGATATCATCATCCAGATAGAATTTTGTCCAGCGATCGGCCTCAGCAGCGTTCGAACCGGTCTTGGCCATGAGATGGGCATCTACACCCACGCTATTGTAATCTAAATCAGCTACTGCTCCATGACTGCCTGATGAGGCTCGAACATCGCTTGAGATCTTGCCCCTGGCGTAGATGTACTGATCTGAGCCCGTACCAGTTTCGCCGGCATATGCGGTTTGTTTTCCGGATAGCGTTGCATCGCTGGCCGTATTCCTGCTGATCCCGGTCTCAACATAGCTTTGCCCAGCGCCATTCCAGCCTTTCGTATTGGCCTGGATAAAGTCACCGCTGGCCAAAAATTCATGCGAGATTGCAGCACTGCCATCGGCCTCAAGGTCGAAGAGATTTGTGAAATCACTTGATGAGGCACCGTTCACCTCAATCAAAGTATTAGCATGGTTGCCGTCAGAATCTTTGCTGGACGATGCGGCTTTTCCAGAACCGATCTTGCT
>CAYXSJ010000173.1:0-5058 GCA_964467095.1 uncultured Methanotrichaceae archaeon
GTCGATCTCTTCCTGGCTCATGGCATCGCTCTTACTGTGCCAGGCCACGTCCACCGTTCCATCCGGTCCCTTGGCCAGGGTGATGAAGATCGTCGTTGGAACATAAGGTTTTCCGCCTATCGGATCATAGACGTCCAGGATGCCAATTGCCTTTCCCAGGCTGCTTCCCTCTCCCAGCACATCATAGTAAGCCAGATCCTCGCCAAAGCTTGCCACAGCCTCCTGAATTCTCGGCGTGTGGGTTAGACACGGCACGCAGTTGCTGCTATGGATCAGAATGAGCAATGGCTTCTCTTTCAGGGCATCCAGAATCCAGGAAGGATGCTCGACATCCGAGCCGGAGTTTTCATGCTGATCGGGATATGTCGTCCACCAATCAGCGTCACCGGCACCTATCACCTGTGCCGGACTGTAGCTATTCCAATCCTCGGAAAGGGCATTGGTTGCTGTGGCAAAGATGGCCATTGCCGTCAATGCCAGTAATGCGAAATTCTTGAACTCACTGAGCATGATTTTAAACCCCCGAAATATCTTCTGCTCTCTTCATGTGCTAAATAGATCGATAAAAGACTCCGGAAATAGCGCTCGCCTCGCCGCCTCTTTTATCCACGGATAGAAACATTAACAGGAATCAGGATGTAACGATCATATTTATTGTTTTTGGGCGACATAATTAGGAAGAAAGAAGGAATGATGAAGACCGTCCTCTGACATCGACGGGATTTAGTTGTCTCTATAGGACCCGAGCGCCAAAACCCCCGTCTTTGTAAGGTTTTCTACCATGGCCGGAGGCAGAGGCTCGGCGGATACAGTCAGAGATGCGAGGGGATTTGCCACCAAGTTTTACACACAGGAGGGCAACTAAGATCTGGTGGGCAACAACCCGCCTGTCTTCTTCATAAGAGATGCCATGAACCTGGCAAAGGCGGACGAGGGGCTGGCAAGGGCCGTGGCGACGGGACCGAAGCTGGAGATGCAGGTGAACGAAGAAAGGGATGAGGCCTTGGGCCCAGGCCTCGCCTCAATCAAGGTCACTTTATCAGCTTCTCCAGCTTCGCCAACCTCTCATTGATCTTGGAGATCTCATCCTTGCTCAAGCGTCCCTCTTTTTCGGATATTTCGTCCGGAGACACCGTCTCCCTCTCGTATATCCTTAGAGGCTTTTCGAAGAACGGTTTCACTCCATCCCTCAACTTCCTTCTAGCCATCCTTAGCTCAAAGGCAAAACCGCTAGTTTCGCCAAATTTGTCCTTATGAAATCCCTCCGGTCCAAAGAAGAATCGGCTTAGCGCCTGCCAGGCAATGGGCGTAAGCCTTACTTTCTCCTCTTTTCCTTCTTTGGAGTTCTTCTGGGAATCCTTGCCCTCGTAAAATAGATCCTCTATATTCTCGTTCATATGCTTCAGAGCCATGGAGATAACCCTGCAAAACCTCTTTTCTAAAGTTCCATCCCTCAAATAAGCCTCACTGTCACCACCATAGGGATTTCTAAGCAGGATCAATATCTCATCATTTCCGTCCCCAATCTTTCGCAGAACCCAAATCTGATTCTCATCTATTCCGATCTGAGCGGATAAGGCCTCTCTGATCTTCTTTGAATCGACGTACCCTCTGCAAAAGACCACTGCAAAGTCTGCTTTCTCTGGTGTGCAGCCAAAGAGCTTTCCCTGCGAAAGAGCCATTTTTACCAGCTTCTTCTCTGGATCTTTCTGCCTTGGGATGGATTTGTAGAGCGGCACCAGCAATGGTGGCCTGGGAAGGCCTTTTGATAAATTTTGAGCGAATGCTAGACCCGGCATATTCTCATTTGGATAATTGCGTCCCAGGACCATGGGAAGCATAATTTTGTGAATGAACTTATTGGCAGCAGCATAATCATTTTTAAAACGATCCATCAAGATTTGATTATCTACTAAAATAACACCATTAGCTCCATCACTCTTGGTGAGCAGATCATAGATAGCACTTATGGCGGCCAGATTCCTTCTCCCTTCCTTGGCGAACTGAGCCTTATCTGCAAAATCTCCAACCTCAGTTAGAATTCCCAGGACGAAGACGGGATAGTCTGCCTTTCCTTCATCTCTTATGTGGTTTATGATGGGATTTATAAATCCCGTTCCGGTTCCTCCACCAAAGGATACGATGAACAAGATGCCATCGCAGTCTCCTCCTCCAAGCGTGGTGTAAGGCCTGATGGCTTTCCAGGCGCTATCGAATATGGGATTGGGAGCCTTTTCCAAATCATCGTTGTCTTTAGAGGCTGTCCCTTGACCTGGCTTTTCAATCACAATCGAATTTTCTTTTGTCTCATTGGAGCCGTTGATAGAAAATATCTGTTTCGCTTTTTTCTTTATTTCGCTATCCGTATCGAATATCTCGAAGATGGCCTTCATGTATTGAGCATCTCTCATGAAGCCCTGCTTCTTCACATCATAGCCGTACTTATCTTTCACGCAGATATTAAGATCGGATCCATCTTCAATGACCTCATGGGGTATGAAAAAACCAGGATATGCTCCTTTATTAATATCTTTAAAGAAATGCTGCAAGTTCTTGGCATCATTCAGGTCCGCCTCAAGCCAGATTCCTTTTGTCATCCCTGCTGATATGTACTGTGCATTGGCAATGCTAGCAGCCAGCTTGGAGTCAATATCCTCATTTTTCAGGAACTGCTCGGTCACCTTGCCACCGGCTCCGCCGATACCAACCACACATAATTTCATCTAAGTCCCTCCACGGCTTCTCTATAGACAGGCGACACGAGTGCTCCTGCGGATATGGCAAGAGTGATCAAGGCAAGACCCTCCGCTACGGGATCCTTCCCGGGATAGATAGTGCCTATGTAGGCTGAGCAAACAATTGAGATGGAAAGAGTGATGATCGTTAGGACTATCATCCTCTTCGTATTTTTTGATATGATGTAAAAGCTGTAAAGCTCAATTGGTTTCAGGTACCTCAGGCTATCAGGCAGCTTATCCAGGAGGAGCATCAAGAGGCCAAAACCAAGTGCAACAGTCAATCCGAGGGTGGTGAATCCATAGGATGCTGATGCCAGGTCCGCTACCTGCATATAGCTTAAAGGCATTATGGTTGGAACCAGGAAATAGAGATAAGCGATGGCCACAAAGAGCATTAGCCAGGCAGCAAATGACATAGCCCAGAAGTTGGATCCCTGGGCAATAGTCATCTCCCTGTAAAGGATCTCCTTGCTCACGCTGCAATTCTCCCCCATCAAGCACTCTATCCTTTTATGAACTCTGTAGATGTTAAAGATATGCAGTGCCGCTGCTCCTATTAGAATCATAGCCACCAACAAGGCGCTTTTTGAGAGATCATATTGACCATCCTGCCTGCTTGCTATTATTGGAATTGCAGCCAGGATCAGGGCATAAAGAGGAGATCTATCCATCTCTAATCTCTCCTCTTGAGCATTTGGATAATTCCACCCTCTTTGCCATTTCCAGAACCTTGACCGCCTCGCTCGCCATTGCCGCCAGCTCCCGCAGAGGAACTCTCCTGGGACTCAATTCCCCTCTGAAGCTTTCTCTCCAATGCCAGGCTTCCTATTAGGATGAGGAAGATCATCGGCACCAGGTTAAAGATCATAGTCCAATCATAGATTTTGTAGGGCACGATCTTTGCATTGATCTGCGCACCGGTCTGCTCCATGCTGTCCTTGCCGCTCTGATCGTACTCCGAGTACTTGACTCTGTAATAAAAAGTCTGCCCGGCATCAGTAACCTGGAAGGGTTTGGTGTCATTGAAGTGAATCTCAGTAGGATCAGGTCCGACATTGACCGTATTAGTTTCCACTGTAGTCCATTCATTGTTGCCGGTCCTGGTGCTCAGAGTAAAGGACACTTTGTATTCTTCAGGGTTCAGATTCTTTGCTCTCAGATTGAATCCGTACTTCTCCCACCAGTAGTAATTCTCGCTGCTACTGGAAAAGCTTAATTTATCTATAGAGAGCTTGGGGCCTTTGCGGATAGTGGGTCCTTCCATGATCTCTGTCTTCTCGGAATTGATCCCGTCATCAAAGCTGTAGTAGTAAGTAAAGTTCTTTCCTGCATCACTCTCTTTGAAGAATCCGTATTCGTTGGCCTTGAAGCTTACTGGGCCCGGCTTGATTTGCAGGGTTTTGTTCTCCGTTACCTCTTTTTTGCCGTCTTCATCAAGGATGTGAAGTGTCACATTTAGCAGATCCCCATCAGAGTCAGAAATATCAGCTTTATACTCTATGGGGTCATTGTACCTAACAAGGCCCGATGGAGTCACATCGAAGTCGCTCATAGTCGGCAGGCTGTTGGTCACATTGAAGACCAGCTCGCTGTAATATGGCGGCTTGGGTTTGGAGTATCCGGACGTGCTCCATTTATTGACTCCATCGCTCACATTTGCCCGCACCCTCACTTCACCCACATTTTTAAGGTAGGAAAACGATGGCAGCATACTCCAGATCCTGTAGGTTGTATTGGTCTTCTCATCATACTCGTTGGTCTGAATCTTCTCAGGCCAGGTGTTGATGCGCTCGTACTTATTGGAATTTGGCTCTTTTACCTCTAAATAAAGGTCAAGCATGCGGCGCATCTCCAGCGGATTGTTATTGGTGGCAACCGTCATGATTTCCAGAGGCTGGTTTCGGCTGACTGTGGTGTTGTTTCCTTTGTAGTACATGAGCACAGTGGGCCATTCATATTCTTCGCTTGTGATCGGGTCCTTCCACAATATGGTCTTCAGCTCCTCGAACTTGGCAGGCTTGTTCTTCTCTCCGTCCTTCACGGCTTTAAGCAATCTATCGATATCTATCTGCCTGCTTCCTCCACCTCCACCACCACTGCTGCTTGTTGACGGTCCTTCTGATGGCGCAGGAGCCACCACAGTTCCCACAGAGACCAACACGGCCAGCACCAGCAAAATGCAGAAGAATTTCCGATTCATTAGAGTCCCTTCGAATCCGTTATTTGAATGTCGAAATCGTAGTACAACGGTCGATATTCCGACAGTTGCCACTTGAGGTTTTGCTCTCCGTTTGCATACCGGTAATCCTGGCATTGGCCA
>CAYXSJ010000174.1:0-1257 GCA_964467095.1 uncultured Methanotrichaceae archaeon
ATATCCCTCATAACTTCCACCTCGTCCTCTGCATTCTCTTGCTTATTCTGTTCTCGGGCTGCGAGACCAGGATTGAGCCGTAGACCCTCACGTTTTGCCCATCGGGCAGCGTGAAGATCAGGCTTGCATTCTTTTTGGCAAGGCGCAAAACCTTGGCTTTCGTCTCCAAAAGGAATGTATTTCTGGTCTCGTCCACAACCTGGCCTGAAAGCCCGACCTGGCCCGGGTCGCTGCTTGCAGTGACTCGCACCTCAAGGCCGATTAGCTCATGCCTTGCCAGGCTTTCAGGATTCAGGTTCACTTCCTTCGCTCCGTTTGGACCGTCTTGATCCTGGCGACCGTTCTGCGGATGTCTCTGATTCTCCCAGGCTTTTCCGGGGCACCACCAGCAGTTACGACGCCTCTCTCACGAATGAGCTCGCTTTCGAGCTTATGCAGCTCCTCAGCAATCTCTTCCGCGTTCATATTTCTAATCTCATCAATCTTGAAGATCGCCATATCGGATCACTCTTCCTTGGCGCATGGCTCGCTATCCGCCCTCTCTTCGGGGAGAGGCGCATCCTCTGCCACGCCCTCGTCCGCTTTCACGGGCTCATCAATGGGTGAAGGCGCGGCCACGGGCTCTGACTCTAAGAGCTGATCCAGGTCGCTCTTCTTCTCGGGAGCGGGCGTTGCCACAGGCTGCGGCACAACTGGGCTTTTTGCGGGCTTCATTTCCACGGCCTCGGCAGCGACCTGCGGCTTTTGAATCTGGAAATCGTCAGGGAGTCGCACATCGGGCGGGATGATCCTGACCTGGCAACCAATGACACCCAGCTTCTTTACGGCTACTGAGTACCCTTTATCCACGAGATCAATGGCCGGTTTTCCGGAGTGCTTGATGTATCCGGAGATGAATTTCTCTGTTCGAGAGCGCGGGCCCGTCAGCTTGCCGCTGATAACAATCTCGCAGCCTAAAGCACCCGCATCCATCACTCTTCTCATCATAGACTGGCCTGCCTTTCGGAAGTACCATCCGCGCTCCAGAGAGGAAGCGAGACGATTGGCCACAACTCTGCCGTTCAGGTCGCCTCGGCCCACATCCTGCACATCAATCTGGGGATTATCCAGATGGAATTTTCGATCCAGGTCGCGCGTGATCTTCCTGATCAATTTGCCGCCTTTTCCGATGACCATGCCCGGCTTTTCCGCATAGACCGTGATTTGGGTGCCCATGGGAGTGCGGTTCATGACCATGCCGCCGTATCCTGCGCGCTC
>CAYXSJ010000174.1:1267-4960 GCA_964467095.1 uncultured Methanotrichaceae archaeon
TTCTTCCGCCAGATACTCATTGACGAGAGCTTTGGAGATGCCCTCCGCCACGAACTTCTTTTCTACGGACATCAGCTCTTCACCTCAGTGAGGACCATCTCGACGGAGACAGTCTCTGTGTTCTTGGGGGTGGCTCTTCCCATGGCGCGAGGCATCCATCCCTGGATGGTCCTGCCCTTCTTTGTACCGGCATGGAAGATCCTCATCTTATCGGACTCCATTCCCTTATACTCGGCATTGGCAAGTGCATTATCCAGGACGACCAAGACCGCCTTTGCGGCCTTTTCCGGATATCTGCCGGCATCCCATCCCACCAGGCCATGCCTGTGGGCCACATTTCTTCTAAACCGCTTGAAGGGAATAGCCCTCTTCAAGGCTATTACATCTTCCAGATAGGCACGGGCTAGATTCGCCCTCATGCCCCTTAGCGTCCTGCAAATCTCGCGGGCGTGCTTAGGTGAGATGTGAAGCTCCATCCCCATGGCCCTTGAAGAGCGTCCTGCAGGCGTAAGCGAATAATTCAATCTGCCCAATCTCACACCTCACTTCAGCGGCACATACTTGCTTGATCTGGTAGCGCCCACGCCTGCGGCACCGTGCTGTACGCGACCGCGCGTGAGCGCGAACTCGCCGAAGAAGTGCCCGATCATCTCAGGCATAACCTCTACCTTTTCGAAGCTCTTGCCGTTGTAGATCTCAAGATTCTTGCCCACCATATCAGGCATAATTATCATATTCCTGATGTGAGTTCGAACCGAGTCCTTGTTCTTCAGGCTCGCCAGGAGCTTTTTGTTCTCCTTGACAAGACCTCTATTGATCGATCTGCGCTGCCGTGCTGGTAAGAGCCCGGCAAGCTCCTCTATGCTTAACTTGGCGAGGTCGGCAACCTTCCGGCCCCGATACAAGAATTCTTCCTTTCTCTTAGGAAGCTTGGATCCTGCTTTCTTAGCCAAAACCTTTCACCTAGCGCTTACCGGTCTTTCTTGCCGCAATTGAACCTACCTTTCGGCCAGGAGGCGTGTTTCTGCTGACTGTCTTTGGCCGTCCTGGATGCTGGCGTCCGCCGCCACCAAAGGGGTGGTCCACGGCATTCATTGCAACGCCTCTGACGATAGGCCATTTCTTGGCCTTGGACTGGAACTTAAAGAAGCTCTTGCCTGCTTTGACCAGAGGCTTATCCAAACGGCCTCCTCCAGCAACGACCCCTATGGTCGCCATGCATTTCGGGGACAGCCACTTCATCTCACCACTGGGCAACTGCACGACAGTTTGACCTGCATCATGAGCTACGAGAATGGCGCAGACTCCGGAAGCTCGGGCGAACTGGCCGCCGTGACCCGGTTGTGATTCGACGTTACAGATTGGTATGCCCTCAGGAATCTCCGCCAGATGCAGAGTGTTTCCCGGCTCTATGGGGGCCGATATGCCGCAAGCGACTTCCTGGCCCACATACATGCCCTCGGGAACCAGGATGTATCTCATCTCGCCGCTGCTTAGTGCCACGAGCGCAACAGGAGCAGTTCGAGCAGGGTCACGCACTATTTCCTGGACCACGCCTTTTATGGTCTCATCGCTATCGACCTTTATGTGCTTGATGTCCGCCCTGTACCTGTGAGAGGGTGCCCTGTACGTAGGACCTCCTGCGCCTCTATTCTGAGATATGATTCGATGTCCCATATTTTACCCACCTACAGCAGTCCCAGCCTTGTGGCTAATTCATTCGCGCTGCCCTCTCCGGCCAGCTTCACGATGGCCTTCTTTTCTCCCCGAGAGGTTATCATGGTCCTGACTGCCAGGACATCGATATCATAAAGCTCCTCCAGGGCTTTCTTGATCTCCGGCTTGGTGGATTTCATGTTCACCAGAAACTCCAGGGTGTCATTGGAGTCGATCATGCCGGTGACCTTTTCTGTGACGAAAGGACTCTTGATAATCATTGCACTGCCTCCGAGCTGCCCTTTTTAGCCAACTTTTCCAGAGAAGACTCGGTCCAGACGGTCAGCCTTCCTGCCTTGGTTCCAGGGGCAAGCAGTTCAGCGTTCAGCCTCTCCACTGTGACAAAGTCCACGCCGGGAAGATTTCGAGCAGCTTTTCCCAGGCCCTGATCGGTTCCGGCGACAATGAGCAGGCTCTTTCGGCCTTTATATTTCCTTCCCCGCAGTTTGCCCTTGCCGGCACGAATGTGTCTTCCGTCCTTTGCCCTCTGAACATCATCCCACAGGCCCGCTGCCACCAGGAATCTGATGACGTCTGTGGTCTTGCTCAGGGATTCGAGGTCATTCTTGGCTACAATTGGCAGCTCTTTCGTGAACTTGTGGCCTCTTGCCTCAACCAATCCAGACGAGGCCGTAGCGGCGATCGCAGAGCGGATGGCTTTGCGCCTCTCCTTTTTGTTGACCTTTTCGGTATAGACTGCATTGGGCTGAGGGGCGTGAGACCTGCGGCCGCCTACGGCCATGGGTATGCCTGCAGCTTTTCTGCCGTTCTTCAATCTGGGAACTCTTGAGACGCCGTGTCCCGGACCCCAGGACTGGGCAGAGGTGTTCATGCCTGCATAGAAGTGAGGCCCGTAAGCCTGCAACCTGTTGGCCTGTGCGGCAAGCACTGTCCTCTTGATGATATCCGGCCGGTATTCCTCCTCGAAGACGAGAGGAAGTTCAATCTGGCCGCTTGCGTTTCCTGATAGATCAATGATATTTGCTTTCATCGCCTAGACCCCCTGCTTGGACTCTTGGCTTACGTAGAGGAACTCTGGCGCCTTTACGAAGTTCTTTCCGGGTCTTATGGCGTGTCTCATTCTGACCAGCCTCTTAATGGGCCCGGGCACGCTTCCCTTGATCAAAACATATTGATTGCGAACAACGCCGTAGCCTGGGAATCCGCCTTCCGGAGTTATCTGTGCACCATCAGTTCCGATGAACATGAGTCTTTTGTTAAACTCCGTCCTCTGGTGGTAGCCCATCTGGCCCAGCTGTGGAACACGCCAGCTGATATGTGCTGGATGCCAGGGACCGAGGTTGCCCACATGTCTTACCTTGCCGGTGCGGGCGTGCTTTCTCTTGGCGATGGCAATTCCCCAGCGGCGCACTGGACCCTGGGTTCCCTTGCCTTTAGTGACAGCCGAAGCATCCAGCAGATCACCCAGCTCAAAGACGCTGGAAACGGGAACCTGTTGGCCGAGCAGCTTTTGGGCAAAAGCAAGACGATCCAGCATGGACCCGCCGTTGATGGGCATTTCCATGAGCTCTGGAACCTTCTTGGGAATTCCGGTTATGAGAGTGGGATTGGTGTGCACCAGGACTCTGACATCTACGATATCATTGCCAAGAGCCTGCAGGTCGCCTGCAGAGGTGCCATGGGTCTTCTTGGGAACCGTCAGAGCGCGAGCTAAATCGGGGCTCAGATTCTCGGACCAGGCCTCGCCGGCGGGCCGAAGCCCTCCGTTGTAGTTCTCGTAGGCGCGAACAGCCACCACATTCATGGGGGGCACCTCCAGAACTGTTACTGGCATGGAAATCTCCAAGCCTTCGGTGAGGCTCCTCGGTCTGTCGTCGATCATCATGACGTGGGTCATGCCGGCCTTGTAACCGGCAAAGCCTGCCATCCTGGCCTTATCCTCCTCAGGCCAGCTTCTAATTCTGGGGACCTCGCTCTTGGCCCTCTTTCTCGGGCTGTAGGCCAGCGAACCTCGTC
>CAYXSJ010000175.1:0-4943 GCA_964467095.1 uncultured Methanotrichaceae archaeon
AGCCGCCGGGAAGGCCATTGCTGTGAGTTAATTGTTTCCAAATCAGCCATGTCCTCTTCCTAGTACAGCCGGGCCTTATTAGAACCAGTGCGATGGATGAAAAAGAAATTAAGGAGTATAAGAATGCATTGCCTAAAGGAGACACCATCGAGGCCTTAATGTCCAGCCACCACGAGGCAATCCAATTAATTTTAAAAATATTATTTGGAAATGCGCTGCACAAGGAAGGCTTATTGCAGATAGTTGTCGATGCTGACCAGCTTCTCCACATCGCTCTTGCTGATGCTTGACTCCAGGACGACCTTCTCCTGCACCTCGATGGGAGCGCGGCTCCTCAGAGCCAGGGCCAGGCAGTCGCTGGGCCGGGCATCTATCTCGCTCTGTTTGCCATCACTTTTAACGGTGAGGCGAGCGTAGTAGATGCCGCCGTCCAGATCATCGATGAGCACATTGGTTATGCTGGCGGAAAGGCACTCCAGGACGGAGATAAAGAGATCATGAGTCATGGGCCGGGGCGAAAGCTCTCCGGAAAGGGCATGATGAATGGAGATGGCCTCGGATAGCCCCACAAAGATGGGCACGATCCTCGCATTCTCATCCTCCAGGAGAACTACTGGTGCAGGCGAGCTTCCTTCTGATTCGGCGATGTAGACCCCTTTGACCCTGACGGGAACTGGTGCCTCCATGACATCATCTTCCATGCTCATCTTATAAAACTCCGGCGATCAAAATCGTTCTATGCCGATTCTCACACAGACTCCCTCGATATCCCAGTCTTTAACCAGCTTTCCCTGCAATTCCAGACCCAGGCCCAACTGGAAGTCTGCAGCTCGAACCTCGCCGGCAATATGCTCCTTCTTTTGCAGGGCTAAGTCGAGAATAGGCTTGCTCTCAATATCGACGACTGCCCTGATCTGATCTTCCACGCGCAGATCCAGCTCTTTTCTCATATCTTGAATGCGGCGAATGATCTCTCGAGCATACCCTTCCGCCTCCAGCTCGGGAGTGAGGACTATGTCCACGTAGACAAATCCCCTGGAAAACTCAGCCGCAGGCAAATTTTGCGGCGGCAATTCCTTGATCTGCACCATCTCGGCAGTTATTTTATATTCCTTTCCTGCGAAAGATATGGTCGCGCTGCCGCTGTCCAGCTGTCTCTTGACATCAATTGGATCAGCTGCAGCTATGGCCTCGACCACCGCTTTGGCCTGGCCCTTGTAGACCGGCCCGATCTTTTTATGAACGGGAGCGATCTCCAGGTCCATCCTGGGCTTTTCTCCGGCAGCGAGCACGGTTATCTTCTTGGAGTTGGTCTGGCCCTTGAGAACATTTTCCAGACCGTCCAGGTCTACTGCCTCTTTGGCCGGAGCGATGACGATCTCAGAGACGGGCCAGCGCAATTTGCGGCCTCCTTTCTGGCGGGCATTGGAGGCAGCCATGGAAACCTCCCTTACCAGCGCCATGCTGCCTTCCAGGCGCTTGTCTATCCGCGCCTTATCTGCCGTTGGCCACTGACACATGTGCACCGACGACGAAGCGCCACCATCCAGCCCTTTCACCACATTCTGGTAGATGGACTCGGCGATGAAGGGCGTAAACGGAGCCATTAGATGGCACAGTTTAACCAGAACCTCATAGATAGTGGCATAGGCAGCGAGCTTGTCAGGATCATCCTGCTCAATCCAGGTGCGCGGCCGCACGAGCTGGATGTACCAGCGGGAGAGATCCTCCAGTATGAAGTCGGAGATGCTGCGCACGATGCGATGCAACTGGTAGCTCTCCATCTCTGCTGTGACATCCTCGATCAGGCTGTTTACCCGGGACAGGATCCAGCGATCCTCGGGGCGCAGGCTGCTCTCGTACCTGGACAGATCCGCCTTGCCGGCATCGAACTTGTCCAGAACCATGTAGGGCAGAGCAAACCGGTAGGCATTCCAGAAGATATTGAGCATGCGGCTGGTGTTCTCCACAGCATCCCAGGAGAAATGCAGATCCTCCCAGGGGGCATTGGCTCCCAGAACATAAAAGCGCAGAATGTCGGCTCCAAACTTCTGCACAACCTCCTCCGGCTGGACGATGTTGCCTATGCTCTTGGACATCTTCCTGCCCTGATCGTCCAGGGTAAATCCGTGCATGAGAACGCTCTTGTAAGGCGCTCTGCCAAAGGAGACCATGGAGGCTCCCAGTTGAGAGTAGAACCAGCCGCGCGTCTGGTCATGCCCTTCCGTGATGAAATCGGCCGGCCACCAGTCCGAGAATTCCTCCTTGTGACTGGGAAAGCGCAGGGTGGCCCAGGAGGCAACAGCACTGTCAAACCAGACATCAAAGACATCAGGCGAACGCACCATTTTGCCGCCGCAGGGGCAGTCCAAGAAAACCCGGTCCACATCCGGCCGGTGCAGATCGGCCAGCTTGCAACCGCTTCTCTCCTCCAGCTCAGCCGCAGTGCCGATAACCTCCAGATGGCCGCAGGCCGGGCAGGTCCAGATGGGCAGGGGAATTCCCCAGTATCTCTGCCGGGAAATGCACCAGTCTCGGGCATTCTTGATCCAGTCCGAGAAGCGGGCCGATCCCGCCCACTCCGGATACCAGGTTACGCGCGAGACCTCATCGAGCATTTTATCTCGCAGATCGGATATTCGCAAAAACCACTGGCGAGTGGCTATGAAAATGATTGGCGTCTTGCAGCGCCAGCAATGGCCGTAGCGGTGCGCGAGCCGTCCCGAAGCCAGCAGCCTTCCCTGCTCCTCCAGATCGGCGATAACCTCGCTATCGGCTTCCTTGACATACAGGCCCTTGTACTTCTCTCCCGCCTCAGCCGTGTAGCATCCGTCTTCGCCCACTGGACAGAAGATCTCCAGATGATGATCCAATCCCAGCTCGTAGTCCTCGATGCCGTGTCCGGGAGCGATGTGCACGCAGCCGGTGTTCTCTGCCGTCACGAAGTCGGCGGCATAAACATTGTGCGAGATCTCTTTTTGTCTGGGGACCATGCTGCCCAGAGGATGGCTGTATGAGAGCTCCTGCATCTGCTGGGCGGACAAAACGGAAAGCAGCTCATAATCCTGGTAGCGTCCGATCTTGAGTACCGACTCGACCAGATCGGATGCCATAATGAGAGTCTCGGCCTTTCCATCCTTGCTGGCCCGCACTTTGGAGTACTGGAAGGTGGGATTCACGGCCACGGCCACGTTGGCGGGAATGGTCCAGGGCGTGGTGGTCCAGATGACAATGTAGGTGTTCTCCTCGCCAAGAACCGGGAATTTGACATAGATGGAGTAGTCGGTCTCATCCCAGTACTCCACCTCAGAGTCGGCGATGGCCGTCTGGCAGCGCGGGCACCAGTTAACCACCCGTAGGCCCCTCTCCAGGAGGTTGTTCTCATGCGCCTTCTTAAGAGTCCACCAGGCAGCCTCCAGATACTCGTTCTTGAGCGTCATGTAGGGGTCGTCCCAGTCCAGCCAGGCGCCCAGTATCTTGAACTGAGCAGTCATATCGTCTTTCTGGCGCAGCGCGAACTCCTTGCACCTCTGTATGAACTTATCTACGCCGTAAGTCTCGATATCCTTTTTGTTTCTAAAGCCGAAGGACTCCTCTACCTTGACCTCGATGGGCAGACCGTGCATATCCCAGCCCGCCCTGTCCTTGACCTCAAAGCAGTTCATGGACTTGTAGCGAAGCACAGAGTCTTTGATCACCTTGTTCCAGGCGGTGCCCAGGTGAATGCGCCCCGTAGTGTAGGGCGGTCCATCTACAAAAAAGAATTTCTTTCCGCCCAATCGTAGCTGCCTGACCTTGCGGTAGGTCTCTTCCCTCTCCCACAACAATCTGATCTGGTTCTCCAGCTCTTGCGCATTGTACTGTCCGGCCACCTCAGAGATCACTTAGAGTTCCTCCGAAAAACGATTTGCCTCCATGTGGCGCATCTATATTTAGACTTTGTTGCCTTGCAGGAATATTGATATACGGATAGCACGAACCATTTCCTCCGAGGGGTTATTCATCAAAGAGGAGATCTGGATCGAGAAGTACCGGCCTACAAAGCTGGATGACATTGTGGGCCAGGACGAGATAGTCCGCCGTCTCAAGTCCTATGTGAAGACCAGAAACCTGCCGCATCTTCTGTTCTCCGGTCCGCCGGGCGTGGGCAAGACGGCGGCCTCCATCTCCATCGTCAAAGAGATCTTCGGCGAGAGCTGGAGGAACAATTTCATCGAGCTGAATGCCAGCGATGAGCGGGGCATAGACATCATCCGCCATAAGGTCAAGGACTTCGCCCGCATGGCACCACTGGGCGAGGCGGATTTTAAAGTTATATTTCTGGATGAGGCCGATGCCCTGACTAACGATGCCCAGAGCGCTCTGCGGCGCACCATGGAGCGCTACTCGGCAACAACCAGGTTCATACTATCCTGCAACTACTCCTCCAAGATTATTGAGCCCATACAGTCTCGCTGTGCCGTCTACCGCTTTAAGCCTCTATCTGCACCGGCTGTCACCAAGCGCATCAAATTCATCGCGGATGCGGAATTGCTGATAGTATCTGATGGGGGTCTATCCGCCATTGAATATGTTGCCGGCGGAGATATGCGAAAAGCCATCAATGCCCTGCAGGCGGCTGCCCTTTTAGGCGATAAGGTGGATGAGGAGACGATCTACCAGATCACATCCACAGCCAAGCCGGAGGAAATTCGAAATTTTATAAAGACGGCTCTCTCCGGAGATTTCGTGGGGGCGCGAGCGCTGCTGGATGATCTGCTGCTCTCCAAGGGTCTCTCCGGCCAGGACGTGGTGGTTCAGATTCACCGGGCCATGCTGGACCTGGATATACCGGACAGAGATAAAGTCAGACTGATCGACCGCATCGGAGAGATCGATTTTCGCATGACGGAAGGCGCTAACGAGAGAATTCAGCTGGAAGCCCTGCTGGCATACTTCGCCCT
>CAYXSJ010000176.1:0-4595 GCA_964467095.1 uncultured Methanotrichaceae archaeon
GGTTCTGCAATTTGCGCCGCTTCTGATCGCCAGGAGAGGATACGTAGAAGTCATATAGAGCGATTGCTTCTTCCGCACATGCTTTCTTCACGTCTTCAGGAACGATAGCGGTAGATGTTCCATCGTCCCAATCGTATGCGTAGCCGTTAATGACTCGCGGAAACATCAGAGCTTGCTCATCGCTGCTAGGAGATGACTTGTCGATATAATTGTAGGTGCTGCCTTTCAGTGGCATGTTATCTATTATTTTGGTAGCTCTCTGGAGATACCAGGTTTGGGTTGTGGAATCCGCCGCCAATAAAGCGATTGCAGCGGGCCGGGGGTCAGATGTTAGCCTGGTTTCAAGATCTTCTATTGTTGTGATGTAGCTATCGCTTACGGCAGTGGTCATAATAACACCTTTATAATTATGAGACGGGCTTAGATCCCCGTCTCGGATTTCTCTTTTTTGTGAGGCTTCTCTGCTTTTATAGGCTCTTTCTTTACATCCGCCAATCCTCTGACAGTGAGTTCTTTGATCACATTCTCTGGCAGGCCGCCTATTTCAGTGCCAACCGGAATGTTGACCGTGCCCAATTTCATGGGCTTTTTGGTTATGACTTCGGCCATTCAGATCACATACCAGTATTTTGTGACATACCCGCCAGGAGCACTCGCCGTATCAATCGTATTCAGAGACAGCACCGTGCTACTCACGGTTACCGCTGGCGCGGTGCCTTCCCGGACACCATTCACGGCAGCCATGAACACCGTGTTTGTGGCAAGCCTGACGTTCATGCCTAACAGATTGCCAGTGCCTATCTTCAGAGTGCGAGCAGTTTCCTGCGTGAAGTTGCCAGCAACACCAGATACTGTCTTGAATGCTTTTGTGCTTGCGACCGCGCTAGCGCCCGCGAAAGTTAGCGTTTCTGTGATGGCTCCGCCTGAAATATCAGTACCCGTGAATTCCAATGTTCCCGTGGCCGAGCCGCTCGGAGTAACTAGAAGGGTTCGCGGTACATCCGGCTGAGCGAGGAATCCGCTTGATGTCAAGGATATATTGGTCGTGTTGTTTGCAGGCGTTGCAGTCGTGAGCTGGTCGTCATCACTCGATTCGGCAGCGGCGATGGTGCTCAGCCGCACTGAGTTCCCGCTCGGGTACCACTGTGCAGATCCAGCACCAGCTACCATGAGCAGGACCAAAAAGATAGAAAGATATTTCATCTTCCAACCTCAAGGCACCAACACAGAAAACGGGTACCTGCTCGCATCGGTGGTCTGCACCTGGTTCTCAGGATTGGGTAGCTGCCAGCCAAGTCTGCATGTAACCCTCATAGCAAGCATGTCCTGTTGCAGCAGATTGAACACGACCGCGCCAGAGGCGTCGGTAATCACGCCGCTATCGAATATCTTATAGGTGATGTCCTGCCGCCAGCAATAGACCGCCCTCTGCCAATCGCCTGCGATCAGGAGAGCGGCAGTGCTATCCAGAGCGCCGTTCTTGGGGAAGGATACGGGCACGCCAGCCAGAGAGTACTTAGTCGGGCTGGTTACGTCAGGCTGAAGCAAGAACTGCCCAGTAGAGTCTCGGAGGCCCCTGAGAGCGGCCTTCTGTGAGAGTGCTCCGACGATTCCGTTAACATCGTAGCCATCTGCCTCTACCAGAGCGAACAGGCCGCCCTCTCCGAGAATGGCATCTGCGAGATCCGGGAATGTCAGGCCGGAGCCAACAGACGCGGACTTATCGATGCTCTGAGACTTGCTTGTAGCATCGGTTACTATGCCATTGGGCCAGGAGGTGGGCTTATTTGTGCCATGTATAATAGCGGCATCAATCGCCTTAGCAATGGCCTCTGCAAGCCGGGGGGCAGTTTCGCCCCAGATGTCATAGCCGCCGCTTGCCGCGTCATCAATGACGGCGGATGGGATAGGCACGATAACGGCAAGCTCTTCTGCCGTGATGGTGGCATAGGACCAGTTCTGTTTGGTGGTCTTCTTTAGGCCTTCATCGTATGAGGAGCTAGTGCCATCACCAGACTCGGACGCCAGGAAGTAGGCCGTAGGATACAGGCTCATAACCGGCAACTGCCTAACCTTTGTAGGCATGTCGTTGAGCCGGGTCATCCTGGGCAGGGTAAAGCTTCCCTCGATTGCAGTCTGGATAATGGTCTTTGCATATTCGGTTGGGATAAGGTTACTTACCCCGCTCCGAGTAATCATTTGATCATAATCTGTCATAAGAAATTACCTCAGTCATCGGCCCCCCCTACCAGCGGCTGCGAGAATAGCAGCATTCATGAACGCATGCTTGCTTTCAGGTGTCTCGCTGCCCGGTGGCGTGGGATTGCCGATGTTCTTTTTCTTGTCAAGTTTTAGGCCAAAATCGGCGGCGATGGATTCAATGTTTTTTAAGATCTCATCTTCATTCTTGCCCTTCACATATTTTAGCAAGTTGGATGGGAGGGGTTCGCCGCTTTTGGTCTTGAAGTCAGAGAACAGCTTTGTCCGAAGTTCCAGCGCCTCGAACTTCTCTAGTTTCTTCTTGGTAGACTCGGCCTCTTTCTTGGCCTCATCTCGCTCTAGCTGGAGCTGTTGGGCTTCGGTCAGCTTGGACTTCTCGATCTCTTTGAGCTTGGTCTTCAGGTCGTCATAGTCTGCGAACTGAGACTTGATTTTATCACGTTCTGCCGAAAGAATCTTGCCAAGCTTCTTTTGCTGTTCTGGCGTAAAATCATCAGAATTTAACGGCTCTGACGGGTTCGCCGATGCACCAGGTTCATTTTTCACTGGCGGCTGGTTCCCGCCATCTGCCGGATTATCTACCATGTAAAATCACCTAAGCTTTAACGCAAGTTAGCAGCGAAGAGGAATTGTTAACGAACAATTCCAAAAACCGAAAACTGATTAGATGAACGGGGATAGAATCGAACTATCCGCCCATGCCGGTAAGGAACCGGTCGCACCCACCAAACATGCTGCCCGCTCAAAAAGGATTATTCAGAATTATCGTCTATGCAGGGCTTTCCGCCGCCGCCTTTCTTACCTTTCTTTTTAGCCATTACACCAATCCTCCTTGCAAACTCAATTCATCTTTAATTTGCATCTGATCAGCATCTACCTGGTCAGATGTCCACCCATACCTACGCATTGCAGCGGCTTTCTTACTGGTGATTCCAGCCGTTACGTCGGACATCTCGATCATAGATTGCTCTTTTTCATCTTCAGGAAGGCCGTCCTTCCATTTGATGGAGATCTCTTTAGGGTCGAGAGGTATATCTGACAGCTTTGCCAGGAGCCAAACAAGCTTCTTTAGGGCAGGGTCGATGTTTAGCCTAAGCCGCTCTACCCTCTTGAGCGGGGCCATCATGCGGAGCCTGAGAGAGGTGCCGCTTTCTGCCGTGCCGCTTACAGATTGGCCGAAGGCTTGCGGGCAGGTTTCGGAGATGGCATAGAGCTGATCCATGAGGAAGGCAATCTCTTGGAAGCTTGCAGAAAGTTGGCCGTCCCATGTGATGTATTGCGGCGGGCTTTGCCCCTCTTCCAGCGGGAAGACTCTTAGATTGCTGTCATAGAGCAGTTCGCCCGTTTCAGGATTCTTACCAACAGTGTCAGCCGGGACCGCGAAAGCCGGTTCCGAATGGGCATCGAGGATTCTTCCCAGGCGGGTCAACCTGGTTTCAAGCCGCTTGATTATGGGGTCAAGCGGTGTATAGTCGTCACAACCGAAGACGTTTGTAGTTGTGGTGAGGTTGCAGAAAGGAACTAGCAGATAGTCCTTTATGTCGGTCTGGTCGACCTCGATATCATAGGCGTCTGTTGCTATTTTGTTATCCTTGATAATATATTTTCTGGTTTCAACTTCCCCTATCCTATGAATCTCACAATGCAAATATGTCTGCAATACGTGATCGATGAATTCAGATGAAGTCCAAGCCAAAAGATGCTCTTTGACCTGCCCGCCAGAATCTTGGATAGGATACCACCGGGAAGGCGCGATAGCCTGAGCATGTACCAGCTCGTTTTCATCTTTGTACGCCTTTATGGGGCCGGTGCCAAACCTAGACGTGTCAAGCAGTGCCTTATATGTCTCGGGCCAAAGGGATGTATCTGTTAGAAGCTGGTTTACCGCTTCCTGATTGCCATCAGATACCTTCACCTCTGGCAATTCTCCTATAAGAAGATCGGGCCAGAGTGTGGACAGCCGCCTATGCCAGTTTAGCATCATGACTATCTTCTGATGTTCGGCTGCATTGGTATGAAAGAGCCGCAAGAGACCGGTATAGACGGCGGTATGGTTTCCGTCAAACAAGTTTTCGTTCTGCTTGTAGAGAGTTAACCGACTCTTTTCGGACTCCGGCGGCCAAACAAGACCTCTTCGGAGAACAGAATCAACGTCATAAATCATTAAAATCGTCTCTTAAATATTCTTCTACAAGCATATCTCAAAGCATCTAACGCATGATCGTTTTGCTTAACGGGTTTATCTTCCCCATTATCCTGCGCTTTTGCATCCCACACATAACCAGGTATCTCAGTGAGCAGGTTACTGCAAGAATCATGAATGAGAAGCCAGCCGTTAGCGAAGGCGTTGCCAACATCCATGATTCCCGCCTTGA
>CAYXSJ010000176.1:4609-4932 GCA_964467095.1 uncultured Methanotrichaceae archaeon
GTAAATCCATCGCGTTTGAGTTGTACTTTAAGAGGTGTCGCTGAAGGATCTACCTCAATGGCTTCTGGATACCAACGCCCTCCGGGGCGTTTTAAGTGCTCTATAAGATCATTGGATAATTCGGAGGTGGTCTTTTGACGTTGTTTTTTCTCGGCATCATAATAGTATTCTTTGAATACAATCCATTTTCCTTTATAGGGGCCATCTGCCGCCATGCCTAGCGTGAGATAAGCGGTAACTGAGGATATGCCGAAATCAATTCCAGTAATTACCCGGCTGTAAGTAGTGGGAAGATCGCTTATAACGTGGTCCTGCTCTCGGAA
>CAYXSJ010000177.1:0-4867 GCA_964467095.1 uncultured Methanotrichaceae archaeon
AAATAACTTTCCATGATGAGTATTGCGCAGTACTTCCCACACATGGAGCAGGTCTCTGCTTTATCCTGATGATGGATCTCCCTCGCCCTGTCACCATCTATGGCAGCAATAAATTGACCTTCCCAATCTCTCGCCCTTCTGTGCCTGGCTAAATTCTCGTCTTCGGGCCTCGGGCCGTACTTCAGGGTATCTCCTATGTGAGCTGCTATTTTAAAGGCCACTACTCCTTCTCTGACATGGGCTGCAGTGGGAAGGGCGAGGTGCTCGGAGGGAGTGATGTAGCAGAGGTAATCAGCTCCAGCGCCAGCCGCAAGAGACCCGCCTACACATCCTGAAATATGGTCATACCCAACTCCGATGTCGAGCGGAAGCGGACCTGCAACGAACAACGGCCTATGATCGGTCTTCTTCTTGTAATGAGCTACATAGGCAGGTATCTTCTCTGGGCTGACATGCCCGCCCATACCCTCAATGATAACCTGAACGCCCAGCTCATTCGCTCTCCTGGCCAGCTTTGCGTTCATGTCCATCTCCATCTCTTGGGGCCCATCCATGAGGTCGTGGATGCACCCACTTCTCATGGTGTTCCCAAGGGAAAGCACGACATTCTTCTCAGAGAGAGCCTCGCATATCTCGTCGAAATGGGACCAAAATGGATTTTCCTTGCCGCTCTGCAGCATCCATGCCGATGTGAAGGATCCGCCTTTGGACACCATGCCCATTATCCTTTTCGTGTTCCTGAGATTCTCCAGCATCTCAAGTGTGAAACCTGCATGGACGACGATGGATGAAATCCCATTGATGACATGCTTGCGGATCATCCGGATAAGATCTTGCTCTGTCATGGCCTTAAATGAGCCTGCCTCGACAACTGTTTGGTATATAGGCACGGTCGTTAAAGGCACTGTCGTCTCCTCTAAGATTCTCCGTCGTATCTCATCGATATTACCTCCCATTGATAGGTCGGTAATGGTATCTGCGCCGCATTTTTCTGCTACCCTTGCCTTCTCGACCTCAATATCAAGATCAAAAATCTCTGCAGAGGTCCCTATGTTAGCATTGATCTTTGTCTTTAGGCCTTCACCTATGCCCAAAGAGGTCTTTCCATCTCGCTGCATTACAGCAACGCGGCCGGAGGCGATCTGCCTTCGGAGGAAATCGGGCTTCACTCCCTCTGTTTTAGCCACTTCGTCGATAACCGGGACCTCTTCTCCTGCAATTGCAGCCGTTAGAAGGTTCTTGTTCAATTGGATCCTCTCCGTAGTGTTATTATCTGCACATCTGCAATTCCAGACTTATGCTTCTCGAAATCCTCTTATATCCTTCTGCGATTTTATTTTGGCAGCTAACGCCTCAGATCTATATTCTCTTTTATTATCTTTAGGGCACAATAATCTCCACACATGGTACAGACCATGCTCTCTGATGGTGCTCTCTCGTTCCTGACCTGCTTGGCAGTCTCGGGATCAATGGCGAGTTGGAACTGTCTCTCCCAGAGCATATCGCGCCTTGCCCTTCCCATCTCCAGATCCTGACCGCGAGCGTTATTCTTGATCATGTCGCCGACGTGAGCTGCTATCCTGGCAGTGACAACTCCTTGCCTGACGTCCTCCACATTAGGTAGTGCCAGATGCTCGGCCGGCGTGACATAACAGATGAAGTCTGCACCATAGGCACTTGAAAGGCTCGCACCTATGGCCGCCACTATGTGGTCTTGACCTGGAGCTATATCTGTGACCAACGGGCCGAGCATATAGAAAGGCCGCTCGTTGGTCATCCTCTTCATGACCTTAACGTTCGCTTCGATCTCGTCTATGGGTATATGCCCTGGACCCTCGACTATGGTCTGGACACCTGCTGCCTGAGCTCTATCAGCAAGCTCTGCATTTATTATCAGCTCTTGGATCTGGGCTCGATCAGTCGAGTCGTGGACCGCTCCGGCTCGCAGGCTGTTGCCAAAGCTCAGAGTCACCTCATGCTCTTTAAGGATCTCCAGGAGATAGTCGAACTCGCTGTAAAGGGGATTCTCTTTTCCGTTGTGAAGCATCCAGCCGATCATGAAGGCTCCACCCCGACTGCAGACGCCGCCGAACCTTCCACCCTGGCGCTTGAGCCTCTCTATGCAGATGTTGTTAATCCCTGTATGGATGGCCATGAAGTTCGTGCCAAGTTTTGCCTGTTCTTCCGTGACCCTGAAAAGATCATCCTCTGGCATGTCCACTCCGGCGCCGTACTTTCTTATGGCCTCAATGAACGCCTGGTACAGAGGGACGCTTCCCACACTCAAAGCAGTCGCCTCTACAACTTGCCTGCGGATCTCTCTGAAGTCTCCTCCGGTCGATAGCTCCATCAGAGTATCGGCCCCAGTCTGTTCCGCCACGCGAGCTTTTTTCACCTCTGTCTCAATGTCCACTATATCGCTGCTCGTTCCGATAGAGGCGTTCACCTTGGTCCGGAGTCCTTTGCCGATGCCGACTGGCTTCGTGTACCTGTAAGGGCTCAGTGGAATGACAATATTGCCGCTGGCTACGCCCCTGCAGATAAACTCGGGAGTAACTCCTTCGTCTTTTGCTACGATCCTCATCTCTTCGGTTATCTTCCTCGCCATAGCGTCATCAATGAGCCCCAAAATCAATCACCACAGTCGCATACTAAGATAGATTATTTAAAGTTATTTAAAAAATTAAATTTACCAAAAGAATAGTTAACTTGATTTACTCTCGCTTCATTTAAGCTTTTTTATATGCCATAATACTTTTCTAGGCCTGAGATTCGCGACTCTCACAACCGGGAGCAGCCCTCTCACAGGAGCCTGACGCCTGGCGACGGGAGCTTATGCCGCCAGCAATCCTGAGTGGGCGCATGGACAAGAAAGCCGCAAAAACCCGCAGGCAGTTTTCATCGCCCTGCCCGGCCTCCGCCTGGCGCAGCCACTGAACCTCACGTGAAGCCGCGAAGGCGCGAAGAAATAATATCGACTCAAATCTCCTTTTTATATGATTAAGCCACCATTAGTTGATGAAAAAGTGAGGCACAAAAGGTATGACCAAGTACTTTGAGGTAGTCCGCCGCGACGGCCCGGCCCGCATGGGAAAGCTGCTTACAGAGCCGCAGATCAGCACTCCTGCTCTGATCACCAAGGATGATTACGTCTCTGCAGGCAGCGTCTACAGCTATGCTTCCCTGCAAGATGCTATAAATGCAGTCGAGGCTTTCTGGGATCAAAAGAAGCTGGCCATACTTCCATACGTGCCCGCGGCCCTGCGCTCAGAGCCGGCTCTGGAGCTGCCGCCCCTGGACTTGGCTGGGCCCAAAGGCGTAATGGCTCATCCCTTCAGCGCAAAAGAGCCGGAGAAAGCCGATGTCTACGTGCTGGGCAATGCCGGAGCCCTGAAAAATCCCAGAGATCTGGTGGCTGCCATTGTAAGCGTGCGAGAGAAGATCGCACCGGACACGGCTCTTTATGCTCCTGCCCTGGCCACACCTGCCAACCTGGCTCTGCTGGTGTACCTGGGGATCGACCTGCTGGATAGCACGCGCGTCTTGGCCGACGGCCTGCTGGGCCGCTACCACACCCGAGATGGAATTTGGAAGGCGGAGGATCTGGTAGAGCTGCCCTGCCGCTGCGAAAGCTGCCGGGAGATGGCCGCGAGCGGAAGGAAAAAAGAGCTGCTCATTGCCCACAATCTGCAAAAGCTGGAGGAGGAGCTGCTCGCGGTTCGTGAGGCCATTCGCTCCGAGACCATGCGCGAATACGTCGAGCGGCAGGTGCGGGTGACGCCTGAGCAGACGACGTCCCTGCGCCTGCTGGATGGCGAGCACCGGTACCTGGAGAAAAGAACGCCCCAGAGCAGGCGCAGCACCCTTTATGCTAATTGTGCAGAATCCTTGCAGCGCGTGGAGGTCACCCGCTTTGCTGAGAGGGTGATTGGCCGATACAAGGCACCACAAAGCGATGTCTTGCTTCTTTTGCCCTGCTCGGCAAAAAAGCCCTACTCCCTCTCCCGATCGCACCGGCTATTCTCAGAGTCCATCGGCTCCCACCGCCGCTATCTGCATGAGCTGATTCTGACCTCGCCCCTGGCCCTCGTTCCGCGCGAGCTGGAGGAGGCTTATCCTGCTGCCAGCTATGACGTTCCCGTCACCGGTCGCTGGGACAGAGAGGAAAGGGCGTGGCTGCAAAGCTGCCTTGAGGCTTATCTCAGGAAAAACAGGTACAACAAAATCGTGGCCCATCTCGATGGAGAACTGGAGCAGGCCGTAAAAGACAGCGGCCTTGATGCGACCTATACCGGCGGCGGCACCAATGGACCCGCTTTGCAGCGCCTCGCTGACGCTGTAGCTGAGGCCTGCCATGGAGCCGTTCGCCTGCCCGATCTGCGCCTACTCCGCTACCGGGCCCATGCCGATTACTACTTTGGCCAGGGAGCGGGTGATGCTCTGCTCGAGGGAAAGATCGTTGTGAAGGGCCGGGAGATTCAGGACGATTCAAAGAGGTCCCTGGCTGCGACCACGCCCAGCGGCATGATCGCCCTCTCCATGGCAGGAGCCGCCCGGCTGGAGCCCCTCGGAAAATACATAGTCAAGATAGGCGACTTTTTGCCCAAGGGCTCCCTGCTGGCACCGGGCGTGGTGGACGCAGACGAGCAGATCCGACCGGGAGACGATGTAATAGTAGTAGGAGAGAAGGCCTTCGGCATCGGTCGGGCAAAGATGTCCGGCTGGGAGATGAAGGCATCCCGCCGGGGCGTGGCTGTGGAGATAAGGCATATCAAAGGGAGATAGGGATATGAGAGGAATGAGGGAAAGAAGAAAAGAGAAGACCGGTCTGGACATGATCAAACCGACCTCATTTTATTCCAGCGAA
>CAYXSJ010000178.1:0-4850 GCA_964467095.1 uncultured Methanotrichaceae archaeon
ATGAGGGGTATTTAAAGATAGCGCAACAAAAAAATCAGGCGCGCTTGAGGATTATGAGGGTTACGTCTGAGGGAGACGGCTTTATCTTGGAATAATCCAGGAGAGCCTTCTCTGCAACCATCAATATCTCAGAAGCGGAGAGATCTCTATTTTTTATGACCAGATTAATCAGCCGCTCTATGCCGAATTGTTCCCTAAAGCCGTTCTCCGCCTCAACGACGCCATTGGAATACATGACCATAACATCGCCCGGCTGAATAGGTATGAGCGTCTTTTCCAGCGTCATTCTGTCCAGCATGCCCAGAGCAATGCCGCCCCCACCCAATGTATCCACCATTCCGCCAGGATCTACAATGAAAGGCGGATTAAAGCCCGCATTTACGTACTCTAAGGTGTGGTTCACCGGATCCAGCAGCGCATAAAGGCATGCCAGATTGGTTCCATGACCATGCTGATTTATCTGCGAATTCAGGTCACTGATGGCCTTTGCGGGATCCATTTTATCAGGCAAAGCGCGAATGAGGGTTCGCGACATGATGGCAAGCAATGCCGCCTGTATACCATCTCCGCCTACACCCGCCATGGCAAAGACAATTTTGTCTTCTGCACGGGCAATATCATAGAGATCGAAGCTGTTCATCTCAGTAGGCCAGTAGAGCGTCCGGATCTCATATCCATCTTCCTGGGGAACCTGTGCCGGAACCAGATTGCGCTTTACCCCCTCCAGGAAGGCCGTCTCCTTACCACCGCCGCCCCGCAAAACTGCGTCTCCTTCCAGCTTCGCGACGTACCCCTTAAGACCCTGCGTCATTTTATTGAAGGAAATACCCAAAACACCCAGTTCGCCATAGGTATTCGCCCGGACATCAAACTCGCCGCGAGATATTTTCTCAGCAGCGCCGACAAGAGAAGCTATCTGGTCGTCAATCCTGCGGCCCAGCCACCATGCCGCCCCAAGCACGGAAAAAAAAGTGAGGACAAAGATGATCAGAGCATAATTCTGAACTCTTCGCGATGCATCATTTAAGCCTGCAGTCGCACTCTTGGCAACGTCCCGTATGCCGGAATCAATGAATCGTGCAGGCAGGCTCATCTCCTCAGCCGGGTAAGCAATGCACAGGACCCAGCCAAGCGTATTTATGCGCGAGAAGGCCACATATCCGTCTGCATTTCCCAGACCTATCAAAATAGAACCGGAGCTTTCTTTCGAAATGCCCTTTCCCAGAGCCCGGACCTCAGAGCTGGTGGATTCAAAGATGTTATCCGCCTCAAAGATCTCATTAAGACCGCCTTCAGGCTTAGTCTCTGGCTGATATACTATCTGACCTGATAAATCTATAATAAAAGGATATCCTCGTCCCCTCATAGAAGACAGATCGTTGTAAATCGGATACAGAGATACATCCATTCCCGCAATGCCTGAAAACTCATCTCCTCTAAAAAAGGGAGATGCAACTGTAATTGCATAATTTCCCTTACCATACACGTAGGGCGCAGTCCAGATGGTTTTCTTCTTCTGCCTGGCCTGAGAATAATAAGGCATGTCCTTGTAGCCGAAAGGCGCTGTATTTCTGAGGGTTTTATTGCTGTAAGGCCATACAGCCAACACTCCATCCTCAGTTCCTATATAGGATAGGTACGCTGACGATTTAGCCTTGTGAAGCTCTTGCATAACCCTGGCCGGAGAACAAAGAGATCTTACTGTTGCATCTCTTCTCTCAGAAGTTGTCTGATTAGAACCGGTTGGAGCAACCCAGATTCCAGGAGGGGTACAGCTCTCGTTTGCATAGCCGTCGGCCGCATAGCTGGCGACAAGTTCATTCTCAGAAGCAATGCGCCCGAAAAACTCGTCATACTGACGGGCCTTCGCAATAGCGAGCTGTACCTGATCGGCATCGCCCGGGCCAACCGCCAGAGCAGAACGATTCAAGGATGTACTGAGACTAGTGATATTGCTTTGAACATCCAGAGATGCCTGGTTCATCTCCACTAAAGATATGATCCCTAGAATTGCCATGGGTACCAGAGCAAAGGCTACCAGAACCGCCAGGAGCTTTCCCCTTAATCCATCGATGACAGCCATTTTTCCATCTTAGTAGCAACTTGTCTTCCTGCAGGGCTCAATCTCCTACAGGACTTCTGTGTCTCCCAACTGGTGGTACTGCTACCACGTCTTTCCGGCCCGGAGCCGATTATGAGCAGATATCTGAGATAGGGATGAATTGATCTGTTGATATAAACTCTTTTCAGCAATCTCTTTCCGGAAACTATTTATTAGGACCATCCGAATAAATATTATGAAAGGGCCTTATGAATTTCTCCAGCCCCTGAAAAGACTGACGGAGGCATACCACCGCTTTGAAAGGACCGTGTGGGCAATGAACGCCGCAATATTGTCCATCACCGTTTACGCCCTGGCAGAGATTATCGGCCTTCCCGACTTTATGAGCTTCTATTATCAGGACGTTCCTCTCCTCGCAGCATCACCCACCATTCTCTCTATTATCCTTGGCCTTGCCGTTGCCACGCTTATCAAGAGGCGGAAGAAAGCAGATATCTTTCCGCTCTTAGGGCCTCAGCTCTCCGAGAAAGCCCGTACCGCTTATGATAATCGCGACGTTGATTCTCTACCCATGCACAGCCTGGCCACGGAACTAAAAGTAAACCTCAACAAAATCAAGCCCTCCGATGTCCTAAATTCGCGACAGATAAGTAGCAGAGCAATTGCACTCGCACTTCTATCGTGCGCAGCCATTCTCCTGGCTCAGAGCGAGATCGTGACTCCATCGGATTTCCAGTCACTCGCCGATCTGAGGGATAAAGCCCTTTCCGCTTTTCAGAATGAAAAGCCGGCGCAAAGCACAAGCCAGGGTATAAACCTCACAGGTAACATCTTCGGCAATCCAACTCTCGCCGTCTTAAATGAGAACAAGATGGAAATTAAGCTTGATCCGGGAATAGGAGCCGGATCCATGGCCAGAAATACGCAGCCGGTGGAACGTGTCTTCCAAAAAACACAGGCCGGAGAGGCCGCAGCTGTTCCCTCTGAACTCTATATCGAGAGCCTTCCTCCTGAAAACAGGGAAATTATCAAGAAATACTTCACGATTCTCTCTGAAAGCGATGGATGAAGTTACCCTTTGGTTACCTTTTAATCCTGCCTTGCAGATCCAATTATCTCCGCCAAAAGAGCTCTTCCTTCTTCCGATGAGAAGAGCTGGACTTCCCAATCCACTGCCACCCGCCCATTTTTGCGGTAGACCATTACGCCTCGCCTCTCCCAGACAGGGGTCTTTGTCAGATTTATGCCCCTCTGGAATACCAGCTCGTGAATCTCTGATTCCTTTAACCCTCGCAGCTTCTCCATGGCCTTCGTCCCATTGAGCCCATCCTCTCGCAGCATGTAAAAGCCATAGGAAAAAATATGATTTCTCCAGGTCTCATACTGACGCTCCGCGAGGTATTCGCAGATCTCCGCCTGGCAAAGAGGGATCGTCCGGCAATCCATGGAAACGGGCCTGCGGAGATTCAGGGATAAGGCTGCGGAGAGAAAGCCCGCGACCAGGGAATCGATCTTTTCCACTCTTCCTGCAAAGGGCGCCTCAAGAAAGACAAGGCTGATCTCATCCGAGAATGTAAAGGCAAGAGCTGGAGTGGGCCCAAAATCCAAAAAGAAACTCTCCACAACGCCCACCATAGAACGGGCAAAATCAATGTCATAGGGCTTTTTGCTTTCCTCCAGTACCTTTTTGAAGCCCCGCCCATCAGCTCTAACTACCAGGGGCGCGCGGGCACATAGGCCGGAATAAATCTCCCAGCTAGTCGACTTTGCGCGGGTCCTTTGCATTTCGGGTCAGGTGCCGGATGATGATGATGTCGCCCACCGCCGTAACCCAGCGGTAGGGTATTATGATCCCCTTGCCCTTCTGATCAAATAGCTCCCGGTTCACGTCTCCCAGAGCCAGGCCGCTCACCACGCCGTTCTCGGGGTCAAGGACGGCATCATACACCCTGCCCACAAAGACGCCCTTCTGAGTATAAACATCCTGGTCCAGAAGCGATGTGATCTCTACATTCATTTGAAATCCCATAATAAAATTTGTGTATTAGATATTAACTTTGCTCTGGAAAAATGATCTTTATGCAAATCATTCAGGCGACGGAGGAGAAATACGATATGCGATGTTAATTTGTCCGCGAAGCATAAATGCTTACCAGAACACTGAAGGAACACTGAAAAGCGGCACCCAGATGAAGAGCAGCCTAAACTGGCCGGGCCCTCAGGAACTGGCGTATCCATATGGATAATTCGGATCATATCCAGGATAGTTATTCCAGGGATCGTAACTGGACTTCCCATCGGAAAGAAGGCTATAGATATTATATCCGGGATAATACCCTGTAGGAAATCCAGTGGCAAATCCAGTAGAGTATTGGCTCAAATTCTGAAGCTTATTCTGCCCGTAAGAAGGCTCACTCTCATTATATCCCAGGTTAAAACGAGACGTATAGTAGTCATCCGGATATTTGAGCGTCCCATTGGTGACAGAAAATCCCCTTGGTGTTCCTCCCCAACTCCATAGAGTGCCATCCGTCGCGAATGAGCTATCATTAGACGGTGTTTTGTCCTGGATATCTGATGCCGATGCAGCAGATGAGAAAGAGGGCTGGCTATGCTGAGAATCTGAGCTGGTGTTATCCTCATATTGCCATACAACTCCAATCCCGGATAGACAAAACATCATGACGATGGCGACCAAGGCTGGAAAAATCCTTTGTCTGCGCATCTTTTCAATTCGCATGGTATGGACCTGCAACCAGGGTTTTGGTCTCATGGCATAAAAATATGT
>CAYXSJ010000179.1:0-4832 GCA_964467095.1 uncultured Methanotrichaceae archaeon
ATTCATCCCACCTCTGAAGAGGCGGGGATTCTCTGCCCCTGCGCCCGACGATCCTTAAGGAGGAAATCAGTAAGTTGTGACAAGAATTGTCCTTCTCTCATCGGGACTTCGGGCTTTCGCGAGAACCGGTATTTCGGGCATGCACCTGCGCCCGTGAGCGGCAAGGGCAGCGAGCAGCATGACTCTCGAGATGGAGCTGGAAAACAGGTTTGAGCGTACTACTTATGCTGAAAAATCGAAACCTGCTAATCCTCCCAGCCACACATCTCAGCTACGCCACTACACCACCAAATTCTTAAGAACTCCTATTCCCTCGATCTCCACTTCAACCGCATCACCTTTTTGTAGCTGCCCTACTCCCGGAGGCGTGCCAGTTGCAATCACATCGCCCGGCTCAAGTGTCATGACGGTGCTTATGAACTCCACCAATCGCGGAACATCGAATATCAGATCGGAAGTGTTTGAATTCTGCACCACCTTTCCGTTGACGCGAGTTTGAATATCCACGTCTGATGGATCAATCCTGGTAATCCAGGGGCCGAAAGGCGCAAAAGTGTCAAAGCTCTTGGCGCGCGTCCACTGGCCGTCTTTGCGCTGCAGATCACGAGCTGTCACGTCATTAAAGCAGGTGTAGCCCAGAATGTGCTTTTCAGCCTCTTTTGCCGTGACATTCCTGCAACGCTTTCCAATTACTACAGCCAGTTCTCCCTCGTAGTCCACCTGCACGCTGGAGGGAGGATAAACGATCTGCCCGCCCGTGGCCAAGACGGCAGAAGGGGGCTTTAAAAAGAGAATGGGCTCCTCGGGAAGCTTCATCTTCAGCTCCTGGGCATGCTTTACGTAATTGAGGCCCACGCAGACTATCTTCGTCGGCTGGCAGGGAGGCATTAGCAGCACGTCCTCCAGTTTCAGCACCTCTCCTCCGGAGATTATGCCGTTCTCAACGCTGTACGATCCCCCTCGGGCTATGCCATCAAGCATGAATCGAACTATCATTTCCAACCTCTTTTTCATCCTTTGCAGAGGCCCTTGCCTCCGGTTGGGCCCCTTCGGTATCGGCCAAACTCGCTTTCCAGCAGTCGGTCGGCCATGAACACCGGCCCTTCCACGCAGACGCGCAGCCCCTCCGGATCCAGGCAGCAGGAGCCGCAGATGCCTGCTGCGCACTTGAAGTACCGATTGATGCACGCCTGGGTCTTCCCGGCATGCTCCCGCGTTCTGGAGATTATATCCCACATCATCACCTCAGGGCCGCAAAGGTAGATCTGATCGTAATCGAATAGATTCAGCTCTTTAAGTCCTGCGGCAACGCGGCCCTCTATGCCCAGGGAGCCGTCATCCGTGGTTATAATAGCATCTCCCAGAGCCTCAAATCTTTCCAGGAAGATGAGGTCATCCCTGGTTCGGAAGCCGAGCAGAGAGGCAACCTCGAAGCCTGCCCCTTTAGCCTGCTCGCCCAAGAAAGCCAGGGGCGCCGTTCCCACGCCCCCGCCGATGAGCAGAATTCTTTTTCCTCGCAGGACAAAGCCTCTGCCCAGAGGGCCACGCAGACCGATGCTGCTTCCTGCACCAAGCCGGAAGAGTGCCTGCGTAGCCTCGCCAACCGACTGCACAGTTATGGTATCGGGGCCTGAGAAGCTCATGGGAATCTCATCTACGCCTCTGATCCAGACCATGACGTACTGCCCTGGTGCGGGATCAAGGTTTTTATCCAGCCGGAAGGTTCTGATCAGGGGAGCCTCAGAGCGCACTTCTTCTATGATGCAGTTGATAGGTCTCATGAGCGTCTCCTCCCAGCCAGGCCGCGCAGCTCATCAAGTGTCAGCGATTTTCTCTCCAGATAGCGGGACAGGCCAACTGTGATCTCTTCGAAGATTCCGTAGCCTTTAAGAAGAGCAGTTCCCACCTGCACGGCCGAGGCTCCGGCCATGATCATCTCCACGGTGTCCTCCCATGTAGAGACTCCGCCCACGCCTATCACCGGAATCTCCAGGCGGCTGGCCAGCTCGTAGACGCAGCGCACTGCCACAGGCTTTATCGCCGGACCGGACAGGCCGCCGAAACGGTTGCCTAATATCGGAAAGCCTGTCTCGATATCAATGGCCATGGCCTTGAGTGTGTTTATGGCTACTATGCCGTCGGCCCCGCCCCGCTGCGCAGCCAGGCCAAGCTCCAGGATGTCTGCTGTGTTCGGAGTAAGCTTGACCCAGACGGGCACGCTTGCCGCAGCCTTCACTGCCCCTGTGACGGATTCCACCAGATCGGGATAGCGGCCGAGTTCGCTGCCGTAATTTTCAGCATGGGGGCAGGAGAGGTTCAGCTCGAAGGCGTCGGCCTTAAGACTGCGGGCGATCTGGGCGAACTCTGTCGCAGAAGAGCCGAAGATGCTGGCGATGACAGGCACCCCGCCGGCGCGAGCAGTCTCGATCTCGTCCTGAAAGTCTTTGTAAGAGGGATTGGGCAGGCCCATGGCATTGAGGAGGCCGCACTCCACATGTACGATGGTAGGGCCTGGGTGGCCTTCCCGCGGCACTGAGCCCACTGATTTGGTGACCACGCCGCCTGCACCCGCCTGCGCAGCACGGCAGAGAGAGGCACCAGTGGTGCCCAGAATGCCTGCAGCCAGCAGAACCGGATTATTAAGATCCAGGCCGCCAGCATGGATGGAAAGAGATGGCATGAGGAGGGATATCTGCCGGAGAAGATAAAAGCTATTCTGTCATTCTATCTTCATTCTATCTTAAATATTCATTGTTGATGATAGTGCTCAAAGGTTTGCCTCCTGCCTTTCTTCCGACAGATTGATCGAGAGATTGATCGGTATATTCGCAGCAGTAGTGTTGTTAGTGTCCGCAGTTCCTCTCATCTCCAGCTTCACTTGATCTCCATTTGCAACCCATGGTGCAGTGCTATCGGCCAGGTAATCCGAAAAGTCTGCATCCAGGCTATAAAAACCATCGGAAGTGACTCTGGCGGTCTTCTCCTGGCCGGTCCTCTCGTTTCTGGCAACGATCGTGATATTGGAGTATGTCGAATTGATCCTGCCAAATATGGGATGGAGCGTTGGCACTGTAAATCCGGAGAATCCCTGCTTTTGGAAGGAGAACTTCTCGCCGGACTTTGAAATAAGTGTCCCATGCAAAAATGAGACCTGCTGGAAGATAAGAATGCTGGGGAGCGGCGGCAGGTAGTCAAGAGTCGTAGCAGCGCTCTTTATCACATCCACCACCAGATCCAGGCTGTAGTCTCCGTTATCTGCCTCTACATGATAGGTTCCGGGGGTGACTGTGGCAGTCGTATTATCAAATGTGTAATTTGAATAATTAAGTTTTATCTGCTTGTCCGAGAAGTCGATGCCCTTGCTATCCTTCTTTATTCCCAGAAATGCAACTCTCTGCACTCCCTGGATCTCTGCGAATGCCAGGCTGAAGCTATCCAGGGGAACCGAGACAGAGGCCCTGGTGATTTGAGGATCGCTAAAGGCAAAGCGGCCCCAGGCATGCTCGTGATAGCCTGTTCCCTGCAAGCTTTTTGTCCTGTTGCCGATGGTAAGCGTGCCGGTTACCTGGGCGGAGGGCATGTAAACCAGCCACTTCATCCAATCACCTTTGATGTGGCCGATATGCGCCTGAACAGGAATGGCAAACCAGGGGCTTTCCATGGGCTGATAAAGCAGATCCCAGCGGATAGGATCACCGGTGGCACTGTCCTCGACCTCACCCCAGATACGCAGGTTCGGCTCTTCTTCTGAGGAAAAGCCGCTCTTATCAATGTCAAACATAGGAGAGTTTCTGTCTCCCCCATAGCCACTGCTCTTGTGTTGGCCCTGGGCATGAAGCCGGCCATCCTGCATGGCCACTGCCTGTACCTGAATCTTTTGGGCAGAGGAAATATTTTCCGGATCGCTGAGTAGGTAGACCACCATAAACTGAGAATCATTATCCGCTACATCGAAGTACCACCACTCATTGTAGAGCTGGTCATCCACGCCGTTGGCCATGTAGTGATAGGCATCGTCCTTAGGAGAAGCATCGACCGCCCATCCCGTGCCCGAAAAAAATAATGCGACGACTGCTATCATGATTATTGTGATTGCCATCCGTAACGCATGATGCCTGCAGCAGGTCAATTGCATAAGTCTCCTCAAGATCATCCTCAGATCATTAGACCATTATTCGATTATCATCCCAAATATAGCTATCCTTTCATCTATGAGAATGTGGCATGAGAATATAGCATAAAAATATGGCCCTGGAGAGCAATGCAATTTGCATCTGATTCCTTTTAGAGGCTAAACTAAAATAATAGTATCAGCATAAACATAAAATGCATGGGGCAGAAGGAAGAGATGAATGGACAAAAGATCGTTTCTACGGGCGTTTTTCCGTTTTATCAATAGACTTATTGTTGTTCCGGCATTTCAGAGCGGTTTGGGGCGGATCATATCCAATCGCCTTACCGGAAATATTATGGTGCTGGGGACTGTAGGCAGAAAGACTGGAAAGATTCGCTATACTCCCGTGAGCTATGCAAAAATTGAGGAGAAGATCTATTGCTATCAGGGAAAAGAGATGAAAGGACAGTGGTATCTGAACCTGCTGGCCAATCCAAAGGTTGAGGTTCTTCTGCCCATCGGCCGCTTTTCCGGGCGCGGGGAAGAGGTCAGTGACGCTGCAGAGAAGCTGCAGGCAATGAGGCAGATTCTGAAATGCAGCGGCCTCAATAGCTCCATGTACGGATTTAATCCCGTGTCAGCATCGGATGAAGTGGTGCAGGGGAAGACAAAAGACATGCCTGTGATCCGGATTAGGCTCAATTTAGCAACATTATAA
>CAYXSJ010000180.1:0-4826 GCA_964467095.1 uncultured Methanotrichaceae archaeon
GGAAGCTTCCGTCTCCAGCCACGTCGATGACATCGCACTCCGGCCGGCCCATCTTTGCTCCAATGGCTGCGGGAAAGCCATATCCCATTGTGCCGAGGCCCCCGGAGGATATGAACTTGCTCGGGTCCTTATGCACGAAGAACTGCGCTGCCCACATCTGGTTTTGGCCCACTTCCGTGGTGATAATGGCCTCCGGTGCGAGCTCGCACAGCTTCTCAATTACATACTGGGGTTTGATGATATTCATGTCCGGAATGTAGCGCAGGGGATAATCCTTCTTCCAGGCCTCTGTCTTCTCATTCCAAACGCTTCGGCCCTTCGGGCTGACCTCTTTTAAGAGTCCTTCCAGGGCGTTTTTCGCGTCTCCCACGACAGGAATGTCCACCCGTACATTTTTGCCAACTTCTGCCGGATCCACATCTATATGAACGATCCTGGCCCGCGGCGCAAAGCTTGAGATCTTTCCCGTCACCCGATCATCAAATCGCGCGCCGATAGCTAAAATGAGATCTGACTCCTGAATGGAATAGTTGGCATACTTCGTGCCGTGCATGCCCAGCATCCCGAGAGAGAGAGGATGGTCCTCAGGAAAACATCCTACTCCCATAAGGGTAGTAGTAACCGGGGCGTTGATCGTTGTCGCCAGCTCGAAGAGCTCGTGGTGCGCGCCGGCATACTTCACTCCGCCGCCCACGTAAATGACGGGTCTTTCTGCTTCCATCAGCGCTTTGGCGGCTTTCTTGATCTGCATCTCATGCACCTTAACTGAAGGGTGATAGCCGGGCAGATCTACCTCCGGCCAGGTGAACTCTACCTCATCCACAGTCACATCTCTGGGCAGATCGATCAGCACCGGTCCGGGGCGGCCGGTGCGGGCGATGTAGAAGGCCTCCCGGAAGACGCGCGTGATATCCCTGGCACTTCGAATCAAATAATTGTGCTTGGTTATGGGCAGAGTGATCCCGGTTATGTCCGCCTCTTGAAACGCATCCTTTCCAATCAGCCAGGTATTAACCTGCCCGGTGATGGCTACCATGGGTACTGAGTCCATGTAGGCATTGGCAATGCCGGTGACCAGATTCGTGGCCCCGGGCCCGGAGGTGGCAATGCACACTCCTACCTTTCCTGTGGCTCGGGCATATCCGTCCGCCATATGCGCTGCGCCCTGCTCGTGGCGCACCAGAATATGATTGATATCAGACTGGTAGATAGCGTCGTAAAGAGGCAGCAGCACACCGCCGGGAAGCCCGAATACGACATCTACGCCTTCTCTCTTCAGGCTCTCCAGTACCGCCTGAGCGCCAGTCATCTTTTGAGACATTTGGCTTTATCCTCCTCTTCCAGCCGCATCAACCGGTTGATGCCCTCCAGTACCGCCTCGACCGATGCCATGATTATATCAGCGTCAGCTCCTCGAGCAGTTATCTTTCTGTCTGCCATTGCCATTGTCACCCATACTTCCACTATTGCATTCGTTCCGCCTGTTATGGCGTCTACATGATACTCCTCTAGCCGCACATCCGCCACGCCTGATATGGCCCGCTTTATGGCATTTATGGCCGCATCCACAGGCCCAACACCAGTTCCGGCTTCCAATTTCTCAGCCCCGTTTAGCTGTATCTTGACCGAAGCCGTGGGCGTCACCGTATTGCCGGCCACCACCGTCACCTCTTGCAGCTTAACCTTCGGCTCCATCTGGATGGAAAGCACTGTGTCGGCTATAGTCTGCAAATCGGCATCCGATACGCGCTTTCCTTTGTCGCCCAGCTCCTTTACCCTGGCCACTATCTGAGCCAACTGCAGCTCGGATGCTGAGATTCCGAACTCTCGCAAGGCCAGTTCCACCGAGGCCCGACCGGCATGCTTGCCGAGCACTATGCGCCTCTTCCTGCCCACGGTCTCCGGATGAATCGGCTCATATGTGCTGGTATCAGCTAACAGCCCGTGCACATGAATGCCCGCCTCATGGGTAAAGGCATTCTCTCCCACAATGGCCTTGTTGGGAGCCATAGGAAGGCCGGTCATTCGCGAGACCAGGCGAGAGAGTTGATAGATGTCCTGACATTTAATCCCAGTGTCTATTTTATAAAGGGATTCCAGGGCCATGACCACTTCTTCCAGGCTCGCGTTGCCTGCTCGCTCGCCTATGCCGTTCACTGTCACGTGCGCCTGGGCAGCACCGGCGCGAAGAGCCGCCACGGTATTGGCTGTAGCCATGCCGAAGTCGTTGTGGCAGTGTATGCTGATCGGCGCGCCAAGCTGAGACAGCCGGGAAAAGACCTCCCCTGCAACTTCGGGAACCAGCACGCCCACAGTATCACAAAAAGCCAGCCTATCGGCTCCTGCCTCAATTCCCGCCTTGTAAAGGCTGACCAGGTAATCCTGATCGGCACGGCTGGCATCCTCTCCGGAGAGCTCCACAATGAGGCCGTGATCTTTAGCATACTCTGTCACTTGCACGGCCTTATTTATCACCGATTTTCGGTCGGATTTGAGCTTGCACTCTATGTGAAGATCCGATACAGGTACCACAAGATGTACGGAATCTACATCGCAGCTTAAAGCCGTATCAACATCGGCGGTCAATGCACGAACGTAGCTGCAAATCTCCGCCTTGAAGCCAAAATCAGCAACTGCTTTTATAGATAGGCGTTCTCCCTCAGAGGTCATGGCAGAGCCGGCTTCAATCACATCCACCCCGAGGGCGTCAAGCCCCTGGGCAATGGCGAGCTTCTCATCCATGCCGAGTGAGACACCTGGCGTCTGTTCACCGTCACGTAAGGTAGTATCTAGAAATCGTATTTTACCAAATAAAGCGATCCCACGCATTCATCTCAATCACCCTGGCCCCTCGGGCCGTTCTAACACTAAGATCTTTAATGATTGATAAAGCTAACGAGGGATCTGCACCTCAAATAGGACGAACAACCTTGCCAGAGGAGATATTTCGTTGAATGACGTTCCAAGGGGAAACTTTAAACCGTTGCAATCCGATGCTATTTTGAGAATGGTGGAGGTTTAGGATAGATGAATTGCAAAACATTGTCTCTTTGCATAGCTGTGCTCATTTGCCTGGCAGCTCTGCCCTTTTTGCTCAGCTCTACGGCTTTTGGGAATGGATGCGGCATAAATCCTCTGGGCGATACATCTGGAGATACTGACTTTTATGTAAGCAAGAACCAAAATCAGGGCGGGTCAGGGGTATCGTCGACTGCACAATCCGCTCCTGCAAAGGCAGCCGTAACACTGGGAGCCGTCGCCAAGGCCGACCAAAATGCCACGATCCAGAGCTTGAATCCGGATAGGCCCAGTCCCCAGAGCCCTGGTGTGGCCATAGTCTGGAAGGTCGAGGCGTCCAATCCCAATAATGAAAAAATGCTTTACGATTTTCTTCTCACAGGTCCATCAACGGGCGGGCAGCTTAAAGATGAGACCGGCTGGATAGCCGAAAGCTTCTGGACCTGGAACACAACAGATGCAGATGCAGGAGAAAGCCAGATTGAAGTCCGGGTAATGCGTTCCGGATCTGCCGGATTTGAAGACAGCAAAGCGCAAAGCTATGTCGTTGCCGCTGTTTCTGTTGCCTCCAATTCCACATCAAATAACGCTTCAGCCTCTGTCTCCAATGCTGTCTCCAATACAGCATCCTCCGCCGTTGATTTCCATCCGGAATCAAAAACGTCCGAGCCCATTTCCAACAGGCCGAGAGTCGCGCCCGACGAGAGGTCGGTCGCTCCATCATCATCCAGCGGGCCCAATATGCAAATGCCCGATCCAACACCCAAGGCCACCACAGAGGCAGTAGCAGAGACTGCTACGGCTATGCCGGTACAGGTCGAGCCGCAGGAGCCCGAGACCATGGATGTGGAGGGCAAATGGACGATAAAGCTGGAGAATGAGGGCGCTACCCTGAATCCCTTCACACTCATTCAGACAGGAGAAAGCGTCATGGGCATGGGGACTCTTAATGAGCAGAACACAAAGCTTCAGGTCAGCGCCAAAGGTTCTGTTACCAGGAATACCATGAGTCTTGAAGTACAGACAATCGTGAGCGAGTACGGGAACAAGATAGACAAGCAGATCGAGCTTGAATTGGTCAAGGTGGACAGAGTCGTCTCCGGAAGCTACGAAATGTACTTAAACGAAGATCTGATAGGCAGAGGAAATGCCACAGCCAGCAGATTTGCGTCTTGAAATAGAAATGTTGTCAATCTCACTAAAGGTGGTTCGCAATTGAAGAGCCAGTTAATTGTATGCACGGTATTGATCATAGCTATGCTTGCCTATCCGGCCTGTGCAGGATGCGGAAAATGGGTAGTTCGAGATAATACCGATTTCCTGGAAGATCCGATCTTCGACGATGCTGTGGCCTCCTCCACCGGTAGCAGTGCCACTGTAAATCCTGACGGCACTGCGAAAGCGGAGAACGAGACGCAAGAAAATGGCGAAAAAGATGGAGCGAACATACCGACCGTCGCCGAGAAAAAGGCCCCCGCCATTGACCTGGCCGGAAAGTGGAGTGTCAAGCTGGAAAAGAGCCCAACGGAGAGCCCGGCAGAGCAGAATACAGGAAAAGCCATTGATATGATATTGATCCAGACGGGCGATAGGTTGCAGGGTTACGGCACCCTTCTCGAAGGAGGTTCTGATATTCCAGCTACCGCCACAGGCTCCATATCCGATGAGGGCATAAGCCTGGATGTAAAACTGTCAGCACAAAAGAAGGATTACAGGCTGGATATGGCTCTCGTCAGCAGCAAGCTGGAAGGCAGCTACGAGCTCTATGAGGAGGAGAAGCTGGCGGAAAACGGCAATGCCACAGCCAG
>CAYXSJ010000181.1:0-4819 GCA_964467095.1 uncultured Methanotrichaceae archaeon
TAGCATGTAAAAAAGAACAGATAGACATTTTCATGCGTGTATCGACTGAGAAATTTAAGAAAATATTATTGCATGATGTGTTCCATTGCTCTTCTGTATCAGATAGTGGACCCGCATTAAACATCATATCGCCCTCCACAACCTATCGCCACACAACCGCCAAAATATACACCACTAACCTATTCCTTGCGTATTAACTGTCCACCCATATAAAAGCTTTTATTTCTTTTGAGTGTTGTTTTAATAACATATTTAAATTTATATTATTTAAATAAATTTGAAATTAGTAATTCAATTCACATTAAATGTTATCCGATCCATTCTGCTTTGGATATTGTATCAATCAGAATTTCGAGATTAAACTTAGTGGCAGCAATGTACGCGAACCCTTTTTCACCCACATTAGCTCGTTAATCTGAAAATCTCAAAAACAAGCATTTGAAAATAATTAAATTTAAAACTTAAAAATAATAGCCATAACAAACGAAATAAGTATTATAAGTTATTACCAATAGTACCTCCACACAGGATTATATATACTCCTGAAGTAACATATTAAAAATCGATTGTGGCAGTCCAAACAGGTCTATTTTTTAATTATTAAAATGCGGCGATTTAATAAGGTCAAGTGCATTAAACGCAAATGATAAGGGATACATTGAAACTATTTATAGAGATTATCGTTGTTTGTAGATGGTTAAATAGACTTATAACGGAAAAAATTATATAATTAGTAGGTTTGCTAAAATTGGATTAAATCACTTTAGTCAAAACTTTTAAATTTAATTGATAACTAATCTAAAATTGACATTCAAACATGCGCGCTAACTAATTCATTAGGATATAATATGTGCTATAAATATGTATATGATATTCTATGAACAATGAAAACGAGAAAAACTAAAAATTGAACTGGCCCTAGCAAAGTGAACTACTTCAAGACCAGCTTCAAAGCGCGCTGAGGGCAACCCACAATGCAGGCCCCGCATTGAATGCACTTTCCTGAATCAGCCACGACCTGCCAATTCTCGAAGCGGAATGTGCCAGTCGGGCAGATAGAAACACAAGCCCCGCAATGCACGCACTCATTCTCATCCCTTATGACGGGATTCTCCAGGGGCACGACCCTTACCCCGCGCCGCTCGAATGCCTCCTTTACCTCCAGGCACTTGTCATGGGGCACTTCCAGGACGATCTCTCCGCTCACAGCATCGATGCTGGCTCTCTCGATGTTCACTAAAGCGCCCGTCTCCAGGATGACTGAGGCTATGAGAGGGTAGCGCACAATTCCGGGAGCTACATGTAGCATGAGTTTCATCTTCTATCTCCTCCGCGCGAGGAGCCGGGAAAGGTGATTGCTGGTGATCATTCCAATTACCTTATTGTCTATGTCCACTACCGGCATTGCCGAGATGCTGTGCGTATCAAAGGTGCGAGCCGCGAGTTCAATGGGCTCATCCGACTTTACAGAATAGACCCGGCGGGTCATGATATCGCCTATGCGGTAGGACTTGCCACCCGCTACGGCCTTGGATATATCCCAGGCGGTGATTATGCCCATCAGCCTTCCATCTTTGGCGATCACCGGCAGGTGATCGAAGCTGCCGCTCACAATCAGCTTGGCCGCTTGCTCTACCCCGATATCCTCTCCAACCGTGACCACATCGCGACTCATGACGTCACCCACGTTTGGCGATTCCTTGGTCTGCTTCATGGGCCGGGAACTGCCAACACGAGAGAGAGGCTCCACAGCAGCACTGAGCAGAAACTCACCCTTCTCCACCTGCTCCTTTAAAGTGTTGGCCACTTCCCTGGCTACATGAAAGCTTGAGAGAGAAGAGGTAGAGACCTCTTTTCCATTAATCTCAATCATTCCAGACTTCAGATCCTCGTAGCTCACCATCTTCAAAGAGGGTCTGTCCCGGCGAGCGATGCCGTAGTCCATTACAGGAACGGTAATGTCTCTATCCCGCACGGCCGTGCTCTTTGCCAGTTTCTCATTAAGGATTGGAATGGGAATGCCTATCCCCAGGTACAGGCTGGAGCCGTATTTATGAAATGTCGCAGCTCTCAGAAAGCGGTTATTCATCTTCTTCATGTCGCCCGTGACCATGAGCGTGGAGAAGTTATTCTGGGGATTATGCTGCGTTCCTGGGCCCATGACGTAACCCTGCGCTCCGGCCAGAAAGATGCGCGTGCCTATTCCAATATAATCGAAGCTTGGATCATTGGAGAGCGGGGAGAGGACGCCCGCGCCGCTGTAGTGGATATTTCCAAAGCGAGGAAGCAGCGTGCCCATGTAGGTATGCATGGTACTATCGGCGGAATTGGTAGCTGCGTTGTAGCGCTGGTAGGCATTGCGCGGATTGACCATGATGGCCTGATTGAAATCCTCCAGGCGCAGGCTGGTCTCCAGCTCCATCTGAGGATAGCAGTCCGTGCCTGCACCAAAGGCGTCCACCTCGATCTGCTTTCCAGAGATGAGATCTTCCATGACATGCGCTCCGCCGTACTCTATCCCCCGGTCCTCGGAGGGCTGCGTGGCGCCCAGAAATAGATCGACAGCTGCAACGCCGCCGTAGGCTTCCACCTTATTGAGCAGAGCTCTTGAGATTTTTATGGGCGGGTCGCTATGCCCCAGGTTGAGAAAGACTCCAGAGGAGCACATGGCTCCGAAGGTTCCAGTGGTTACTACATCCACCTCGCGCACGGCTCCGGCAGGGCCCAGCTCGTCCACGATGTCAGGCATCTCTTCTGCCGTTACGACGCGGGCGCTCCCGTCGCGAATGCGTTCGTTGATCTCCGCTAACGACTTCTCTTGCACGAATTTCTCAAAAGTCGGCAATCCGATAAAAACTTGTTGGGCTTTCCAGTCCAACAACGTTATCTGCTAAAACTGCAGAAGGAAGCCCAAGAGATGCAATCGATGCCAGGCAAGAAAATAGTTCTAACCAGCGATACTACCATGATGAGCAATTATCACGGCGGAGTGATGCTCGGCTTTGCCGCCATCATGCCCAGGGCAACGTTGCCTGACTGGATTTTTCAGAAATTTTTCTGCCCTCCCGTGCCTGCCGCCCATGACGGCTCGGCAAAGATCGCCCCCTGCGGCATGCGAAAGGTAGAAGCGGCATTGCTGGAGTCGGGCTTCTCCCGAGAGGAAGTAATGGTGGCCCATCCTGATCATCTGGACAAGGCCATTGGCCCGGAGACAAAGATCGTGGGCATAACTCATGACGATCCCATGGGGAAGATCGCCGTGCGGCAGATCGAGGATATCATCGGCAGGGGACCGCCCTTTAATCGCTCCAAATTTCTGGAACTTATCTCACACCCCCTCATAAGAGAGCACAGGCCCAAGGTAGTATTAGGTGGCAACGGCGCCTGGGAAGCAATGGGTGAAGAGGTGGGCGTGGACCACATTTACCTTGGCGAAGGAGAAAGCGATTTTCCTGAGATATGCAAAAAGATCATTGACGGGGAAAGCGTTCCGCCCGTTATCCGAGGCAAAGCGGTTCTGGGAGAGTCGATTCCAGTCAATCGCGCCGCGACCATCGGCGGCATTGTGGAGATCGGCAGAGGCTGCTGGCGAGGCTGCGCCTTCTGCTCACCGGCCAATCGCACCTTGCGCCACAGGCCGCTGGAAAAAATTCTGGAGGATGTGCAGGTGAACCTGGCCTGCGGCCAGAGGGACATCATCCTGCACTGCGAGGACTTCTTCTCATACGGCTATAGTAACGGCAGGCCCAATGAAAGGAAGATTCTGGAGCTGGTGGCGGCTGTAAAGCAGCTTTCCCCAAAGACCATAGATGTCTCTCATCTTAGCCTGGCCTCAGTTCATCAAAATCAGGGGCTTCTACGCAAGGTTTCCCAGATCGTGGGCGTGGGCTCTTCTCAGAATCACATGTCTGCCTGGATCGGCATCGAGACGGGAAGCTGCCGCATCCTGAACATGCATATGCCGAATAAAGCGCGGCCTGCAAAGATCGACAATTGGCCAGAAATTGTAAGGGATTGCTACCGCCTCTTTGCAGAAGAGTCCTGGCTGCCTGTAGCAAGCCTGGTCCTGGGCCTGCCGGAAGAGACTGCTGATGATGTCATAAAGACCACTGAGCTCGTAGAGTCCCTCATGGATTACACCGGACTCATGCTGCCCCTCTTTTTTACCACCATTGCCGATACGAAGCTGGGAGGAAGAAGAGGCTTTGCCAGAGAGGATGCCCTGCCAGAGCACTGGCAGCTGGTGGGATTATGCCTGGATTATAACCTGAGACATCTCAAAAAACTGCATAGCATCTACAGGGAAAGGATGACTGCAGGACCGGCCGTTCACGCCGCCCTGAAGGGCATAAACCTGATGGCGGACCTTGTGCTCAGCAAGTATATGAAAAGAATGAAAAGAGGCGAGCCGCCCAACTGACAGCTCTTCAGACATCGCCATTATCGGCATCAAGCGACATAAGCAATGGTGTTATCAAAGCTATGCAGATAATGTCAATACATTAATAATTTTCCAGAACAGTCCTCACAACACCCTTGTGATCTCCCTTAAGGGAATAGACATTATGGTCCCCGGAAACATCAATGGACAGAATGCCCAGGCGAGTGTTCATGAGCCCAACCATGGCCGAGACTCCGCGATAGCTGACGTCAAAACCTTCCTTCGCGAGGTAAGTGAAGACGTCTTCTGTGGTGTAAGCTCCATCGCTCAAAAACAGCTTTAAGACAGCCTTCCGAATTCCTATTCCGTCCCGCTTAAGATAGTTTCTGAGCCTCTCCTGGATCCGTTCTTCAGCGCTCTCCATCCGGCAAAATCACC
>CAYXSJ010000182.1:0-4816 GCA_964467095.1 uncultured Methanotrichaceae archaeon
GAGGCTCTTGAAAGTTATAGTACTTGGACTTTTCCCGGACCAAAACGCTATTATCATATAATGAAATCCAAGGATCAGATGGCCAAGAAAGAAAAAAAGGCTGGCAATAAGGAAAACCAGCGGCTCGCGCCTGGAAACTCGGAAAATCCGGGCGAAAAGGCAGCCAAGCTGCCGCCCAAAGCCAAGCCCAAGAGCGCTGCCGAACGCAGAAAGGACCGCATTGATGGAATAATCAAGACCGTATATCCTTCCATCCTGGGGACGGCAGCGGGCTTTGCCTGCTATTATGCTGGCGAGTCAATAGCTCACTATCCCTGGCATTTCGTAATGCTTTCCGTAATACTGCTTACCTACCTCATTCAAAAGTATACCTATACGTTCCTGAATATAGATGCAGTAAGCTTCAAGACCAAAGATTGGTTTTATGTGGAGTTCATGGTAGTCGACCTCTGGCTGGTTACCTGGACGCTTCTTCTCAACTGAGGTAGACCATGAGAATTGCCATCGTCAATCGCGACCGCTGCCAGCCCCGCAAGTGCTCCAAAGAGTGTGAGTACTTCTGTCCGCCTGTGCGCACGGGCGACGAGACCATAGTCTTTGTGGACAGCAAGCCCCTCATCACCGAGAGCCTTTGCGTGGGTTGCGGCATTTGCGTGCGCAAATGCCCCTTTGGAGCCATTACCATCACCAACCTGCCGGAAGAGATGGAGGACCCGGTGCATAGGTATGGCCAGAACGGCTTTGCGCTTTATGGTCTGCCGGTACCTATTGACGGACGGGTAACAGGTCTATTGGGACCCAATGGCATAGGAAAGAGCACTGCGATATCCATTCTCTCCGGCATACTGCGACCTAACCTGGGAAAAAATGCCTCCTGGGATGATGTTTTTCAGAGGTTTTCCGGCAGCGCCCTGGGAGATTACCTGAAAAGGGTAGCAGATAAAGGTATCAAGACATCATACAAGCCTCAGTATGTGGATCGCATCCCCAAGAGCTATTCCGGAAAGGTGCGCGGTCTCCTGGAAAAAACTGACGAACGCGGAGCCTTGGCTGATCTGGTGGAGAGGCTCTCCATAGACAAGCTCATGGACCGGGAGATAGCAAGCCTCTCCGGCGGCGAGCTGCAGCGAGTGGCCATCGCTGCCACGGCAGCACGCGACGCAAACTTCTACTTCTTTGATGAGATCAGCCCCTACCTGGATATTTACCAGCGCATCAATGTGGCCCGCATTTTGCAAAGCCTTGCCCAAGACAAGGCGGTCATGGTGGTAGAGCATGATCTGGCTCTTCTCGATCTTCTCGCGGACAACGTCCATCTCATCTACGGTGTGCCCGGGGCCTATGGCGTCATAACCCGGCCCAAAGGGGTGAGGGTGGGCATCAACCAGTACCTGCGCGGCAGCCTTCCTGAGGAGAATGTGCGCTTCCGGGATACATCCATCAGCTTTGAGGTGCATGCTCCTAGAATCGAGAAGGAGATCCCTTCGCTCATTGCCTATGGGGCCTTTGACGTGCAGTACTCCTCCTTCCGGCTGGAGGCGGAGCCCGGCATCATTCGTCGCGGGGAAGTGGTGGGCATCCTAGGCCCCAACGGCATAGGCAAGAGTACCTACATCAAGGTCCTGGCGGGCGTGGAAAAGCCTACCTCAGGAGGCTTCGAGAGCCAGCTTAAGGTCTCCTACAAGCCACAGTACCTGAAAGCCGATTCCGATGTAACTGTGCAGGGCCTTTTGCGCAGCGTGACCCACGACTTTGACACCAGCTTCTACCAGACGGAGATTTTAAAGCCCATGGGCCTGGAGCCGTTCCTGGATCAGGCCCTGACTGAACTATCCGGCGGCGAGTTGCAGCGAGTGGCCATTACCGCCTGCCTCAGTCGCGAGGCTGACCTCTACCTGCTGGATGAGCCCTCCGCTCATCTGGATGTGGAGCAGAGGATGCTGGCGGCCAAGGTCATGAGGCGCTTTGCCGAGGCCTCGGAGAAGACCGTGCTGGTTGTGGACCATGACATCTATCTCATCGACCTGCTCGCAGAGAGGCTGATGGTCTTTGAGGGTGAGCCTGGAATTCTAGGCATTGCTCATACGCCTCTGGAGATGCGCGAGGGCATGAACGCCTTTCTCAAAGCCATCAACATAACCTTCCGGCGCGATGAAGAGACGAGGCGACCCAGGGTCAACAAGCCGGAGTCAAGGCTGGACAGAACGCAAAAAGAGCAGGGCGAGTACTACTATCCTGTAGAGGAAGCCTAAAAATATTTTTTCCATCTCCATGTCATAACTGTTCACCAGATCAGGATAGGGAAATCTCGGATGAAGCTATTCAACCGGCACTTAATGCGCAACCATGAGTCAAGAGGCCTGCTGGAGCTTTTCTTTGTCACAGCTGTCTTTTCCGTTTTGGGCATCCGCTTCTTTCTAGCCCTGACCGGTTATCCGAGCATCAGCCCCGGCAATCTGCACATCGCACATGTCCTTTTAGGAGGCGTGCTCATGATGATCGCCCTGGTCATTGCACTCGCTTACATCAACAAGTCTGCCTACTATCTGGTGGCCGTCCTGGGGGGCTTTGGATTTGGGGCCTTCATTGACGAGCTGGGCAAGTTCATCACCGGCGACAACAACTACTTCTACCGGCCTGCCGTGACCCTGATTTATCTGGTATTCGTTCTGCTCTACCTGGCCATAGAGAAATTTGTCAATAAGCCCAGGCTCAGCGAGCAGGAGAAGCTGATTAATGTCCTGGAGATCGCCAAAGAGGTGGTCTTGGAGGATCTCGATCACCGGGAGAGAAGGCGGGCGCTGGATTTGCTCAAAGAGTGCTCTCCCTCCGATCCGGTGACAAAAGCCCTCCGCGAGCTGCTTTACGCTACGCAGTCTGTGCCCGTTCCAGGGCCGGACATCTACACGGCTGCCAAGTATCGCGGCAGAAGGATTTACCGGAAGCTGGTACAAAAAACCTGGTTTGTAAATGCAATGATCGCGTTCTTCGTCCTGCAATCGCTGTTCGCCCTGGGTCTGGACTTCTTTTTGCTATATGTAAAGCTGAAATGGATGATGGATCTGCATACCATCTTTCCCACGCTCTCTCTCTTCGATCTGGTTGGCCTTCTCTCAGCCACGCTGGCAGCAGCCCTGGTGATCGCCGCTGCCATCAAGATAGAAAGCAATAGAATGCAGTCATACCTGCTCTTCAAGGACGCCGTCCTGGTGCAGATCTTTCTGGTGCAGGTATTCCTCTTTTACAGGGCTCAGTTTCTCGCTCTGTTGGGATTGGCAGGCAACATCTGCGTTCTTTTCGTGCTCGATTATATGATCCGGCAGGAGAAAGCGGCCAACGGCATCAGAGCCTCGTGACCTCTCAGAAGACATAATCCACGACTATCCGGCTCTCACAGGTTTTGCCGACGAACTCGGCCACCTTGACGTGCTCGGGATGCTTCTGGTATCTGTAAAGGGCTTCTATGCTATCGAATTCTGAAACCAGGACAAGATCGTAGGCGACGCTTGCCTGTATAAAGTTGATGCCCACCTCGAAGAACTTGATCTCGCCGATTTGGGCGGGGAGGGCTTCCAGCCTGGCCTTCAACGCCCTGATATTTGCCGCCTTGTCGCCGCCCTCTGCCCATTCCATGAACTTGAACATAACGATATGCTTGATCATCCACAAGAGCCTCCCTGCCATCAGGTGTATTTTCTCTTTTGTGGTAACATGCTTGGTTTATAATGATTATGGCTTTGCTGAACGAGAGCGTTGAATTGAAAAGATGCAAAAAGGAAAAAGACACTGCTGTTAAAGGTCCTATTTTTTTCGCGTCAAGCTCTGTCTTCCCAAATCAGTGAGATATACTTTCGAGATGGCATTAGGAAGAGTCAAACTCGATGGATATTCACTGGTCATAATGTCTACATACCCTGATTTCTTCAAAAGCTTTAAACGATTCCCAAATTCCGTTTCATCAAGCCTCAGGAGCTCATTGACTTTGACGGGACTGACAAAAGTCTTGGGAGAAATGCTATCGATCGCCCCAAGAATCTTCATATCTATATCGTCCATTTATCTCGCCACCATTGATGCTGGTACAATCCAGGTTTTCGTTATCGAAAAGAGGAGCGATCAAGCCTTCAAGCCGCATCACTCCGACTTTTGCCGCCACATCATGGGCTGGCTTTCTTTAATCAAAAAAGGATGGCTGAGGCAATAAGGCTTGCCCATAGCCCAGGCAAGATAATGATAAGGAGGGAGGCAAAAGTCATATGGATGTAGGAGGGAAAAATTGGCCATCGACTTTCGCCAATATATATACGTCAATTGCCGATATTTAAGGCTTTCCGTCGGGAAGATCCAGGCACAGGAGATCATTGCCAAAGAGAGAATCGAGTTATCAGACAGGTTTGTGCCGCGCTCCGTTGTCATATAATTGATTACCATGAAAACGCCCTCATAAAAAAAGGTCAGCGGCTCTAACCGCTTTCCAAGCATTCGTTTTTCCTCACCTCATATCCTGCTTTTATGATAGTTCTGATCATTTCGTCAAGATCCATTGCTGTTTTAGGATGCAGGCGGGGATTCTTGATGCATCGCGGCTTGCTGAGCAAGTCATCTTGGTAAAGCTCTCTACGGACAAGCAAATGATAAAGTATGCACAGCACCTTTCTGGCAAGAGCGACTATGCCAATTTTAGCGCCTCTTCTCGCTTTAATCCTCAAGAAGAACTTCTTGAGTTTCGAGAGTGCGAGCCATGCTTTGTGATATGGCCGTTTATCAGCTTACCTGCTGATTGATAGACTGACGGCACAAGTCCACAATAGGCAGC
>CAYXSJ010000183.1:0-1822 GCA_964467095.1 uncultured Methanotrichaceae archaeon
CGGCAAGCCGGCGCAGATCAAAGCCAGGGCTCAGAGAAATGCAGCCAGGGCAAAGCTAGGGCTCGCTGTTGGCGATCCACGCGAGGCCGATCATAAGAACCCGATCAGCAAAGGCGGAAGCAATCGAAAGGATAACCTCAGAGCTGTGAGCAGATCGACCAACAGGCACAAAGGAGCATCCCGGAAATGATAGATATTCCCCGGATCCTTTCTTTTTTCGGCATAATTATTTTGCCGCGACTTAATCAAACGGTGGAAGTAATAGCAGGTTATTTGATCAAGAAGATTCTCTGCAGTATCCATGCTGCCTCGCGAATTTCAGCGACAATGTGCAGAATCACAACTGGCTCATCCCACTCCCGGTTTAGTTGGTGCAGCCTTTGTTAGTTGGCTTGCTAAGGTAGGGCACGACGAAAAGTTTTCTAAATGCGTGAAAAAATGGAAGCTATTCACAAAGAACTCCAAGAACGACGAGCCAGAAAACCGAAGCCTTGAAGAGTTCATAGAGGAAATGGGACCAGACTTGATTTTTTCTAATGGGTATTCAGACGGAAAGTACGTTATCCTGACACCTAAAGGGAACAAATGGGCTACAAATTGGGGAATATATTATAAAGTAGGTCGAGGTCACCATGGACACTTCACCCCAAGGCCGGATTAAAGTGAAATTATATTTTCCACAATAGAAACAAAGCTTATATCTAACCTAGTTGTAGTTAATTAATACGCGAGTTCGAAATGGTGATATAAATGCCAGAGAGAGAGGCAACCTTAAAGATGCATAAAGTGAATTTACCGTATGACGGATTACTGGGAGACGCGCCAATTATCAAAGTACTACACCAGATCATCGCGGACCCTTTCCAGGACTACAGACCCATTGATTTAGAAGAGCTAGCGGAACTATCTAAGCCGCCCATTAGAGATGCTTTAAAGACGCTGACTTCGCTTAACATATTAGTAAAGGATGAAAGAAACAAATCTCGTCCGATCTACAGAGTAAACACTCAATCAAAGAGAGTCTTGGCCTTGACATTCCTAGCATATGCTGTGCTCGACGATAGGGATGGCACAGACTGCACGGACGACGTCATCGCAGATTATTATTACTCTGAGCTGCAAGAGAAATACGAATCTCGAAACGCTATCGGCATGCTCAATCTAACTGAGTATGTAAGCACACAACCAGTATGCGATTCCTATATAGACGACGGATTTAGCACCTCTTTCGAGGGCCCAATACCATTAAAGGCGGTAGCATAGAGGCAGATCAATGACCGAGAAGGAACTACAAAAAACGTCGGAAGAAACCACAAAAAAAACATCTCGTGACGTTGGCTCTCCAGAGGGTACAAACGACAGACGCCCATTAAAACTAGATTTGGCGGAGCTCTATAAATTGGACCCGGAAGATCTATCGGTAGACATCATTTCAGTTTGCTACTCAAATCTCTCTTATATACAAGTCGCCCAGAGAGACGTGTTTATAGATTTTCTACAAATGCCGGGTGTTAAGAGAGACGGTAAGATGGCAATATCCGGGACACGTGTTTACTTATCTCACGCAGCGGCACAGAAACTTTCGGAATCATTAAACGCGCTCCTAAAAGAAGTGTATCGGAGTGGTCACATGGAGAAATTCAAACTTGCCTCAGATCCAATAGAGACCACTACGCAAATAAGCAGGCCTACAAAAGAAGATCAAGCTTGATCTAATCAACTGCATATAAACCCGCAAACCATCCTTTCCTTTTTCGCTATCCGTCAAACCGCCTATTTTTATTTAATCTTTTTAAGATCCAAAAGGTTTTTCGTTAGGTCC
>CAYXSJ010000183.1:1832-4802 GCA_964467095.1 uncultured Methanotrichaceae archaeon
TGACCTTGAGTAAGAAATTATGCACCTTGATTCGTGGTCAGGTACACAACATCTCCGAAGGCTTAACGAAACCTTTGGCTGAAATATGTATCGCCAATGATCACCACGGCTACACTATGCCAAAGAGGCCCGGATAGAAGTAACACAGAGCGAAACCTGAAATAATCACCCAAACCTTTTTCATTCGATCTCACAATCTTGAAAAGGATAAGGAGGGAAAAGATACGAAACACGCTAGTTTTATAGTCATGATGGCCGCAATTCTTGCGGTAATATTGGCGGCGGGTTGCACAAGCAGCCCAGAAAAAGAAACACCGACAACAAATGTTTCATCAGCAGAACCACAAGCCGCAGTAAAATATGTAGAACTAAGCATGGTGGACGGCACTAAAGTAGGCGGAAAATATGTGTCAGAGAGTGCTGCGTTTACAAACATCGTCCCCATGTACGTGGTTAATGATAACGGGATCATGAGTAGAGGAAATGGAAAAGAAACAGGCATCACAACAAGCCTCATAGCAACCATGATAACAATAGAAGATCCAAGTTTATTGGTGGAAAAAACACTGAATGATCAGGCCGCCGCGGAGAAGGCATACAAAGAAGAACGCGCAGCTGCAGACGCGGCTCTGGCGGCAGAGAACGCTAAAATAATGCGACGGCAATCTTAGCACTAACTTTTTTATTTGTAGTATTTTTATTTAATTCTTTTTTCTAACCCACAAGACCACAATCTTTCTAAAGACATATCCTCAAATCTGTCTCAATTCCCGCCACAAACCGACGACAGGCTAACCGCAAGCAGGAGAGGCCGAGGCGCTTTTGAGGATACTTTTTGGCTCGATAATCATGGGTGTAGAGTATCAGATTGATCTATTCACGTACTATGTGGAATAGAGCAGTTGGGATAAAATTAAATGGCAATTGGCGAATAATAACAGATTATAATTTAGATGGAATCGCTTCCACAGTCTTAACTCTATGATGGAGTTAGTTCTATGGCATTTTTACTGGAATTAAGGAGAATGACATAGAACTTTTTTTGGCGGGGCAGACAACCTGCCCAACCACAACAGGATTACATCTCAGGCAAGCGATATGAGGCGCAAAAGAATATTAATAGGCGACGCGACTCTAAAGGTGTATTTATAAGTGACGCTCCGACTGATAAAAATTATCAGCTGGATAATAAACGGTCCGATACACCAACTGCTAACAATATTGCGATGGGTGAAGGAGTATCCGCTGTTCAGGTGCGTAAAAACGCCGCGTTCGCTAAAGGCGTCGATGCCGTCCGAGAGGGTTCTCCAGAATTGGCCGTTGCAATCCATCTTAAGATGTCACTGCCCCAACTGTGGGCGAAAAAACTGGGACGACGGCGGAGTGGAGACTTTGCCACCAAATCCATCCTGCGATGAGATGCCAATTGCAAGAGAGCCAACCAGCTATCATTTTGTGGAAGAAAATAAGCCTAAAAGGAGGAGGCGGTATATCCGCCTCCCGGACGCGCGGTCAAGCGCATCCTATGTGATGGACGCGCGCTCTCCTTAGGGCTGTTGGTAAGGCAAACCCTGTCCTATAATATGGATGGAAGATATTTAAGCTTTATGCAAACATTAATCTCCTTGCATAACCTATGCTTAACCCATGCCTCGCGTGACGGTCTCCCTTACTGATTCAATCCTGAATAAAGCTGATGAAGAGGCGAAGAAAAGCGGCTTATCGCGATCTGAGTATGTGGCTAATGCTGTTGAATCATTTGTCACAGGCAGTAATCAGGCCAATTTAGAACTGCATAACGCTCAATTAGAGCTGAATAAAAGCCAAGTCGAAGTTATGCAGCTAGGCAGGAAGATAGCGAAATTAGAGAATCAGATAGCAGAGAAAGATAGAGCCATAGAATCGAAGGCTAAAGACGTTATGCAGGTAGAAGAAAAGCTTAATCAGGCTTATGCAGACGTTATGCAGGCCAAAGCGGAAATAGCAAAATATGAATCCGCCTTGAAAGTCAAAGAGGATGAAACTAATTTTCTCAGAGGCCACATATCACAGCTCACCCAAAGCATATCGCAGCTCTCCCTGAAGCCGGGCGAAGAAGAGATCAAGAAAAAAGGCTGGTGGCGGTTCTGGCGCTAAGGATTATATGCACAAAGATGAGTTGGTCACCGTGTTGCTCTCCCTGAAAATGCTGCCCCCGGCCAAAAAAGAGCTGGATAAGATGGACAAAGACCAGGCGCAAAAAATCTACAACCACATTGAGCAGCTCAAGATAGACCCGTTTAGATCACGACCAGGGATGAACATAGATAAAGTGGCTGGCAAACACACTCCTCCAGCCTATCGCTTGAAAATTGGTAGGATCAGAGTTGAGTATGTCGTTGACGGTCAGATGGTCGTTATTTTCAGGGTTTTCATGAAGAAACGGAAATCAGATTACAGATAAACGGATATACTCAAAGAGCATAGAAGGTGTAAGATGCAACAACTTGAAGCTGAAGGCATGATCTCAGAAGAAGAGGAGACTGAGTGCGCAGATGATATTTGGGCATACTACAGAGCCCACAAGAGCGAGCTTGCGGATCTCGATGAATACGCCCGAGCCCGCGACCTAGTTAAGCATGTTATTGGATAGACTTTTTATCTAATTTTAATTATAATTTCTGTAATCGATTTTAAGAGGCTTTCTCCTAGCAGAGCGATAGCTAAGGACTGGCAAGACATCGCTTAGATAGTGATGGATGGCAAGGCAAGCCGCCCTGTTAGAGGGGGACATCTCGGGAACATGCTCTTGGACAGGGAGGAGCTGCCCAACCGTATCAAATGGCAACGATCATCTTTGAATATCTATCTTGCACCAAGAATAATATTCGTTTGCTATTATAATAGAAACGAAACCGAAACAGTATTAGCAGATAAACTAAAGCAAGCAGTAAACGGTTATTATCCTTCTCGGATTTATGAAATTTAATT
>CAYXSJ010000184.1:0-4787 GCA_964467095.1 uncultured Methanotrichaceae archaeon
GGCTGCCTCTCCTGCTACAAAGCCATGAACGACGGCTGCAATATCACCCATCTCCTGCATTTCACCAACCAGAAGAAGACCGGCTCTCATGAACTCAATCCCGCCCTGATCCGGGCTCAAGCCCAGGCCCTCGGCCTTCCTCTCCTGCAGAAGGATTTCCACTCCTACGAGGAAGAGTTCAAAAAAGCAGTCCGGGAGCTGCAAAGCCAGGGCGAGATAATCGACGCTGCCGTCTTCGGGCACATCGAGACCCACAAGCCTCTGGTGGACAGGATCTGCAGTGATCTTGACATCGATCTGCTGCTGCCAGTCTGGAAACAGAATTCTGAGAAAATAGTAAATGAAATCATCGATGCCGGATTCGAGGCAATTGTGGTCAGCGTCAAAGATGGCTTGCTGGGCAAGGACTGGCTTGGCCGCAGGATCGATAATGAGTTCATAAGAGATTTGAGAGAAGCCGGCAGCTCCATAGATCCCTGCGGCGAGAACGGGGAGTTTCATTCCTTTGTCGCCGACGGCCCCATATTCAAAAAGAAGATAGTAATAACCGGAAGCGATCCGGTGTGCAAGGATGGCTACTGGCTGCTGAACATCACTGATTTTTCACTAAAGGAAAAATAAAAAAGGTGGAAAGCCAATCAGCTAAGCAGCTCACTTGATCTTTTTCTGAAGCTTCTTGAGCTTCTTCTTGGCCGATTCGCTACCCGAAGCGGCCTGCTTCGAGAGCTCTTCTGCCTTGGCCTTCTTCGCCTTGTTCAGCTTTTCCATCTGTTTCTTGCTCGTTGGCATACAGTCACCTCGCTACGCCTTTGGTTGATTCTCTTTAGCTCTTTTTCGCCTAAATATCCCTGAATCGTTGCACCAGCCTATAAAAGATGCTTCACTCTGGCTAATATGGGCTTGATACCATCTTTTTAGGAGATATTTGAATTTGCTGATCCAACTACAGTCACCGTTTCCATGTACTTTGGTTTTTCAGGTGATCTGCCTTTCCGGTGATCTGCGTCCCTCCCTCACACCTGCCAGATCTCTCGCGGCATATTTGTGAGGCTCCGGGCTTTGCCTGCAGTGGTCAGGAAGGTGTCCTCTATTCCCACCACGCCCCTTTCCGGATAGATTATCTTGGGCTCTATGGCGATGGTCATGTTGCTCTGCAGCTCATGATCCAGGGGGCCTATCACCGGATACTCGTCCAGCTCTAACCCTACGCCGTGGCCCACAAAGCCGCATTTATTGCCATTGGTCCCGCCCAAAAAGTCCTTGTAGCCTAGTCTTTCACCCGTTGCCTCGGACAGATCGAACAATTCCCTTCCTGTTCTGCCCGCGGCAAGCTCTGCCGCCACAGCCTCCTCGATCTGACGGGCGGCTTGATAGGCCTCCTCCAGCTCTGCCTCCAGCCGGCCCAAAGAGAATATGCGGGTCGCGTCGGCAATATATCCGTTGTAGATGCCCACGCAGTCCACAAACACGGGCTCATTTCTCTTTATCTTTGCAAAGCTCGCCCCCTGGGGAAACATCAGAGAGGTGCCCCGTCCGCCGCTGGGCGAGGCGAGAAAGCTCGGGAAAGCCGCCTCAGCCCCGGACATGACATGGCCTAACGGGACGATGCTGTTAAACCGGCGAAAACGCAGCGAGCCCTGATGGCCCATGGATCGCATCACCGACTCTATCCGGCAGATCAGGTCCACCTCCTTCATGCCTTCCTCCAGAAAGTCCGGAACTGAGGAAAAGCCGGCCTCCAAAATCCGGGCTGCCTCTTTTATCAGGCCAAGCTCGAACTCGGACTTGACGGAGCGGATGTGCTTGATCCTTTCCGCAACGTCTACAAACGCCGCGTCCTCCAGAGCCCTGTTCACTTTGAAGTAGAAGCTGCAGGGAAGGACATCCATCTCCAGGCCGATCGTAGCCTTTGCCGGGATGGCCAGGTCCGATTTCAGATTTCTCATGTTCTTGAGCGGCCGGACCTCAAGGGGCGATTCCTGCTTCGCCCGCTCCAGGCTTCTCTTCATCATCACCACGGGCTCGCCATCTTTAGGAATGTAGACCAGCCCGTCCTGGGCGGTGCCTGTAAAGTAGCAGATGTCAACAGCGTGAAACAACAGTGCTCCATCCATCTCGCCCATCTGCGACTGCAATTTCTCTATCCTGCGCTCGATCTCGGACCTGGGGGTAAGAACATACTCCATTCAATCTGCCTCTGCCTTTCCAACATTTTTGATCGGAACGGTATTTCAGGGTATTTCTGGTTACATACTCCTTTATTGATCTTCTCCTCGAAGTCTTGGACATTGAATGACAACTTACAACTTAAAGACCTATCCACCCCAGCACCCCGATCATCTTCAACCCGATGTAGATCATCAGCATTAAAAAGATGTGCTTCAGCTTCTCTGCCGGCAGCCTGTGGGCGACATTTACACCCCACTGGGCAGTGAAGATGCTTGCTCCCGCCAGCAGAGCAAACTGGAGAAGATCGATGTAGCCCACACAGTAAGGAGGAAGCCCGGCCACGCCCCATCCGTTAATGGCATAAGCTATGATCCCGCCCACGGCATTGAAGGCGATTGTCACCGACGAGGTGCCGATGGCCTGATACATGCTAAAGCCCATGGCGATGACCATGGCCGGGACCAGTATCACGCCTCCGCCAATCCCCGTCAGGCCGGATATGACACCCACAGCAAGTCCCAGGAGAACATACTGCACAAGGCCATCTCTTGACTTTGCCTGCATAGCCTCCTGCCTGGGCTGCGGACTTCCGGCAAAGAGCATCCTCAACGCTCCCAGCATTACCACAAATCCGAAGGCCATCCTGAGCAAGTCTCCGGGCGCTTGAGCCGCAATGCTCCCGCCCAGGAAAGCTCCTGCCAGGCCACAGAGGCCCATGATGATCCCCGGCCTCCAGAGAACAACGCCCCGGCAGGAGTGGCCGCGGCACCCGGAGAGAGCCGTGGGCAGAACAACAGCCAGAGAAGTTCCGAAGGCAATCCTGGTGGCCAGAGTGGGATCGATTCCCTGAGAGGTCAGCGCCCAGATCTGCACAGGCACCATGAGAAAGCCGCCACCTATGCCGAGCAGGCCGCAGGCAAATCCTACAGCTAAGCCTGTGGCCAGCAGCACTAAAACGTAGAGAAGAAGGGATGGCTCAATCAAGTTCCTCTTTTGCCTGATGCTTGGCCGAAATCTCCTCTGCCAGACGGTCCAGAGCCAGGAAATCTGCCTCTTTGGGATGGCCTTTGGCGACTACCGGATCGAGGAATTGCAGCTTAAGATTGGGCAGGGCGAGGGTGATCTGCTCCAGCATCTTGCCTCCCCAGCCAAAGGAGCCGATGATGGAGGCATACCTGGTCTTGGGCCGCAGGGCATTGGCCAGGATGGCAGCATAAAGCGCTTGGGGATGGGCTCCGGCCAGGATGGTGGGCGTGCCTATGACCACGGTGGCTGCGTCCACGAGAGACTCGGCCAGCTCTCCTACATCGTAATCGGTGAGATCGAATCGCTTCACCCCCACACCTCGAGAGATGAGAGCATCCACCAGGTAGTCCGCCATAATGCGAGTGGACCCGTGCATGGAGACGTAAGGCAAAACCACCTGGTTTTTTACCTTATCCGAGGCCCAATCGCGGTAGGCGTCCAGTATGAACTTTGGCCTGTCGTAAAGCGGGCCGTGGCTGGTAGCGATGACATCAATTGGCATATCCCCAATCCTGGCCAGGTGCCGGTTGATGTTCTGCCGGAAGGGCATCATAATCTCGGCATAATACCTCTTGGCAGCCCTGTAAACTGTAGCCTCGTCAACGGCGAAAAGGTCGCTGGTGGCCAGATGCGAGCCCAAAAAATCACAGGTAAACAGGATGCGATCCTCCGCCAGATAGGTGAATATCGTGTCCGGCCAGTGCACCCAGGGTGCGTGAATGAACTGCAGGCTTTTGTCGCCAAGAGAGATCTTCTCGCCGTCTTTCGCCTCTTGCACTCTGTCTTTGCTCACCAGATCGAATTGCACGAGCAGGTCCAGGCATTTGCCGGAGCCTAGCACCCTGGCATCGGGGTAAAGCTCGATGAGCCTTTTCAGGCTTCCCGAATGGTCCTGTTCGGCATGCTGGGCGATGATGTAGTCGATTCTCTTAATGCCCAAGGCCCTCAGGTTGCCCAGCAGCACATCGACCATGGATTCGTCCACGGCATCAATAAGTGCTGTCTTCTCGCTGCCCTGGATCAGGTAGGAGTTGTAGCTGGTTCCATCGGGCAGGGGAATTAAAGCATCAAAGAGCCTGCGGTCCCAGTCTATTGCTCCAACCCATTTAACGCCGGGTCTGATCTCTCTTGCTAGCGTCATGATTTCCTTCCTTTTTCGCGATTACTTCAGCTCCTTGAAATCATCCTTCGAAGCACCGCACTGCGGGCAGGTCCATGTTTCCGGCAGATCTGCAAATGGCGTTTTTGGAGCTATTCCAGAGTCGGGGTCCCCTTTTTCGGGATCGTAAATATATCCGCAAATGGTGCACTGATATTTTTGAGCCATGAGTTACCACATTCCTTTTGTTTAGTAAATTTGGTCTGCAAAGTATTTAGCCCAATCGCAACGAAAAAAACTAAATAATAATGACTTCCAACAGAGAACTCAATTCGAGGTGTTATAATGGCCGGCACCGGATTCAAACGAGAGGGCAAGTTCAAATGCAAGATTTGTCGGATGATCTTTGAATCAAAGGAAGAATTGAAACTGCACTTGATGGAGGATCATAACGATAATTGAGATGATTTTGTAATTGCACCAGATTGAGAAG
>CAYXSJ010000185.1:0-4670 GCA_964467095.1 uncultured Methanotrichaceae archaeon
GGTCGCTAATAATATCATTAATTTTGATAATGAAAATCGGTGAGAACAGAGCGGCCAAGGCAGCACGGCCCGGATTAGAGTATGGCCATGCAGGCTGCATGCAGACTGTTCGCCTTATTTCAGCTCCAGCTCGTACTTGACCTCGGTCACCACGCTGCCCCACAGCTCATGGGTGACCTTTTCCCTCTCCCTAAAGCCCACCGATTGATAGAGCCCGGCCGCCGCAGGCAGTGTGTTCACCGTCCAGAGAAACACAGATGAGTATCCGACATCCCGGCAGAAAGCCAGAGCCTCTTCTACCAGCCTCCTGCCCAGTCCCCGGCCTCTCAGATCCGGGTGCAGGAGCAGCCAGCGCAGCTGTGCCTCTTTTTCTGAGAATTTTACAATGGCCACGCAGCCCTCGATCCTGCTCTCTTTCTCCACAATCCAGATGCGCTCCTGCTGGCTGCGCCGCACGGCAAACTCGGCCAGAGGGATGGCCACGTAAGAATCGAATGAGTGGTCCCAGCCCTGCTCGGGAGCATAAAGAATAGCGTGCAGGTAAGTGATATAACCGACATCGCCGGGCCGCATGTCGTGCCGAATGGAAACGGAATGGTCGCTGGGCGGACTATTCATATCACAAAGAGATCGGGATTCAGCTCCGCCAGGAACTGCTCCCAGAGCTTTCCGTTTTTGCGTATGTATTCCTCCATCATCTCCCTGCACTCCGGCAGATCGAGGTCCACCACCTCTATGCCGTGCGACTGCATGAACTTTATGGCAGCAGGAGCGCTTTTCGCCTCTCCTACTACTACCTTCTTTATGCCGAACTGGACGGCTGCCCCGGCGCAGAGGTAGCAGGGCATGAGGGTGGAATAAAGGATCGTGTTGTGGTAGCCTCCCGTGAGCCTGGCCTGGCGCAGGCAGTCTATCTCGGCGTGCATGAGCTGGTCTTGCTCCTGCACTCTTTTGTTTCGGCCTCTTCCAATGATCCTGCCATTCTCTACCAGGACGGCACCAATGGGAACTCCGCCTTCCTGAAGGCCCTTAAGCGCTTCATCTATCGCCGCTCGCATGAAGATGTCCATAATATCTCAATTCATCGTATTTTTCCGCCTCTATCAAATATCTATCGAATATCCAAATTAGAGGCCATCGATGCTGGTGGTTAGCTCCTTTCGAGTGAATTATCGCACAATAGTTTTAACTTCCCAGGCGGCGCCAGGAATGCCGGATGCTTACTGCCGAAGAGAAGAATAGGACGCAAAAGATCCTGGCGCTGCTGGGATTTGTCGCCGGGATAATCGCCATTGCCATCGGCTGCATCTTTCTCCTCTTCGCACTGCCCTCTTTGGGCCGGCCGGGAGAGCTTGACTATTTATTCTCTCAGGGAGCAGGTGGCTTTCTCATCATTCTGCTGGGGCTTGTCGGGATTTTAGGTGCCGCCATGGCCTGGCCGGGCCGCAAGGCAGAGCGGGCGCTGCATCTCCTGGGCGGCCTTTTTTCCCTCTCCATCTTTGCCGCTCTGGCAGTTTTTGGGGAGTGGACGGCCTGCCTGGTAATCCTGGTGATGGTTGCCGTAACCGTAGCGGCTTTTCGCCGCCGGAAGGATGCGGCCCGCATTCTTCTCCTCTTTGCCGGCCTTTTCGGCTTTCCTCTCACCCAGGCAGCCATAACCCTGCTGCCTTACGGCTGGAAGACCTGGTCGATCTCGGGGGTTCTCTTCATCTTTAGCGGCCTAGCCCTCTCCTTTTCGGGAGATTTCAGACGCTTGCCTCAGCTCTCTTGCGGGTGCAGCAGGAAATGGGGCTATTTCGCATATTCTCTCCTCAGCCTGGCATTAATTGTCATGGCCATAGGCACTCTTGCTTACCTTCCCGATCAGGCCGGTCCCTGGCAGGCCGGAGCTGATATTTCCGGTCAGAGCGCAAACGGCACAAACGGTACGACCGGGCAAATGGCGCTGAATGACTGCGACTGCAATAGAAGCTGCCAGGATGGCAAGCTCCGGGCTATAATTCTCTCTCCCGGGGATGTGCGCACCTTCCCGCGCGGGGAGGCGGTGCTCTTTTCGGCGGCATCTTGCGGCAAAGGGCCGCTACGCTACCTGTGGCAGTCAAGCCTGGACGGAATTATCGGCGAGAACGGGTCCTTCCAGACGGAAAATCTCAGCTTAGGATGGCACAATATTACCCTTACTATCACCAATGGCAGCGGTTTTTCGGACAATTCCTTCCTGGAAATCGGCATTGCAGAAACCTCGGTTTGCGGGCAGGTCAATCCCAGGCCGAAGTACTATCCTCTGGACACCCCCTGCCAGGATATCTGGCCTGATGCGTCGCAGAAGTGCCAGCAGATGGAGGTCTGCCATCCCGAGCTGGACTTTATTGTCGCTGAGGCGGTGGACTGCTGCGACGGAACGCCCCAGCCTGGCATTGCCTGCATAGACGCCTGCAACAGCTCGGGTGGAGACCGGAAAAAGTGTCGGGGGCTGTACATCATCAACTCCTTTGGCCCCCAGGCGAGGTACATGCAGGGCTATGCACTTTTCAAGGCCTGCTGCTCCGGCTATCCTGAATGCACTCGCATCTGCAGTCCGGGCCTGAGCGGGACCTGCTCATTTAAAAAGGGCTTCAATGAAAACGTGGCAAACCTCTCCTGCCGGCCTGAGGAATGGGGCGTCTCAGCCTGGCGGTCGGACACGAACATGAGCGAGAACAGCGCAGTGATGGGCATGTTTCCCACCCATGCCACAGTCAACATTCTGCAGACGGGCGTTTGCATCGATTATTCGGCGGCTGTGACAACAATGCTGCGAAAGGCGGGATACAACAGAAGCGAGGTCTTCAGCACCTCCAGTACGGGCTATGACCTGCCCCTGGTGGGAGACCATCCCGGCCATGCCTACAATCTGGTGCTTCTGCCCGGCGACACAAAGTATCACGTGGTTGACACCACAGGGAACGGCGACGGCATCAATCTGGGGGGCGTTCCAGGTTACTTCCGTTTCACGGGCTGCTTTTTGGGAAAGCCAGCGCAAATCCGGGTAATGGACTGGTGGGTGGGCTATTGCAGCATGATCTCGCCGCACAGCTACAATGATGCCGGTGATGCGATGACTCCGGGAAAAGAGAAAATTTGCGGATGTACTTGATTTATGCTTTCCACTTTATCGTGTTGCCTTTCATCTTAATTATCCCTTTACTTTGAACCCGGCATCCCTCAGATAGCCTGCAATGGGCTTAGCCTCGTTCTCACTGTATTCTCCCACCTTAAACATAATAATCAGATCTTGATCTTTGCATATGAGTCTTGCCGGTGAAATGCCCGTCCCGGATTAGCTCAGGCCGGGACAGGCGCTGCCTCGGAGCGATGCATGCTCTTTTCCATGGTTGCATCAAGAGCGGTTTGCATCTCCTGCTTTTGCGCCTCCTCGAAGCTGCCGTTTTCCAGGAGGTCCTCCATCATGCCGCTAAGGATGTCATCCATGACCTCCGTCTTGAAGTAAAGCCGCTGCCTTTGCGCATAGTAATAATTCATCTGCAGTTGCAGAACGGGATTTGCGGCAGCCTGCTCGTTGTTGGCCAGGAGAGTGAGTTCATCGTCTGCCTTTCTGGCTTTGTCCTTGACCTTGTTGTACTGACCAAACCAGTTGAGGATGGCAGATGAATCCAGCTTGGAGAGCTTGGGCATCATGCGCCCGAACCTTTGGGAAAGTTTGATCAGATCCTCATTGGCAGAGCGAATGTCATCCTGATGGCGGGCAAGATCTGAGGCGTACTTTGCAAATTCTGGATTCTTGGACATAAATCTACAAAGGACAGTGGCAGATAATAAGGGCGAGCCGTGCGGGGTGAAAGTGATCTGGCTAGAAAGCAAGAAAGCAAGAAAGCCCGCTTAAGAGTGCAAGCGTAAGCATAGTATTAAAGCAGATGATTGCAGAATGAAATTTTGCATGAAATCCGGGACGAATAGCAGTAGTGATAAAATCTCCCAGGCGCGTCGTCTCTGCCACCAGCACTGCCTTTCCTCTTGCGTTGAAGACAAGCGGCAGGGCCGGCATGTTGAGCTTTTGCGCCTGCGCCCTCACTGGTCCGTTTTAAAAAGGGAGGAGCAGATTGCCAAGATCGACCAGGGAGAGAGGGTACCTTTCGACATATCTCTGCCCCTGCCTGCCCGAGACGAGCGGGAGGGCTCCGACGCAGGGATCGGTCTCTTTTGGGAGCGGTTCCGATGCCAGGAATGCGGCCGGTGCTGCTATACGCCGGGAGCGGGCCTTTACCTGGAAAAAGAGGATTTTGATAGAATCGCTGGCCGCGTGGGAAAAAAGAAGCTAAGAGCCCTCTGCCGGTATGAAAAGGCCCTGAATGCCTGGATTCTCAAGCAGCCCTGTCCATTTTACGACCGAGATAAAGGCTGTTCAATCTATGAGATCAGGCCCCTTACCTGCACCAAATACCCCCTTCATCCGCCGCTGCAAGAGATGCCCTACAACCTGGCCGTCGATGCCTTCTGCCCGGCAGCGCGCGTTCTGGCTAAAGACACCCTCGGCTGGTGGATCATCTGCGAAAACAACTGGGCAGCAATGCTTCACAAGCTGGCCAGCGATCAAGGCAAAAAGCCGTGAGACCGTGCGCAGCCTTGGCCTATTCAACGCATCAGGTTAAAGGCAAAGCTTCTCATTTAGC
>CAYXSJ010000186.1:0-4661 GCA_964467095.1 uncultured Methanotrichaceae archaeon
GGATGAACTTCTCGATGGAAAAGACTCCCATAAGGTCTTTGACGCTGCGGCCATACTCGGCATGGCGGCCTTTCAATTGCGGGTCTGCGACTGGATCTCTGGAGAGCCAGCCGATGCGAGCCACGCCGATGACATTGCTGTTCAGGTTAGCCTCGCCCTCCTGCTCATCATCTCCTCACGCCCTTGCAGCTTCCCCGAAAGAGGCAGACGATGCCTGCTGCCAGGAGCACGGCTATGATGCCCGTCAGGAATATGCCGTCGAAGACTCCGGCTCCGCCGATGGAGAGAACTAAAGGCTTAGCCTGGTGCAACTCCAGCGGTGAGAGGGCAGGCAGGATTCCGGGAGTGAGCAGGCTTAAGAGGTCCGCCCCGATCAGCGTTCCCAGTGTGCCGCTGATGTAGGCCAGGGGTGGAGCGCGCCGGAAGCCGCCCGCCAGGAGCAGGCCCATGGCTGCCGCTAAAAGGGGCGAGAGCCAGACGGGCAGAACGATGCCCTCTCCGGAAATGGCCTCTGCGGCCCCGTAGGTGATGACAGCTACCACGGCCATGCCCAGCAGGGCCTTTTTGAAGCGGGCCTGGCCGCGCAGGAGAAGATGGGCAGATATGATCAGGGGAATGATACACCCTCCCAGGTTGACGGCCAGATAGAGGGGGTGAAAAGTGGTGGAAGCGTCTTGAGAAAATGGGCTCATCAGGGCTATGTACCAGTCCGGGTAGGCGGAGATGGGAGCGCTTATGAGCTGAAAGTCCACCATGCTTCCCAAAATGGAGCCGAAGACCGCCAGGGTGGCATGCCAGTGGGAAAAGCCCACCATCTGGAAGGCAGTCTCGGAAAGCCGGAGAAAGAGGTAGATGAAGATGAGGGGCGCGACTAAGATAAGCAGCATGATGACGATGGTTAGTGGCAGGAAGAGCAGTTCGAACAAGCTATTACACCCACAAATAAGTTATCTGTGATAGTTAATAGAGCTTTCTGGTGTGCGCAATGCTTATTGCCTGAGCCGATTCTGCAAAAGAGGTGATTTGAATGACCATTCTTACCGGCAGCGAGGCGCGCGGCCTTGTGGAATCTATGATAGATCCAAAGACGCAGACACAGATGTGCGGCATGGAGCTGACAGTTCAGAAGATCGAGCGCTTCAAATCCGCCGGGGCGATAGCTTTCGATAACATTGAGAGAGAGCTGCCGGAGACAGAGCAGATGGATTTTGAGCAGTCTGGCTGGATTGATCTGCCTGCAGGCGCGTACCTGGTGACCTTCAACGAGATCGTGAACGTCCCCAGGGACGCAGCTGCCCTGGCCCGCGCCCGCTCCACTCTCTTGCGCTGCGGGGCCAGCCTGGAAACGGCGCTTTGGGACCCTGGCTACCGGGGCAGAAGCCAGAGCCTGCTGGTGGTCCACAATTCCTGCGGCCTGCGACTGAAGAAGAACGCCCGGCTCATGCAACTGATATTCCTGCGGCTGGGAAAAGAAGCTGAGAAGGTGTATTCGGGAAAATATCAAGGAGAGAACATCTAAGTCTGAGCAAATTGAGATTGCTGGCTGCCAAACACGGAAATCAAAAAACTACGGAACGGCTCCGGCCTATCCGACGGCCAGAGTCTTGATGGTTTGAGTGGTATTATCCTTATCAAATAGCGATATGACTACTGCATAAATCGGTCCATCCAGATTCAATACAGCTATGTCGTATTTGCCGCCGATTATCTGAATGCGCTCGTCCTTGGAGATCAGAGTATGGATGGTCACGTTATTTCCCTGGTGGTCTACAGTCGTCCAGTTCCCTATTTCCTCGTCGCCTTTGGCTTCCACCGCAGAGATGCTTCCCTTCAGGAAAATCTCGGAAAGCGCACCGGGGCTCGTCCTGCTTAAGATATCATCATAAACGCTGATAAGAGAGATGAATGCGGCACCGGGCACTGCTGTGTTGTTGATAATGATTTCCTGGGCGACAATTCCATCTTTGCTGGCGTTGAATTCGCCTCTAACAATCTCAAAGCTTGGGCCGAGATCCACGGAAAGGGTCTTCTCTGAAACCGTAAAAAACTTTGATTCCAGGGCGGTGCAGGGCGAGGCCAGGCAGGCCAGGAGGAGGATGGCCGGCATAAGGGCTGCGAAAGGCTTCATATTGTCAACTCCAATTAACAATTGGTGAGCAATGTATATGGACCTTATGACGATTTATTGACATTTTTATAATGTGTGTAAATAATAATAAAATTATGAGGCCCCAGGCCCTGCTCAAATGGCCTGGATCTCTTCTTTGGTGGCGATCTTGACGTTCTTCTCCCCCAGTACCTGTCTGGCCTTGGCGATATCGTCCACCCGCAGGATGAGCATGGCGCGCTGTGCCTTGGCTGTGACAAAGGCGTAGGCGTAGTCCACATTCACGTTGTTTTGTCCCAGAGTATTGACGATCTCGTAAAGGCCGCCGGGAGTGTCCTTCATCTCCACAGCCAGAACATCGGTCATGGAGACTGTGAAGGCATTTTCCTTCAGGACTCTATAGCCCTTCTCCGGGTCATCCAGGACCATGCGAATGACACCGAAGTCGCCCGCCTCGGCTATGGTTAGCGCCCGGATGTTCACACCTGCATCTGATAGCGTCTTGGCTACTTTGGCCGTTCTGCCAGGCCGGTTCTCCACAAAGAGCGAAATTTGTTTGATCTCCGACATTTTAAAAGCCTCCTACACCTTTCTGTTATCTGTTACTCTCTTGGCCTTGCCCATGGAGCGGGGGATGGTGCCCGGCTCAACCAGGTCCACTTCTGCTGCTATGTTCAGCACGCCTTTTAATTCTTTGGAGACTTTCTTCTTGAGCTTCATCAGATCCCCGATCTTGTCTGAGAAGCCTGTCTCCGTCAGCTCGACGCGCACCGTCATCATATCCAGCGGACCCTTGCGGTCCACCAGGATCTCCCAGTGGTCGCCAACCTCTGGTATTTTCATCAAGACCGACTCCACCTGGCTGGGGAAGACGTTGATGCCGCGAATGATGAGCATGTCGTCCGTCCTGCCCAAAATCCTCATAATCCTGGGGTGGGTGCGACCGCACTCGCAGGGCTCACTGTTCATAATGGACAGATCGCCGATCCGGTATCGGATGAGGGGCAAAGCGAACTTGTGCAGCGTGGTGAAGACCAGCTCGCCCGTCTCACCGTCTGCCACGGGCTCTCCTGTCTTGGGATCGATGACCTCGGTGAGAAACATGTCGCCCCAGACGTGGATGCCCTTCTGGACATAGCACTCCGTGAACAGTGGGCCGGAAATCTCGCTGGTGCCGTAGATGTCGTAGGCCTTGATGCCTGTCGCATCCTCGATCCTCTTTCGGGTCTCCAGGGACCAGGGCTCAGCTCCGAAGATGCCTGCCTTGAGCTTTGTGTCCTTCTTGATGGAGATGCCCATCTTGTCCGCCACCTCCATGATGTGCAGGAAGTAGGAGGGCGTGCAGGCGATGGCTGTCGTTCCCAGGTCCTGCATCAGCTCGATCTGTCGCTCCGTGTTGCCTGTCCCCACGGGAAGCACAGCCGCGCCAATGCGCTCTGCGCCGTAGTGTGCCCCAAGGCCGCCTGTGAAAAGGCCGTAGCCGTAGCCCACCTGCACCACATCGTCCCGGCCAAGACCAATGGAGGTGAAGGCTCTGGCCAGCGACTCAGACCAGGTCTCGATATCGCCCTTGGTGTAGCCGACCACGGTCGGCTTTCCTGTAGTGCCGCTGGATACGTGGTAGCGCACCACCTCGCTCTTAGGGGCGCTGAACATGCCTGTGGGGTAGTTGTCCCGCAGGTCCACCTTCCTGGTGAAGGGCAGCTTGACGACGTCTGCCAGGGTCTTGATGTCGCCGGGCTCCACGCCTGCCTCTTTGAATCTCCGTCGGTAGAAGGCGGAATGATCGTAAACATATCGCACTACGGATTTGAGCCGATCCTCTTGAAGAGCATGCAGGTCCTCGAGGGGCATGCGCTCAATATGCGGATCCCAGTAACCGGACATTAATGATCAACCAAGCTCAGATGAGTGCAAGGATGGATAAAAAGCAATCGATTCGCGCACAACTGATTCGACGCCGGTTCCGATCCATCGAAGAGCTGCTGCCATCCGTTTACGCCAGTCTGGTGGACTTCCTGGCCGCCAGGCAACTGCTGCGCTTCGGCCCCTTCGATGCCGCCCCCTGTGTGGACGCCACGATAGAAGATCTTTCGACAGAGAAGATACGGCTCTTCCTGGGAATCGCCAGCCGGGCGCGAGGCTTTCCTTTCTCTGAGGGCATGCCGCCCACCCAGGTGCTGGAGCACCTCAACCTGCTCAAAGACGGCGGGCCGACCAACGCCGCGATTCTGCTCTTCGGCAAAGAGCCGCAGCGCTTTCTCATCTTGTGCTCTCCAAGATCAATCTGGCCGTGGGCACGGGGGAAAGCAGCACCCAGGCACCGGTGGCTTATGAGATGCCGCCGGAGGTGGTGCGAGAGGCGATCGTAAATGCGGTCGCCCATCGTGACTACACCAGCTACGGCAGCGTTCAGGTCATGCTACTCTCCGATCGGCTTGAGGTGTGGAACCCCGGAACCCTGCCGCCCACGCTGACGCTCGCGAGGCTGCGCCAGCCGCATGGCTCGGTTCCCGGAAATCCTCTGCTCGCGGAATCGCTCTATCTTACCAAA
>CAYXSJ010000187.1:0-4605 GCA_964467095.1 uncultured Methanotrichaceae archaeon
CCGCCTGGATTGGCTGCCCTGTGGCTAGTACCGCGATGCAGAATAAAGATCATTATTAGACATCCTATCGCGACGGTTTATTTATTCTGTCACATGACGTTCTTTTATAGCCCGGACATCGGCCTGCATTTATTCATCTGAGACACAGTATTTATCGATGCAAATTTCCACAAGGGCATGATCTCGTCGGTAAAGTCCTCTGATAACACATTATCCACAGTAGCAAGTTGTGGCCGCTCCTTCATGGCAGAATTTAGTTCTTCCCTATTCTTCAGGTGTGCAAATTAGGCAGCGCCGCACTAGCTCTTCGCTCTCGAAAGAATCAAATCCTTGTACATCTTTAGCCATGAGGAAGGAATGCTCATGAAGGTTCTTGTAAGTGATTCATTAGCCGAGGAAGGCGTAAAGAGGCTTTTGTCAGGGGCAGACGTTGACGTCATCACCAACCTCTCCCCTGAGGAGCTTATTGAGAAGATAAAGGAGTACGATGCTCTTGTCATCCGCAGCGGAACCAAGGTCACCGCCGATGTCATTAAAGCAGCAGACCGGCTCAAGGTCATCGGCAGAGCGGGAGTGGGCATAGACAATGTGGATGTGGAGGCCGCCACCAAGAAGGGCATCATCGTGCTCAATACTCCGGGCGGAAACACCATCTCCGCTGCCGAGCACACCATTGCCATGATGCTGGCCTTAGCCAGAAACATTCCCCAGGCCAATGCTGCGCTGCACAAGGGCGAGTGGAACCGCAAGAAGTACACCGGCGTCGAGTTCTTCAACAAGACCTTGGGCGTCGTGGGTCTGGGCCGGGTCGGCGCAGAGGTGGCGGCGCGCATGAAGTCCTTTGGCATGCAGATTCTGGCTTACGATCCTTTTGTCACAGAAGAGAGAGCCAGTCAGATGGGCATCATCCTGGCCGATCTGGATACAGTGCTGCGAGGCGGCGACTTCATCACCGTGCATACGCCCCTAACCAATGAGACGAGAAACCTCATCGATGAGGATGAATTCAATATCATGAAGCCCGGCGTGCGCATAGTCAACTGTGCTCGCGGCGGGATCATCAACGAAGCCGCTCTGGCTAAAGCCGTAGCGGATGGGAAGGTGGCCGGAGCTGCCGTGGATGTCTTCACCAAGGAGCCGCCCACCGGAAATCCCATGCTGGATCAGGAGAAGATCATAGTCACGCCCCATCTGGGAGCATCGACCGCTGAGGCGCAGGTCAATGTGGCCCTGGCTGTGGCCGATCAGATCCTGGCCATCGCTAAAGGCGGCCTGCCCACCAATGCCATCAACATGCCAGCCATTTCTCCTGAGACCCTGGCGGTCATGGAGCCCTACATGAAATTGGCTGAGAAGATGGGAGCATTAGCCGGGCAGCTCGCGGGAACGGGCTTTGAGACTTTAGAGCTCGTTTACAGCGGGACTGTAGCCGAGAAGGATATCAAACCCGTGACCATATCTGCCATCATAGGTTTGCTTGGCAGCCTCATGGGAGACGGCTCAGTCAACTTCGTCAATGCTCAGAGGACTCTCAAAGAGATGGGAATCAAGCTCTTAGAGAGCAAGACCGAGTCTGCTAACGGATACAGCAACGCCATTACCCTCAAGCTGACCAAAAACGGCGCGACAACCGTTGTGAAGGGCACAGTCTCCGGCAACAAAGAGAAGCGCATCGTTCAGCTCAATGAGTACCATACGTACATTCCCACCGAGGGCGACATGGTTTTAGCCATCATCGAGGACCGGCCCAACATCATCGGCCCGTGCTGCGTGGTTCTTGGTGAGGGCAAGATCAACATCGGTGGTATGCATGTGGGCCGCATAGCGGAAGGCAAACCGCAGCTCATGGTGCTGAGCGTGGATCATATGGCATCTGATGAGATCATGAAGGAGCTATGTTCTGTGCCGGGAGTGACAAGCGCCAAGATGGTAGAGCTGTAAAAAAATTGGTATAGAAATCGATTCGGGCCATCTGGCGGGACGCGATCTTCCCGTCGTTTTTTTGGCTAGCCGTGCTTCATCACGACTGTTTTCATGAGGCTCATATAAAACATAGTTTTTTACGTTATCAACATATTTTAGATTGATAATCTATCTTAGCCTGTTACCGGCAGGCTGCAAGGGGGAGTGTAATTGAAATCGAGGAGAAAAAATATGGTTAAGATTGCCTTTCTGATTAAAATGAGCCTTTTGTTGCTGCTTTTAGCGATATCTGCACAGGGCCTGCCTGACTTTAGCCAGACCTATACGGATAGCCAATATCAATACTCATCGAGCGTACCATCCGGAGCTCCGGTTCCAGTGGCACCGGACAGCCCGCAAGAGCTTGGCCTTTCTATACCTGCAGAGGATTCCTCGTATGCTCAGGCGCCTCCCGCCACGGAAACGGGCAGGGCCTTGATTCCGGCCGATTCGGCCTATGCAGCAGATACGGCATCTACAGGGCAGTTTTCAGGTGATCTGCAGAAAGCAACGTACTACATGGACGGTTATCCTACAAGCAATTATCCATCTCAGTCCATGATGGTTGTTCCTTCGAGCATTACATCGACAAACAAGCTCTATGTATCATATGTTCCTCAGACGGTTGCAGGCTGCCGGCTTTACGGCTGGCTGCCCATGTGGTTGAAGACCTCCGGCTCAGGCCCCATATGGTTTTATGAGTGGTATCCGAGCGGGCAGCTCAGCGTCAATTACCTGGGATATGCTTCAGGGGGATGGCAGAAGAAATGGTTTAATGGAGATACACCAGGCTGGCACATACTGCAGTACCACTCTTCAGGCTGGAGCAACTACATCTACATCTATGTCTATCCCGCAAGCTCGGGCAGCTGGACCGATCTGGGGCCATATGCAGGATCTGCTTCCACGACCACACCATCCTACTCGGGAACATCTTCCGTGACCATGAGGTCAAGCTGGTTCAAGGGATATGATGTTTACCTGGATGGGAAGTACATCGGAACCGACGGGAAAGGATCTGATGCTCTTGACGGAGTGTACAGCTTCCAGGCTCCGGGCAACATGTGGCACACCATAGTAATAAGCAAGAACGGACAGAGCTATGATGAGAGCGGCACCTTCCTCAGCGGCGTAGCATACAGGTTTACCCTGTGAGGAGCTGTCCGTCTTTTTTCTTTTTGGCGACTAATTTTCCCTGACTTATATGACCATCTATACCACGACACTTGGCCCGCTCCCTGGCCATGAATCCTCTCAAGCCATACTATTTCTGAAGAATCAAGATCATTCAGTCCTTCTGCCATCGCAGGTGATCTTTGCATCCATTTTTTCTGCCCAGATCCACTCTTTGCCGAAGTGACTTGTGTGGCTTGACGAAGTTGTACCAAGCTTGGAAAAAGTCCAAGGCATGAGTTATCTGAAGTGAATACAGGAATAGGCGAATCGATTGCACGACGTCTTTCAATATCGCCAAAGTTATCATTTGCTGGTCCGTCAAGAGCTTTACCAAGATGACTTGCTCACCAAGCCACGATGCATCAAGAATCCCCGTTCGCATCCTATTGCAGCAATGGACCTTGACGAAATGATAAGAACGATCACAAGAGCAGGATACGAGGTGAGGAAAAACGAATGCTTGGAAAGCGGTTAAAGGCCGCTGATCTTTTTATATAGGTCGTTTTCATGGCAACCAGTTATCTGTGCAAGGAAGACTTTGGATCTCCTCGTCGGTCCAGATGTGAACCAGCTTGCCTTAGAGTTCTTCCGGCATATTGATAGAACTATATTCTTGGGTCAATTTAATCTTTACCTATGCTTCATATTCGCCTCGGGCTGCGTTCGTTGGCCGCCGCCAGTGGGCCGGACCGTCCGGGATTGCGGTGATGCCGTCAGGGTGGGCTGGCTTGTCTTAAGAGCGCTCGTGCACAGGGGCTAGGAGGCCGGTCGGGCCTAAGTTCAGGAATTGCTGGAGCCGAGCTTACTGGAATTCAACAATCAATCTGATCAGTACCCAGAGCATACAAATATTAAGCATTAGCAATAATCTAGCATGAGGAATCGGTGGTTTGGTTGCTTGTGAAGTTTGAGGTTTACTTTGATGGAGAGAACTGGTGCGCTCGTGGAATAAGTGTCGGTATATTCACACAAGGAAAAACCCTTGATGAGCTAACCGAAAATATAAAAGAGGCGACTAGTCTGCATTTTGAAGATATTCTTGAGTCAGGCGAAGAGCTGAAGATCTTATCGATTTCTGAATTTGAGGTGCAGCCTCTTGCGAAAGCGTCCGGTTGTTAGCGGAGAAAAACTCCTCAAAGTGCTCGTTCGACTGGGCTATGAAATCGTCCGGCAGAGAGGAAGTCACATTAGGCTGAGAAAGCCAACTGCCGCAGGAGATCATTAATATCACGGTTCCAATGCACGACGAGTTGGCGAAGGGTACGTTAAATGACATTTTATCTCAGGTATCCATCTGGAATGGGATTTCAGAGGATGACTTGATAGAAATGATTATGCAATCATAAACCAAACGGCATAGAAGAAATCTCAATGCAATCGCGATTTTGTGATCCTTGCTGCCCACCGGCAGAAGCGCCGGACAGCCGCAGGGCCGTGGTTGCTGCTTGGAAGCGGCTCTCGCTCGTG
>CAYXSJ010000188.1:0-4593 GCA_964467095.1 uncultured Methanotrichaceae archaeon
AGGATGATGATGCAGCTATTATGTAGCAATCATACCCAAATCTTTTTGGTCAGGTACTGCATATAATTATAATCTAAATAAGGAGATGCAAAGATGAAACGAGCATTATCCACTCTGATAATCCTGGCCTTCATATTCAATCTGATAGGTCCCTCGCTGGCCTTGAGCGACTACCAGAGAGGTGTTCTGGATGGCCTCGACAGGGGATGGAACATGTCTCAGAGATATGATCAGGCAAAAGCGGGAAACATTGCACCCTATAATCAGGCAGTTGCAGAATATAACGCCTGGATTGAAGCAATCTTCGGCAGGAATGAATCACTGATGCTGCAGCCCTTTGCGGCATCGGTAAAGCCAACAACACCAACGACATACTACGCCAGCAGGACTTTCACACCCATTCACGGCATTGATGCCAGCTGGAATCAAAGCAATTCGTTGCTGCCTGAGCCTGATGCTTACGGCATGATCAATGGAATTCCTGCGGAGATCTACTATTCCATAGGACCTGCCATATCCGATTTCTAATTTCTAAGATATTTTTTTGATTTATTGAATGAGATGGCTTGCAGAAATTGACGGGCGGACTTTAGAGGATAATATCACAAAGACCGGGACGGTTGCCATTGGGAATAAGCGTGCAGACTTCTCCGTTAAGCTTGACCTCAACATTGCTGCCCACTGGGGTGGCATCGTAATTATGGGTGACAAGGAAGAATGCCAGATCCTGAGAATCCATTCCCGGATCATCAAATGAGGTGAGGAGATTCTTTAAGCAGGATATATTCTCATTCTCGCCAAATGCCATTCCTGAGTTCAAAGAGACTGCGATTATGCAGATTGCCATGCTTGCCTTCAACCATCTCATGGAAGACTGCTGTGCACTCGTGGGAGTATATAGACGATTTAGAAAAGGATTCTGTTCAGAATTGTCCAAAAGATTTTAAATCAGAACGTTATTCGGAGCGACTCACGATAACACGGGATATCCCAAATCACGGCCACAGGCCACTTTTCTGGAATTCTGACTCATCGATCACCTTTTTTATCTGGGCGGGATCGCGCAGCAAATGGCGGCGCGGATGGCCTCGCAGACTCGCGTGCAGAGACGCCGCCCTCTGGAACCAGCCCAAATCGGATGCAGAAAAATCTAAAATTCAAACAGCGACTTCTGCCGCTTGCCCGCCCCCGGATTGGCCTGTGTTTTCTTCTCCGCCTTCCCCTCGCTCTCTGACTTCTTCGGCCTGCCCCTCTTGCGGCCCTCGGGCTTGGCCGCAGCTGCCTCATCCTGCCCACCGGGAGCCGCCGCAGGCTCCATCGGCCTGGGCCCGACCGGCGGCGTAGCCTCAGTACTGGGCGGCTCCGCACTCACGACGCTTGCCGTCTCAGCGTCAGCTTGCAGGATCTTCGTCAGGGGCCCGTCTGCCTGCACTTGCGGAGCACGTGCCAGCGGTGTGCCCCCGAGCGGCTGCTGCGACGTGCCTGTGCCGTGCCAGCCAAGCTCAATCTCCTCATACTCTTCAGCCGCACGGATCTTCATCGCCTCCTCGAAGATGTTCTGCACCTTCTTGGTGGTGGGGGCGCTGCCCAAAAGAAGCGCGATCTCTTCCGCCTCCAGCGCGAGATCCGCTGCCAGGGATGCGGCCCTCTTTCTGTCGGCTAAAAGGAGGCCCACAAAGCCCATCAGCTCCGCCCGGGCAAAAGCGGCTGAGACGTGGCAATGCCGTCCTATTTTTTTGGCAGCTGAGTCCCGAATGTTTCGCGCCTTCCTGGTCTGGCCCATGCGCCGCCACAGACTGGGGGGCCTGAAAGCAACGTAGCCGTGCTTTCGCTCTGTCTTGGCCGACTGCACCCCGCCCGTCATGAGAAAACCGGCGTAGCGCCACAGCCCGTAGTTCTGCCTTATGCGAACGCGGCCTAAGAAGATATCCGCCCGCGCCAGCCGCTCGTAACCCTGCCAGAGATCCTCGCCCCTGTAGGCCAGGGGCAGGTTCTCGTCCACCCAGTTGATGAGATCCTCCGGGCTCTCATCCAACGCGTAAGAGGCCTGCAGGGCTTCCTGGGCGCTATTGCCTTTGAAGATGACCTCTAAAACCTTGAAGATGGACGATTTTACGTCGCGCTCAGCAGTGGCCACGTCCTCCAGCTTCAGGGCCGTCTGGCCCTGCGCTGCTGCCTGCAGATCGTTCACGCCGGAGCGCATGTCGCCTCCCGCCCGCTCGGCAATCATCATCAGGGCATCAGGATCGCAGTCCACGCCCTCCGTCCGGCAGATCTCCCGCAGAGCCTGGGCGATGGTGGTGGAGCGCACCGACCGAAACTGTATGCCCTTGGCCGCGTCTCGCAGGGGCTTTTCAATCTCATAGTACTCGTTGGCGATTAAAAGGACTGGCTGACTGGTCTCTCTGACCAGACGCAGCATGGCTGCAGCCCCGCCCCTATCGGCTGTGCCGTGCAAATTGTCCGCCTCATCCAAAATGACCAGCCGAAGCTTGCCTGAGAAGGTCATGGACCGCGAGGCCGGACCGGCAATCCTGGCAATCATGCTCGCCGTGCGCGCATCGCTGGCATTCATCTCGATGAAGTCCCAGTCAAACTCGCGCGCCAGCGCCAGAGCTGCTGAGGTCTTGCCTGTTCCCGCCGGTCCGTAGAGGATGACAGCTCCAGTAATGGGCGCGCCCTTCTCCCAGGACGCTGCCCAGGCCCGCAAATCCTCTATGGCCTTGCCGTTTCCTAAAACCTGCTTGAGCGTATCGGGCCGGTACTTCTCAGTCCACTTCACAGCGGGGGGCATTCTACCTCAGACCGACGCCTTACCAGACGCCCTCTCTGCCGGTCATTTCCTCAATCTCGATCTCCCAGATGGTCATGGGCATCCTCTCCAGCTCCTCGCGAGAGAACTTCTTGCCCCCGTGCCCGCCCAGGCCCCTTTTGGTAAAGGCATCAAACATCTTCTGCTTGGCCTCCACGCTCTCGGACAGCCGGCTGATGCCAAGGGTGATGACGCTCGACCAGCGCTCCTTTTCCAAAACGTCTATCTGAAAGCAAACTCTGGGATTGTGTGTGGCATACTCGACCTTTTTTCCCTTTCCTCGGGAGTGAAGGTAGATCTTGCCTTCATGGTAAACGTAAGACATGGCAACGACATAAGGCTGATTGTCCTTAGACAGTCCCAGCCGGCCGTATCTGGCAGCTGAAAGAAGACTCTTGCACTCATCCAAAGATAGATCCCTGGGCAACATGGTGCAAGATTAGGGTCTCATGCATTTTTAGCTTTTGCTTTCTGAAACTGCATCACGTTCATGACCGGCCCGAGAGAAATGCTCCCGCGATCAGCAGTAACATTCCCAGAGCTATCATGGGCACTCCCGGAAATGCTGTCTCCACCTGAAACTTGGTGGCCCCCGCCTCCGCTCCTATGAGCTTGAAGCTATTGTCCTGCATCTCTCCGCCCTGGCTCTCCATCACCTGAACCCCGACCAGAGCAATGCCGGTGAGAATCACAAGCACTCCCATTGCCACGGTTACATTTACCTGAACCATTTCTAAATCCCCCTTCGCAATAATATATTTAGCGCTATAGATATAATGTTTTGCCTATTACTATCATTTAAAATAGAATTCATTCATCATCGTCCTTAAAAAGCTGCCCCCTTCCAAAAAGGTTTTACCCTGGCAGCGCTTTTCACCAGGGGATGTTCAACAAGATCCTGATCGCCAACCGGGGCGAGATCGCCATCCGGGTGATGCGTGCCTGCCGGGAGCTGGGCATCTCGACTGTGGCCGTCTACTCTGAAGCGGATAAAAACGCCCTTTTCGCCAAATACGCAGACGAGGCCGTTTTCATCGGGCCGGCACCCTCCAGCCAGAGCTACCTGAAGATTGACAACATCATCAAAGCCGCTCTTGAGACAGGCGCCCAGGCCATCCATCCCGGATACGGTTTTCTCTCCGAGAATACGCTATTTGCCTCGACCTGCGAGGAGAACGGCATCGTCTTCATCGGCCCGCCATCTTCTGCCATCGATTCCATGGGCTCCAAGATCACCGCCCGCCAGACTATGAAAGAGGCCGGCATTCCCATTGTGCCCGGCATAGAGGAGGGCATCAGCGATCCGGAAGAAGCAGCCGAGATTGCAGACGCCATTGGCTATCCCATTATCATCAAGCCTGCGGCAGGAGGCGGCGGAATTGGCATGAAGATTGTGCACGGCCGCGAGGAGCTCCTGCCTGCCCTAGTCTCTTCTCAGTCCGTAGCTAGAAGCGCGTTTGGCGACGACACCATATACATCGAAAAGTACCTGACCGAGCCCAGGCACATCGAGTTTCAGATCCTGGCCGACAATCATGGAAAGATCATCTATGTCTCAGACCGGGAGTGCTCCATCCAGCGCCGCCACCAGAAACTGATAGAAGAGTCCCCTTCGCCCGTCATGACCGAGGAGTTGCGCCAGAGGATGGGCTCCATCGCAGTCAAAGCTGCCAAGGCTATCGGCTATGCCAGCGCCGGCACAGTGGAGTTCATGTACTCCCGGGGCGACTTCTACTTCCTGGAGATGAATACCCGCTTGCAGGTCGAACACCCCATCACAG
>CAYXSJ010000189.1:0-4583 GCA_964467095.1 uncultured Methanotrichaceae archaeon
CCGCTGCACCTTTGGCTCCGGCATGCTCATGACCTGATCGGCCACTCGGTCCGCCTCCCGCTCGTACTCGTCATCCGGCGGGCCGATCTTCAGCTTGGCCTGGACCTTTTCCTCCTCTTCCTCCGCAGCCTCCTCACGCTGAATTAAACCATCTGAGCGTTTAGCCTGAACCTTCTCATCCTCTTCTTCTTCTGGTTCTGCCTGCCTTTGAGCAAGTTTGATATTATGCCCAGCAAGGGACTTGGCCTGAATCAAGGGAGGCTGCACTGCAAGCGGCTTTCTCTGCAGGGCCACGTACCCCTGCAGCCCACCTGCCCGGGCCAGCTTGTTATCTACGCCTGGAAGCCTGGCATGAACCGTTGAAGACGCCTCTGCCTTGGCCTGCATCTGCAACGCTTCTGTCATTTCTGGAGTCCTCCATATATCGATCGTGCCACCTGGGCTCCGAGCTTTTCCGCGCCATCCTCTGAAGCCGCCTCAAATCCACCTGCATCGATGTGCGGCACTTCTCCTCCCCGGGAGAGCGAGGGCGGAACTCCTTCCGCTGCGAAAAGGCGAGCCAGCTCCCTCTCTACCGCCCTGGCAACGGCGCGGCGGTCTGCTGATGAATAGCCTTCCAAGACAATCTCCTCGATCTCCAGTTCCAGATTCATGCCCAACCACCTACCTCTGACTCTGCCAGGGGCCGCTCCAGCTTGGCATACTCCACCTGCGCCGCCCGCAGCAGGTGCTTCATGCCCACCTTCTCCTTTGCATCAGCCGCCAGGAATGCGGCGTAAAGAGCAATGTTCCTGATGCTTCCCCCAGCCACATTCAGCCTGGCCAGCCTGCCCACATCGATCTCTCCAAGCGGCGTCTGCTGCGGAAATATCCGGCTCCAGATCTCGGCCCTCTGGGAGGCATCAGGGAAGGGGAAATCGACGATGAAGCGGATGCGCCTCATGAAGGCCGTGTCCAATGCCTTCTTCATATTAGTAGTAAGAATGGCCAGCCCCCGGTAGGTCTCCATGCGCTGCAGGAGATAGCTGATCTCGATGTTGGCATAGCGGTCGTGGCTGTCCTTCACCTCGCTCCTCTTGCCGAAGAGCGCATCCGCCTCGTCGAAGAGCAGTATGGCCCCGCCTTCCTCTGCGGCATCGAAGACCCGCCGGATGTTCTTCTCAGTCTCACCGATGTACTTGCTAACCACCTGGGAGAGGTCAATGCGATAGAGGTCGAGGCTAAGCTCATTGGCCAAAACCTCGGCAGCCATGGTCTTGCCCGTCCCGCTGCCGCCCGTGAAAAGAGCACTGATGCCCAGGCCCCGCGAGCCTTTGGAAGCAAATCCCCATTCATTGTAAACCCTGGACCTCTGCTTCACCTGCGCTGCAATCTCCCGCAAGATCCTTTTCTGAGGCAGAGGCAGTACCAGATCGTCCCAGCCGGATCTCGGATCAATGTGCTGCGCCAGTTCGCTCAAACGGGGACGAGCCTCTGAGCGACATGCCTCCCACAACAACTGATCTAAAGACCTCTTCTTATCCAGATCGCCAGGCTCATCCCCACCTTCGGAGAGGGCAGAAAGAACCTCTGCGCCGGCTCTTTCAATTCCCAAGAGGCCCAGATCGAACTGGCCTACAATCGTCTCCAGATGGCCGTCCAGCCTCTCAGGTGCAGATGCCAATACATTTCTCCAAAGGTCTTGCTGCTCCTTTGAACTGGGCTTTTCCACATCCAGGCGAATGGACAGGCGGCTTTTGCAGGGCAGCGGATCACGGCAGGCCACCATGACAAATCCGCGTAAGCTCTCCAAAAATGAGAGAACGTTCCGGCTTTCTGTGCCCTCCAGGTCTTCGCAGTCTACAAGAAGGGCGCTTTGGCTGAGGAAGGACTCCCTCTCCCATAGCCGAGCCAGGGCCTCTCTTTCTGCCACGCCGGCTGGGATGTCTGCCGTCCTGATAGCATGAAGCTGCAGCCCCAGTTTCTCGCAGGCCGAGAGCGCAATAGCCCTCTTGCCGTCGTATTCATTTCCACAGAGCTGTATCAAGGCCCCATTGATCTTCGCTCCCAGGCCGGCGATTTTGCCGGCCAGAGTTCTGTAGGAGGAAGGCAGCCCCAACAAAGACAAAACCGGCTCGACAAAGCCCTGCAGCCGCTCATCCAGACAATAGACACCGACCAGATAATGCAGCAATCGCTCGTCGATTTGAAGCAGGCTTTTGGTAAGCAACTCCCCTGCCCCTGTACCCACCTTGATCATGTGCCAGCGTCTCAGAGGGGACGAAGGAGAAAGCGCGCTCCAGTGAGCCTCCGGCAGAACCTGCATGGCCAGAGCAAAGGTGGGATAAGTCCTTCTGGAGTCGTTCTGAGCCGAGGCGCAGAGAGTGGCAATCTCAGGCTGCAGCTCCACTCCCGCACATAGGAGCAGCAATCCTCTTTCAAAGGGAGAAAGAGAAAACGCGGTACATAGGGCTTCCAGTGCTGGCGGTGATGGCAGATTCCATTCACATTGATCCGTCTTTAATTTAGGCGAAGATATGCATTCTTTCCCTGCTGCGTATTTTTCCAGGGAATTTCGTATCGTATCCAGGGATGCAGCCAGGTATTTTTGATTGGCTTGCTGCCATTCCTGAAACTGCAGGGAATTCATTCGATCTTCACCGTTGGTTTGATGTACCTGGGCTGCGCGGTATCATCAGAAAACTCCAGGAGACTTTCCGCTCCGTCCACCTGTAAGCGCACCAGATAGGTTCCCTTCGCCAGCCCCGCCTTTTGTATCTGGTTTTTCTCGATCTGGCTGACGGTAATGCTGATTGAATCGGTTACTGTATCACGTTTCTGGGATTGGAAGGTGTAAGCAGCCGGGGATTTGTCCGAGAGCTGATTGAGCAGCAAGATCACTCTTTGCTTCTCCCCTACTTTCGGATCGACCTTCAGGGCGACTCTTGATATGATGTATGTGATGCCCCCTATAGTCTCCTCGGACGCTGTGAATCTGACCTTACCTTTAATTGTGGGATGCAGCACACAGGCAGCAACATTTGACTCAATGCCGAAATTCCGAATTATGGTAGGATCAATCCTGTGCATCTCTACGGATCTCTCATGCACGACCTGTAAGCTTTGAACGCCGGCTTTCAAGTCCGGAAAAGACGACAGCTTCAGGCGGATTTCGCTGTCGCTTACCTCTTCCGGCTCAGCCTCTTCATCTCCTATTCTGATAAAAGTTCGGTCACCACGCAGATTCCTGCCGCGGATGATCAGGGTGCTGCCACTGAGAATCGGCGAGCTTGGCCCCTCCTCCGGGAAAACCCGATCGATGATTGGCTGACGGTTGAATGTAATGGCTCGGATATTGCGTTCACGCACCGGCAGAGCGCTTCCAGGCAGATCCCTTCCATCAATAAAGACCAGCGACGCTTTATAGGCGACTGAGAGAAAGTATGGCGTCTGAAAGAAAACGGACCAGATCTTGGATAGCTCTTCTAAAGAGAGGCTTATGGGCGTAAACTTGACCAGTTTAACCTCATCTGCCAGATCGGAATCCGCCAAGAAATCAGATCCTTTGATAGCATTCAAAATCTCTTGTCTGGTGAGCACCGGTGTGGAGTGAAGAGTTCTAATTACCGATCCCATTACTCGTTGAGGTTCTAATCTGTTCTCATTGCCGTGGAAGGTAAGAAGGTAATTCAGATCCAGGGCCGCCCTGGGAAGCTGGATTACTGTGCCGTCCTCTCGACGAGTTGGCAAGTCGTCACTTCGCCAGGCTGCATTGGGGGTGACCTGATAGAGATAGATATTAACACCAGGATTGGGCAGTTCACCCGAAATATCTCCTTCAGAGGTAGCAGGCCTTACCGTCGTAGCTAGAGCACCGCTTACATCCTTTACCGCTCTGCCCAGCATATGTCTCAAGGTAGCGGTAACCGTAGCTATGGCCAGGGAGTTGCTCATAAATGACCCTCATTGCGCCGCTTCAAGTATTCATCAAGCGAGAGCCTGGGAGCTGGAATCGATGTCTCTTGCGGCGGCGGCACAGCTTTATTTTCGGAACGCACATCGATGCGTCCAATGGAAACCTTGATCGTGGATTTTGATTCTGGAGATGATGCCGTCTCCGGCAGCTCGCTCCTGGGACGGATAGAAGCCTTGCCGATCCCTGAGGATGGAATTTCTTCATAGTTCCTCCTTCCCTGAGGCGGTGCGATAAGCTGCCCAAATTTTACAGCGAAAGATCGCTCTTCATCTGATATTGATTGACGAGCTTCTCTGTTCATGTTTCGGCTAAAATCAACAGAAGCGTTTATTGGAACAATCGGCTTTTCAGTTGACTGGAGACTAGATGGGGCGTAAATCTCGCTACCAGGTCTATTTGGTGGAATCTGAACAGTAAAAGTTTTTTTCTGGACAATGCCCCTATCTCCATTCAACCCCGCTGTTACTGTTGCTTTTCTCCTCATTTCTTTGCCAGGAGAGTTGCCCAGGGAAGAGGTGCTTGAAGAAATTTTCGTTGATGGAATATCATGCCGGTGATTATCCTGCCTCATGATCAGAGTTTTCTCATGAAATGGCTCTTTGATGAGACCGTGCAGGATTGATGGATC
>CAYXSJ010000190.1:0-4535 GCA_964467095.1 uncultured Methanotrichaceae archaeon
CACGGGCTGTATCCTGCCTTTGAAAAGGCAGGGATTAGCCCTGATTCCGTCCTAAGGCAGCCCTGGCAAGTCAGGAAACATTACGGTAGCTAGAAATGCCAAGCACAACGTTCCAAGCAAGAAAGCTATTGCAATTGTTTTTTCGCTCATTTCCATCTCCTTCGGGATTATTTACCATTAATATGTATGAACAACTTTGATATTTAGCTTTTCTTGTTGCCTTGTCAAATCCAGAAAAGATTTTTTTGATTGAGTGGCTAGCAGGATAGAACGCCAAACAAATTTCGTTTATTAAAAAAAATAGTAAACGATAACTACTTTAAGCATTCTACGCCAGCCCTAACCACCAGAACCGGCCTGTCGCCCATCCTGGCCACATCGTAGGTAGTGCTCCCCACCCCAAGCTGCTTCAACCAGCCCATTCCATGAGAGCTCATGGCGATCATTGATACGTCCTCCTTCTCAGCCAGGGCAATTATCTCCTCAGCAGGATTTCCTGCACGGGTGTGGATATTGACCTTTATGCCTGCCTTCTCAAGTCCCTCCCGGATGAGATCAAGCTTTTTGGTTATTTCCTTGGTTTGGGCTTCAATCTCCTTCCACGTCTCACCCCGGGAGACTACATGCTGCAACACTATCTCCTCTACTCCCTGGATCCCCTTGATAAAAGCAATCGCATGTTCGGCTGGTTTTGATAAGTCGGTCGGACAAAGCACCTTCGAAAAGGGGTGCGAACAGAATTTATCTAAACTCGGGCCGGTCCTGCCCTCCAGAATCCTGTAGCGCATGAGTAGAAGGTTCGTGTTTCCGTAGCGAAGGACGTTTTTGGCGACGTTCCCCAGAAAAATCCCTTCCACTACTCCCTTGCCCCTTGCACCCATAACGATAACAGAGGCCCCCTCTTCGTCCGCCACTTTCTGTATCACCCTGGAGAGATCCCCCTCCATTATGGCCTCGGTTCTCGTCTTGACATTAAGACCCCTGCCTTCCAAAATCTTACTCTGCTCCGCCAGCATTGCTTTGGATTCCTCAATCCGCCCACCCGGATCCCATACCCTGGCGAGTGGATCGGCCGGTCCAATCACATGCAAAAGCACCACATCACTTAAGCCGGGAAGCTCTTTAACGCACTCCAGGACCTTCTGAGAGTATTTGGAGAAATCCGTAGGGAATAAAACCTTTTCAAACATATCAACCATCACTCACTAATTAAATTCTTCATTCTAATATTTCAATTCATCGACTATAACAATTAAAGAGTATTAATGGTCAGATCACGCGATCATCCGAAGCCAAGCGGTTGCCTTGGATAAGAGATCGATGTCCTCCGGATCAAATAAAATCAGAAAAAGAAAAAAGAGCGAGGGGGTCTTAATCGCTCCTAGAAACTAAACTCAACGTGGAAAGGTATGTAGAATACCCATACGAAGTAGACCGCCATCAGCACGAGCCCCAGGGGAACGCCCAGCTTGGCCCATTCCTTGCTGGAGATGCCCATCTTTCCCGCGCAGATGATATTGGGAATATTTCCCGGGATCAGCATGCCACCGGCGATAAGCAAGCCCATTAGAACTGCCTGGATCTGAACAATATCCATTCTAGGGCTTATCTCTGCTGCAGTCAATGTTGCATTGTCCAATATGGCAGAGATCATGTTAACCCAATAGATAATCTCCGGAGATATGCCTAGGATGTACTTGTCGATTATCACCTTCATGCCGCCGCCCAAGAGCAAGAGCGCCATGACGAAGATATAGACTTTTAACGCCCGGATCACAACATCTCTCAGGCCGCCGTCCTCTTCATCAGTTACTTTGCATTCCGGGATCTTGGCTTTGCCGGTAAAGAACATGGCAAGCAGGCCCATGGCCACACAGCCTGGTATGATGTATATGGCAAGCTGATTGAAGAGGAAGAAGAATCCTGCATTGTAAGGATCTCCTTGAAGCTTGGTGATGGCGATAGTAGAAAGCGGCTCGCCCACGGGAGTCAGAACTGCGCCAAGGCCAATGGAGAAGCAAGCGATGATGATCACATTGATCTTTGTCTGCCGGTCAAAGGGCATGCAATTCATAAGCTCTACCAAGAGCAGAGCGGCGATAATTGCAGTGATCACGCTTGAAGACAATCCCAAAATTGCAACGATCAAGAACACGATTATCTTAATAGGAACCACTTTAGTTATGGAATTCATTGCCCTTTGGACGGAAGATTTCCCATAATGAAAGAGAAGACCTGCTACCAGCACCGCGGGAACGATTCCTTTTATCACCGGCTCTTCAATGGCCTCCATTATAATTTCCTTGTTCCAGCCGATAAGCTCCACCTGATGTTCTGTGTAGCCCAGAGATGCTACTAAAGCCTCTTTGTTGTAGAAGCTGGATATCGTTACCGCCAATATGCCCATAACGAACAGGAATACCTCAAGGTTGTGCTCGATCTTTTTAACCATAAATGGTCCGACGAGCACTATTAGTACTATGGCAAATAAGCCAAGGTCTAGTGGATCAAACTGCACAATTATTACCTCCAATCTCAACAAAATACTCTATATCGATGATCATTAATTTTTTTGTGGACCAAATAACGCATCGGCACAGGTCCCATACCATAGTGCTGAGTGCGACTGAAAGATTCGCACTCTTTTTTCCTCGCCATCTTGCTAGAAATAACTGGACATAAATAAGATCTAATAAAACATTAGACATTAATTTATCTTGGTAAACAGATGATATCGACAAGCGAAATCGCCATTGATGATACGAACCTAGCCTTTGGTACCAGCAGGTCCGATTTGAAAGACCAGATAGCGAATCACATGGCAGTAAGATGTCCATAGCCAGCCTACCAGATAACCGAATATGTCAATCGACCAAGCGCAAGATGAGGCAGACCGGATGAATCAAGGCATGAGCAAATTGTGACCAAATTCTGCAATAGAGATGGTCTAAATTCCTTGAAAGCAGAAGACGATACCGTTTGCATGCCCATCAATGATCTACCTGAGGCTTCATTGATTAAAAGGTTTTTAACTCTTTTGGTAATAAGGTAAAAAAGCAATTATCCAAAAAAAGTATATTCCTATCAAGGATATGGTATTATATTTGGCAGAGATTGAAACAAAAAAACCAAAATGGACCTAAATAGAATCCAAAAGCATTTAATATGGGGAGAGCATCCGACTAGCAAACTCTCCACCGGGAGAGCGGATGTATAATTAATAGTAACGAGGTAATCTAATGGTTTCGCCTACACTGGTAGATATTGGCTTGTTCGCCATTGTTTTGGTTGTACTGGTAGGACCCTTTATGGTCAAGAAGATCGAGCACAATCTAGAGGCATTTCTATTTGTTATGGGTGTGCTGGCCGTTACGATAGCCGGTTTTGAGAGCAGGGCTGTCCTTGAGGCCATCGGCTACAACCATGAGCAGATAGCTGAAGTCGGCTGGAACATGAAGCTGATTATGGAAGCAGCCCTGGAGCCTGTGGTAAAAGGCATAGTGCCTGCTGTACTGATTGCCGGTCTGCTCTTCCACTACGGCCGGGATAAGGCTCAGAGCGCCATGGCCTCCATCCTGGACAAGGTCTCTATCAAGGTCATTGTGTTCCTGATGGTAGTCCTCCTGGGGCTGGCATCCAGCGTCATCACGGCCATCATCTCTGCTTTGCTGCTGGTGGAAATCGTAAACTGTATGCCCATCGACCGCCAGACAAAGATCAACCTGGTAATCATCGCCTGTTTCTCTATAGGCCTTGGAGCAGTGCTCACTCCGCTGGGCGAGCCTCTGTCCACCATTGCCGTTACCAAGCTGCAGGGTGCGCCTTATCATGCCGGATTTTTCTTCCTCTTCAACCAGCTTGCCATCTATATCATTCCCGGCATTCTGGCCATGGGCTTGTTAGCCATGTTCTTCACAGGCAAGAAGAGCAAAGAGGCCTGCCTGGTCACTACTGAGGAGTCCGAGACTCTGAAGGATGTGGCCATAAGGGGCGCCAAGGTTTATGTCTTCGTGGCTGCCCTGCTGCTCCTGGGCGGCGGCATGAAGATCGTGATCGACAAGTATCTTCTGACTGTGGCGCCCCAGATCCTCTACTGGGTGAACTCCATCTCAGCCATATTGGACAATGCCACATTGACTGCGGCTGAACTCAGCCCAGCCATGGAGATAACCCAGATTCAGGCAGTTCTCATGGGGCTTCTCATCGCCGGCGGCATGCTCATCCCGGGAAATATTCCCAACATCATCTCTGCCCAAAAGCTGAACATTACCAGCAAAGAGTGGGCAAAACTTGGCGTGCCCCTGGGACTTATCATAATGGCGGTCTACTATGTGTGGATCTTTTACACAGGGTTCCACATGCAGTTTGCCTTTTAGAAGTGATGCCTGCATCACTTCTAAAAGGAGTTGGGATGGAGTTACGAAATCAACTTCTGATATGAACAGAAATATGAATTGCGGTTTACAGGGTGAATATGTATGCAGGAAGAGAGACCACGAGCGTCATAACCTCAACAGATCGCTCAGGTAAACCTG
>CAYXSJ010000191.1:0-4349 GCA_964467095.1 uncultured Methanotrichaceae archaeon
ATATGAAGAATAACTAGACTTGACGACAATTCTTCTCAAAAGGGAGGATGTTCAAGCTACAGTCATAAATGCTATGCGCTAGAGGAATAGGAGGTATTCAATATGAGGAAAGTTTTGGCTATCACTGTGGCCCTTATGATGGCAGCCATTGTTATAATGCCTGCGTTGGGTTACACTAATCAAGCTGCAGGAAATCAATCTTACTCTGTAAAATCAGGAGATTTAGTCACCTATAGCTTCACAACACAAGTTCCCGCCCATAACCTGACTTCGGATATGGTGGCAAACAAGTATTCTTTCCTGGCCCCCGCCGTTCAGAGCACCAGGATGCCTTACTCGTTCCAGCAGGGAGCTGCCACATCCTACTCCGTTAAGGTGGAAGGTGCCGAGAATGCAGTTGCACAGGGCATGACGACCACGAAGTCGGTCGCAAAGCTTGGCAGCATGAATGAAGAAACGGCTGTCACCGAGGCTGTGGCCGAGGTTGAGCCAGTGGCTGAGCCTGCAGTTGAGATCGCAGCTGAGCCCAAATTCACTATTGAAGGGATGGTTGTAGACAATAATCAAACCGGCTTGGCCGGCTGGACCATAAACCTGACAAAGGATGGAGCAGTTATCAATAGCGTTCCCACAGCCGCTGACGGCAAGTTTGCCTTCGCAGACCTGGCTGCAGGTGAGTACACAGTCTCAGAGGTCCTCATGGAGGGCTGGAGCATAATCTCCCCCGCTGAGGGCAAGTCTGCGGTTACAATCGCCAATGCCAGCGTGACCGATCTGGTATTTGCCAATCAGCTCGCGGCAGTTGTTGTCGTACCTGAGGTAGTCGTGCCCGCTGTTGCGGAGAACCTGACAGCCCCAGCCAATGACACTGCACTTGTCAACGCTACCATAGCGTAATGCCACTTCAGTGGAACCAAAAAATAGCAACTGGAAAACATGACCCTGGATATCCAGGGCCTATTTTTCGTTTTTCTCTCTTGCCTTTTCGACCAACAATCTTTCATAGTTTGACTGGAAAAGATAATGGTAATTTGGGGGATATTTGTGAAAGCTAGAGCATTGTGGATGCTAGCAGGCTTCTTTTTGCTGATGGTGGCAGCGCCGGTCTGTGCCTCAGGATTTTACGGTTCCGGCTCCTGCGAGGCGAGAAACGCAATAGAAGCATACTGCGTGAATCATGGCGGATGTCCCAAAGACGGATACTGCTATTTCCCGGACGGCAGCTTCTGTGAGCTTCGATCCTTTTACAGCGGCACCTGCCCGGGACAGGGATACTATGAGCAGGCCATGTGGATGGCAGAGGCTTATAACTTCCTTTATGGCGACATGGGATACAGCTATCCTTACACGCCCTACATGTATCAGTACCCGTATCAGTACCCCTACAATTACCCAAATTACTATAATCCGGTTTATGCATCTGGATATGGCATGTAGTATTATATTTTAAGCAATAAAAAATAGCAGTACAAGGCAGATGCCTCTCATTTCGATTTTTTATTAAGCGAGGATTTCCTGCTTGAATTTTTCGAAACCTATCTCCTCTATGAACTCGCCCAGACGCTGCTTTTTGGCATGATCCTTGTAGTAGTTGATTATCCTCTCGATGAGTGAAAAAACCTCTTCATCGGAGAGATTCTCTGCCAGCATCTGGCCCAGCCTCGGCTTGACTCCGCTGCTTCCGCCAACCAGAAGCTTCCATCCCTTGGACATTCCAATCAAGCCGATATCTTTTACCGCCGGCTCGGCACAGGAGTTTGCGCATCCGGATACACCAATTTTGAACTTCCAGGGAAGCTGCATGCCATGATATAGCTCATCCAGCTTCAAGCCCACGCCTACGGAATCCTGCTGGCCTCGCTTGCAGAATGTGGTCCCGGGGCAGATCTTGATGCTTCGGATGCATAGACCAATGGCAGCCCCAGGCTTCATTCCCAGATCCTTCCAGGCATCATCGATGTCCTTGGGATCAATTCCAACGATGGCGATTCTCTGTGCCGAGGTGATCTTGAGAACTTTAGCGTTATATTTTTCAGCCACATCGGCGATCTTGCGCAGGCCCGCAGGAGTTATTATTCCGCCTGCAATATGTGGTGCTATGGCATAGGTCTCTTTGTCCCTCTGCACAATAGCCCCCTTTTCCAGAATATCTTTAGACATGTTCTCGTCTCCATGTAAATGTCAGCTATATCGCACTGGTAAAGAATATAAAATTATGCAAAGTTAAGAAGAGAATATACGTCACGAGACTTGCTGATGAGGTGCCTATTCGAGTCCGTTCGCGGCTCAATTCCTCATCAGCATTGCTCAGTGAACATCATGCGTGTGCCTTTGCTTGCGAGGCAGCCCCGCTGGGCCTGCTCTTGCGGTGCCTTATGACATGGCGCGAGCGTCTTCCTGCGACCTCTTCGCTCTTTACCCACTCACCTGTCTCGTCGTCCTTCTCGTACTGCTCTTTCACGGCCGACCAGGCAGCTTCGTGAGATGCCTTCTCGCGCGCTGCGTCATCAGTACACTCCAAGTCCTCCCAACAGCCGTTATAAGCCTTCATGTAAAGGGCCTTGGCGCGGCTGGGCAAATTTCGCACGCTTTTGGGCAGCTCGCTTATGCTCTCGAATGGCATCAAATACACCTCCTGTCAATGTTTGAGCTTTTTGAACCAGCTTACTATGAAGATCCAGGTTAAAAGGTTTTGGGATCATGCAAAATTATGCAAGCAAAAAAATCATTGGGGAACGAATATCATCCCCTCCTTGCTCCACAGTATCCTTCCATCGTCTCCTTTAATCGCCAGCACCTCTGCGCTCTCAGATTCTCCCAGCCTGTAGACGAACAGGTCTCGCCGTCCTTCTCCGGTCAGGTCCGGGCCGGCCACCGCTAGGGCCGGGCCGGCAAAAGACTGCTGCCAGAGGAGCTCTCCATCTGAGCCCTGAAGAACGGCAATGTCGCAGCTCATTGAATCGTTCCCGGCAAGTTCCATGAGGTAGACTATCAGTTCATCTCGTCCGTCGCCTGTCAGATCTGTTACAGGCATAGCCAGAGCCGGGCCGGCAAAGCTCCGGTTCCAGAGCATTTCGTGCTCCTGGCCGTCCATGGCCTGAAATATGGTGGCTGTGATGTTCATCGGGGCCTCCTCTGCTTCGAGCGTCATCGATTCGTTAAATTGATAAATTGCGGCAATGCTGTCTTGCACAAGGTCGATTGTGAGGTTGCCTGCCGGATATTCGATGGCCAGGGCGCCGGAAAAGATCCTCTCATCAAGATTTGTGCCATTAGAGCCGCTTACTGTGGCAATGCTGGTGAACATGCTATTGTTCATGCTGTCCAGGCCGAATACATGCACCAGAAATTCAGAGGCGTTGTCTTTGCTGATATCCTGGACTGGATAGGCAAGGGTCACGGCCAGCATCCGCGTGCGGCTCCAAATTGCTGTGCCATTGCTGCCGTCAAGGGCAGAAATGCTGCTGTAAGGGATGAAGCTTCCTCCTGACAGGATTTCATCTATCATGATATCCGTCAGGCCGTCGCCATTGAGGTCTCCGGCGGCTCTAGCAAAGACCAGGGAGCCGGGATACTCTTTTTGCCATAATAGGCTGCCGTCTGCACCACTGAAAGCCGATATATCTGAATTAAATGCTCCTGTATCCGGTTCACTGCTGATATTCATGACCAGAAGGTCTGTGGCATTGTCAGCGTTGAGGTCAGAGGCAGGGAACGCCAGGCTGATTGCTTCCTGCTCATCGGGGATCTGCGAATATGGATCATATTCATAATAGCTGTCCGAAAGACCAAGGTCTGCAAATGCGAATTCTGATGAGTTGAATTCTTCTGAACTTGTTTGGTTGCTTATTTGGTTGCTTAAATTCATTGCCTGAAGATCATCAATTGATTCGGAATTGTTGTATGCTGTAGCTCCCTGGGCCAGCAACAAAAAGCATGCTATCAGATAAAAGGCTATCAATTTTATGTTAAATCCCCCTGTCGTATTTCATTGGCAAATTGGGATGCATGATTTATGAACCTTCGCCTCTTTGCAGGAAACAGACTGGCTAAAGCGTAAAAAAGAAATTGAAAAAAAGCCTCCTGCCGGAAATGCCTGAATAGAAAATGGCAGACCCGGCCTGCTGCATAAGAATGCGGTTATTTCCTGGAATAGTCTTCTTTATCTTATCCTCTCATCTTCTTCCTCATATCCTCAAGTTTTGCCCTGGCAGCTTCCATATCTGCGGCCATCTTCTCTTTGCCGGTCTCAAGATTCTCTTTGCTGGTCTCAGCCGGAGTTACCACATCGGTAGCCACGCTGGGGATTGTATTATTCTGGACGCTAGCCGTTGCCGGGGCGAGGGTAG
>CAYXSJ010000192.1:0-4348 GCA_964467095.1 uncultured Methanotrichaceae archaeon
GTATGAAAAAACCCATTGAATCACAGGAAAAGCTGATATGGTAAATTTCACGTCTAGCGCACGGAGGGACACACAGAGATCATCCATACAAAACAGCGAAGAACCAAGCGCCAATTCTACGGTTTGTCATTCGTCGTTATCGCCAACCAATGGGCCAGCATTTCTGCCAGTTCTGTTATCAGGACGGGTTTGGCAATAAAATCGTTCATCCCGGCCCGAATACACTTCTCCCGGTCTCCTTGCATTGTAGCGGCGGTCATGGCAATTATGGGAATGCTGGGGTTGATTGCTCCTGATGCTCTATTACGGATTCTGCGAGTTGCCTCGTAACCGTCCATCTCAGGCATTTGGCAGTCCATCAATACCATGTCGTAGGGAATCATCTGGAGTGCATTGATGCCCTCCTGACCACCGGTCACAATATCAGCCTGAAATCCCATCTTTCTCAGCATGGCCTGGGCTACTTTCTGGTTTATGGGGTTGTCCTCCACTACCAGGATGTGTTTTTTGCGCTTGCCGTTTTCAGAAATGGCAGGCTCAGAGGTGAAGCGCTCATTAGCTTCCTCTCTCCCAATTTTGGCAGACTTCTTATCTGCCGCTCCAGACCCGGCTGGCTGCTTCTCAAACATAGCTGTGAACCAGAATGTAGAGCCTTTGCCCTCCTCGCTTTCCAAGCCGATATTGCCTCCCATCAGCTCGGCGAGTTGTCGGGAGATAGCTAGCCCCAGGCCGGTTCCGCCGTATTTGCGTGTTGTTGAGCCGTCCACCTGAGTAAAAAGTGAAAATAGACTATCCTTCCGGTTTGCCGGAATGCCTATGCCTGTATCTCTGACCGAGAAGCGAATTGTGACATTTCGTTCCTCTTCGCTCTCCAGGCAGACGCGAATCGCTATCTCGCCCTTATCGGTGAACTTCACAGCATTGGTTCCCAGGTTGACTAGAATCTGGCGCAGCCTTCTGGGATCTCCACGCAGGAGCGACGGGACTTCTGGCTCTACCTGATAGCCCAGATCCAGTCCCTTCTCATGGGCACCGATGGCCAGTAGATCGACAGCCTCTTTCAGCGTCGAGCGCAGATCATAGTCCAGTGTCTCCAGCTCCAATTTGCGGGCTTCAATCTTAGTGAAGTCCAGGATGTCGTTGATGAGTGATAGAAGCATCTTGCCGCTGATATGGGCAATTTGTGCATATTCATGCTGCTTCGCATTCAAATCCATATCCAGCAGCATTCCGGTCATACCGATTACGCCGTTCAATGGGGTGCGGATCTCATGACTCATATTGGCCAGAAATTCGCTCTTTGCGCGGGCTGCATCTTCCGCTACGTTCTTTGCCAGAATCAGGGCTTCCTCAGCCCTCTTTCGCTCGGTGATATCGCGGATGGTATTCTGCATGCCCAGAACACGTTCATCAATCTTGGTCAGTCTTGCTGAAAGAGATAACCACCGTATCGCTCCCTGACCATCAACAATCCTATATTCAAATTCGTGCAGTTCCCGTCCTTGATGCACAACTTGTTTCCAGGCTTGTTGACACTTGATCACATCCTCGGGATAAATTATGTCCGGCATCATTTTGCCAATAAATTTTTCGGCCGGGTGCCCGATGACTTGTTCACATTGAGGGCTGACATATGTGACAATGCCTTTTGCATCTGTCAGAATCGTCAGGTCTGAACTATTGTGCACCAAAGACCTGAATAACTCCTCACTCTCGCGCAGCGCCTCAATCGTTTGCTTGTGCCCGGTGATGTCCCGCAACTGCTCGACAATGAATTGGACTTCGCCATCGTTATTCAATAAGGGGTTAGATCGGCAATCCATGTATTTTCCGAATTCAGGCAGAAAAATCTCAGTCTGTTCCGACCTCTTCGTTTTCAGCGCCTTTTTTGTTGCACATCCTTCGCAGGGAATGTTTCGCCCGAATAGTTCATAGCATCGCCGCCCGTGGACCTCTTCAGGAGGAAGGTTTAAAAATTCGTATCCAGAGTGGTTATAACGTACGATCGTATAGTCCGGGTTTTGTATTCCGATAATATATGGTATGAAATCAAGTGTAGCGTTCAGAAGCACTTCTGATGTGGCGATTTTCTCTTCCGCCTGTTTGCGCTCGGTTATATCATGAACAACAGTAAAACGGTATTTTTTATCTTGCACATAGATATTTTCTGCAGATAACAACACATGCTTGATATCACCGTTCTTCGCCTTTAAATCGGCTTCCGCATTGGTTACACTCCCATTGCCATCGGCTTCTAGTAATATGGCATTTCTTGTTTCGGTGGTAAGAATGCCCAAGTCCATAGCGGTTTTGCCTATTACTTCATCTTTCTTAAATCCCAGCAAAGTGTAAAAGGCTTCATTTACTTCGATATATTTGTGGTCATCCAAACCACTCAAACTACAAGCGGAAGGATTGATATAAAACAACTTTGAAAACTTCTCTTCAGATAATTTAATTTTTGAGATATCCTTAGTAACTCCAAATATTGCGGGTTTGCCGTCCCAAAATCCATTGGAGACTCTTGTTTCAACTGGAATTTGAACACCTGATTTTGTAATAATCGGAACAGGACAATACTTTGCCATTCCGCTCAGCATTTCAGCAACAATTCTGCCGGCTTCATCGCGACGTTCAGGCGGATGTACCATGAGAATCGATTTTCCGAAGAGTTCTTCTCTTGTGTAGCCGAGACGGTCGATAACTGTATCGTTAGTATGAATTATATTTCCATGTTCATCAAGAACAAAAAGGAAATCATCTATTTTGTTAAAAAAAGTTTCGTAATTGTGGCGGGTTTGTTTTAATAGATCTTCCATCTGCATGCGCTTTGTGATATCGCTTGTGGTGCCATATACATTGAATCGGCCATGAGCCGAAAACTTGGAAATAACCCAAAGCGTGCTGCCGTCATCCTTTCGCATGCGGTATTCTGCGGTTATATCCTTGCTACGCGTTCGCATCACTTCGAAAAGTGTCTCTTGCACTGCGGGCACGTCATCGGGATGGACATGGGAAAAATATCGGTCGAAATTGTTTCCGATGGTGCCGATAGGCAGGCCCAGCATCCCGTCTGCAACCGATGAGATATAAGAGCCGACGTACTCTCCTTTGGTATTGACATCATAGCGCCAGACGATATCGGATATCATCGAGACTGCCTGCTCGTACTGGGCGATGCTGGCCTGCGCTACTTTCAAGTCTTTACGCAACTCATTTTCGGCTCGCGTGCAGTTGATCATGTCATTGCCCATGATTTTTGTTAATAAATAGTTCCAATAAATAAGTCTATTTAGGCAGAGTACATAAACATTATGATTAAATAGACATGGTGGCAAGAGAGAATTTATCCAGTTATAGAGCTGGTTGGATCGTCTCCCGCCAGCTGGGGCTTCCCGCCACCCCCACGATCCGCAGCCTCGCCCCCTGGAGGGCCAGCATCTGCAAGAGGCCCTCATGCGGCTTTATAAGGGCGCGACAGAAGCTATGGAACTGGGGCACATCGAGCTGATTTGCTATGGGATTCAAGGAGCAATGCTTTTATGCAATGCATCCAAATGAAATAAGGTGATAATATGGCGAACCAGACATCTAACGCTCCGAAATTTAACCCTGAAAATCCTTTGCCATATGGCGGTACCACTGACATTCACGGCAATATCATCCAGGCAATTACAAGAGAGGAACAGGATGCAATGCTCGCCAAGGTAAGGAGAGCCTTCGGGAAGAAGAAATGACAGACATCACAATCGATACAGATTTGCTCTTCTTTGCCATAGAAGATCATCCTCGAAAGAAAGGCCCCTCACCTGGTGATATAAAAAACTGATATCTGCCCTGAGTACCCGCGACGGCATGGCGTTATACGTGCCTACCTCTGTTTTGGGTGAGGTATCCGCCATTTGTTTTGAGGGCAGAAAACATAACGTCGATGATCTATACAAGGTCGTCAGTTTTCTAAATCGTTGTGAAGTTAAGTTTCGCCATCCAAACAGAGTTGTGGCTGAGATATGCTGCAATTTATACAGCGATGCCTGGCGAGACGATCGCATGAAGCCTACAGACCTTGTTCATTTAGGATACGCCCTGGCATATGAGGTGGACTATTTTATTACAAGCGACAGAGTCCTTAATGAGTACCGAATACCTGAAGAGTTCAAGCTCATAGTAATAACACCAGATGAGGCTATTAAGCAATTTCAATAAGTTGCCGGATCCAGCCACGGCTTAGCATTTCACGCCCGGCCCTCACTTCTTCCCGATCTCCTCCGCCCGGAAAGGCACACCCCGCCTCTCCAGCTCGGCCAGCAGCTCCTCCATGAACACGCCCCGCCCGCTCACGTGCACG
>CAYXSJ010000193.1:0-4346 GCA_964467095.1 uncultured Methanotrichaceae archaeon
TTGCTGCATTTCCATCTTTGTCGCCTCCATTATGAAGACCAGAGAGCGCTTCATGGGCCTGGGCCAGGCATTGATCATGCCGCTCTTCTTCGCCAGCAATGCCCTGTATCCGATAGATATGATGCCCGCGGCTCTGCAATATGTCGCTGTATTCAATCCCTTGACCTACGCCGTGGACGCGGTGAGAGGTTTGATGATCAGCGGAGACGTAAGCAACCTGGCAATTGACATGGCTGCCATAGCTTTATTTGATGTAGTGGTATTTGCTGTGGCATCTTTGAGCTTTAGAAAAATTATAGAATAAGATAAAATAGAAGAAGGGCTTCAGCCCAAAGCCCATTCATAGCCCTTTTTTAAAAGGTATTTGGATTTCAGTCAGCAGGTCCTTTTCTGCCGTCCGGGCTGGATCGTTCAGGTACAGTTCCCGGATCGGCCCTGCTACCTCCAGTCCTGCCCTGGCCATGTTCTCGAAGACGACCTGATATGATTGATGGATAGTGGGGTAGCTGCCCTTGTGAATTAGGGAAAGAACTCTAGCCTCTGGAAGACTCTTCAGCTCGACAAAATCATGGGCCTCAGGAATCTCTACCCGCCCTGTGACAGGCAGGGCAACCTCGATATTCACCTCCTTTTCCGACCAGTCGCTAAGCTCTTCTTCATTTCTATTCTTCTCCTCCCTCTTCTCACCACATTCCTCAACTTTTCCGCTGCCATTTCCATCCGCACAATCCTCATAGTAAAGAGACATGACCGGCCCTGTAATCTTCAACTGGTTTCTCTGATTGGCAGGAAGTGATACCAGAGAACATAGCTCTCCGATTAGCTTTTCAATTGTAGCGCTAAGGGCTCCTTTCTCCTTCTTGGAGAGAACTCGCAGTGCCGGAACATCTTTTACAGTGGGCTCTGTTAATGCCATTCCTATCAACTCCGTTCTTTCTTTTTGGAGCAAGGCCTCGATCTTCTTCAGACGCAATAGCTCCGATTGGACGGCAAATAGCTGCTTTTTCCTCAGAAGCTCAACTATCTCACAGTCGCCATCCGCTTCTGCTTGCAGGTATGCCTTCAAGTCATCAAGGGAAAATCCCAGACTACAAAGGGCTCTAACCTTTACCCCTCGCTGCATCTGAGAGGCTGTGTAGTACCTGTACCCTGTGCAGGGATCTCTGGTCTCTGGCACCAGGACCCCTTTGCGGTCGTAGTACCGCAGAGCTTTCTGAGAGATCTTGGTGACGGCTGAGAACCTGGCTATGGGAATTCGATCGGCGGGCATTGCTGCAAGATATGATCGGGCCTATAAATAAAAGGGCTGGCAGTCTGCCCTGGGGGAAGGTTTGGGCCAGTGGCGTTTTTGCCGCTGAGGTCCTGGACATAATGCTGGACTATTATGCAGCAAAGCCGGGAATTTTTCTGAGAACGAGCAGTCAAACAAAGGCCTTCTTATTCAAAGTCGTAGGTGTTCCCATAGCTACTCCTCCGTATGTGTAATAGAAGCCCACCAGATAATTGGAGGCCCAAAAGGAGTCTATAAGAACAAGGCTGAGATGGCAGATCGCGGGCGATTTAACTGATCAAGATTTATTGAAAAAATAGCCGAGACGGAGGGTCTTTTTCCCCTATCTCGCCCAACAAATCGCAATTTATTTCACGAAGGATTGCTTGTTCTGCGCTATGGGAGTTCCCATGGCGATCCCCCGCTTGGTGTAATACATATTTACCATGTCGTCGTGCGCCCAGTAGGAATCGGCATAGTAAAGGGGAAGCGTCGGAAGATCCTGAGCATGCACCACCTGGATCTCATCGACAAGCTCCCTCCTTCGATCGGGGTCCATCTCAGAAACCTCCTGCTTCAGGAGATCGTTTAACTCCTGGTTCTCAAAGTAGCGGGCGCTGTTGAATGAGAACCCTTCGCCAATCAGCCTGCTCAGGATCTCAGGATCTCCACCCATTCCCCCATGGCTGTTCAAAGCCAGATCGAAGTTCCACTCGGAAACCAGGCTGTCCCGGGTCTTGGAGTCAAGGCTTCTAAGCGTTACTTTGAACCCGGCTTGCTCCAGCTGCTGCTTAATCATCTCTCCTGCTCGCTCGTCCGTCGATGTGATCAGCATCTCCATCTCCAGGGGCTCGCCGTCTTTGGTGAAGTACTGACCGTCTTTGGTGTAGCCCAGCTCTTCCAGAAGTTCTCCGGTCCTGGCCGGATCGTAAGCGTACTCCTCCACATCAGGGTTGTATAGCTCGCTATCCAGAGCAAGGAGGCCGGGGCTGGCGATGATGCCGTAGCCGCGCAAAACTGTATCCACCAGAGCCTGTCTGTCGATGGCATAGTAGAGGGCCTGCCTGAACCTGGCATCGGAGAATGGCTCCTTCTTGTGGTTGACCATGAGCTTGGTGATGCCGTCGTGTGAAGCCTTCAGGACATTGAAGCCCATCCCCTCCAGCTCCTCAGCCTTCTCAGCAGGAACGGTTGCAGCATCAACATCGCCCTTCTCCAGGGCTGCAGCCGCCATCTCATTGCTGACCTTGACGAACTTGATCTGCGCTACCTTGGGAGCGCCCAGGTAGTAACCATCATAGGCTTCGTAGAGGTATGTCCCCTGGGCTTTGTCGTAATCCGCCAGCTTAAAGGGCCCCGTGCCGGTTAATAAGGCTTCATCCTCCAGGAACTCAGCAGGATTGGCCACGTCTTTGTAAATGTGCTCAGGAAGTATGGGAAGCGCTCCAGCAACCATCTCGATGAATGGGGCATAAGATCCGTTCAGATAGATCTTGACGGTATAGTCATCCAGCGCCTCGGCAGATTTCACCAGTTTTGGGCTTACCAGCGGATAGGGATGCTCCTTGGTGTAATCGATGGTGAAGACCACATCCTTGGCTGTGAAGGGCTCTTTATCCTGCCAGGTCACGTTCTTTCTCAGGTTGAAGACATATGCATCATCCTCCATCGCCCAGCTCTCCGCAAGGGCAGGAACATAGCCGTTTTCGTCCTTCCACACCAGTGTGTCGTATATCAGGCTCATCCGTACATATCCAGGCCCTCTCGGGTAATGGCCGTAAGGGGAGGGATATCCCCAATCGCCCGTTGGGTCGGCGATGGTAAACACATCTATCGTCTCATCGGAAGCCAGGGCAGGGCTGCAGAGAATGAGAAGCAGCAGGCCTAAAACCGCGAATCCGAAGGCAAACAGGAATTTTAGGGACAAAGCCCTGTCATTTCCTTTAATTGGCCGGATTATTCCCATGTTAACTCCTCCTACAAATTTTGCTAATTTATAAAAATATTAATTAAAATTACGTTTTTTTCCGTGATTTAACCCTGCTGACCTCTTCTTGAAGCTGCCGCATCCATTCAGGGATGCGCACTCCTTCCTGTGGGTAAAAATCCTTGACATACGGCTTGATATCGACCACAGGGCTTCCATCTACCGCGTCAAGGCCAAAGACCTCCAGCACATTTCCTTTTCGTCCCTTCAGACGGACAACGGTCATAAGCACGGGATTTGGCCTCGCAGGGCTGCAGGTGCAGAAAATGCCTTTTTCAGGAATGTCTTCTCTGCCCATGGGGTGCACCTTGGTGAGCGATCGGCCCTCTTTAGGGACTTTATGCGCCCAGTATAAAATTATAAGATGAGAATACTCCTCGATTCCGTCGAGAATGCCAGCCAGACCCTCATCGATGATGATATTCGAAATCTCCTCGGGCGTCTCATCAATCTTCCCTAAGGCGTCTTCGAGATCTCCCTGCATTTTAAGTCCATCGCCGCCGGCAACAAGGAATGGTTTCTCGATCTTGTTTTTTATAATCCCCACCGGTCGCAGCACAATGTCGCCGGATGTCTGCCAATATGGATCAGGCAAATTCTCAGAAGCCTTTTTAAACTGGATCAGATAATTGTATCCGAGATCGCCCAGAGATATCCTCTCAAAGCCATATTGTGTTATTGTTCCCTCCAGCTCTTCGGGAGATATGCGCATATCAATTGGTGGGCCAAATGGTTGGACTTCCTTTTTGCATTCGATAACTGCCACTCGCCCATCAGGTTTTAAAACGCGCTTGATTTCGCCAAACAGGGCTTTCTCTACATCGGCCAGATTGAGGGAATGCAGTACGGTAGATATGAAACAAATGTCGACACTGCTATCTTTGACCGGCAGAGGACCGGCAATATCACAGACCTCTGCCTTGATATTCTTTGATCCAACAGAGACGGCCTTATCCCTCAAATCAACTATTGCATCATGGTTTCTATCCAGCGCGCACACCATGCCGGAATTGCCGATAAGCTGCGAAGCTCGGATGGAGTAATCTCCCGGCCCGCAGCCCAAATCGAGAAAATAGTCCCCTTCCTTGA
>CAYXSJ010000194.1:0-4333 GCA_964467095.1 uncultured Methanotrichaceae archaeon
TTTTTAGGCCTGAACATAATATCTGCCCCCATCTACAGTTGGGTCCACGGATCATTCTGGTTGTAGATCGTCTGGTCAGTCAGACTGCCTGCCAGTGCACGGATGATATCGATGGGTACAGAGCTTGCATAAACCTCATTTCCCGTCATGGGGTCCACGTAGGCGTAGACCAGCTTGCCGGTATTGGCATCAAGGTATGTATAATACGTAAAGAACGGTTTCCCCGTATTGGGACTAAGCAATTTGTAGAACTTTTTCCCGGTAAAAGGATCGGAGTAGGTTTCCACAGGAAGCCCGGTATCGGCATCTGTGTAGCTCTCGTCCAGCCAGTTGCTGGACAGATTCAGGAGCGGCCGAAGATAATAGGGATCTGTTACCAGTTTGCCATCGACTATCTCGCTGCCTCTGGGGGCATTTCCCCAGTTCCATAGGTCGCTGCCGCTCTCTTTGCTCTGGTTGCCTTCGCTTTGATCGAACTCGTTTTGATCGGCTTTCCTTTGATCTGCTTCGCTCAGATTGCCTTTGAAATCCTTTATCCATTTCTGGGCAAATTCACCGCTCACGCTCTGGTAGCTGGGGGTGCTCTGGGCGCTGCTCTGGGTACAGGATACCTCTAAGAAAAGACATAATATGAATAATACATTCAGTATCATGGCGGCTGCAGATTTGACGGTCATACTCATTACTGCTCATCTCTTCTTTCTTCAGGCAAATGCGAAGCAATTATTCAATCTTTCTGGCCGCAACCTCAATGGCCCGGATGACGCTGTCCTTGGGAATTATGGTGGCCACGGGGATGGAGAGCAGTCTCTCCACGGTGGGGCTGACGATGGGAGCGCAGACCAGGGCGGAAGCCCCGTCTCTTTCCGCTCTTACGGCGGCAATGATGGCCTCCTCGATGGTGGTGGCCGAATACTCCCGCAATGTCAGCATCTTGTCTCCAATCTTCATTTTCTTCTCGCTGATCTTGTCCAGAACAGGCCGGGCGGCGATGATGGCGATGAAGTTTCCCTCCGAGCCTTCCAGCTGGCGGATCGTCTTTACAATCTGGCGCAATGTGGTGATATTCGGCTCTCTGTGGCCGGAAAGGATCTTGTAGAGAGTGCTTTGCGGAATTGCCGAGACCTTGGAAAACTCCCGGGCGGAAAGCCCAAGCTCTCGCAGGACCTCTTTCAGGGTCTCCCGCAGTCTCTCGTCCGACTGGAAGGCCGCCCTCATCACTCTCTCCACATTTGGCATACTATTGGACAATGCCCCTCAAATATTTCTACTTTTGGGTTGAAGTATCTTCCCCCAGGCAAAGCATTATATCCAGGACTGCTAACATTTGGACCAATGGTATTTTTCCTGATATCTATTTTCACAATTAGGACAAACTTTGTCCCTAAATAGAAAACGTTATATTCTACATTTGGAGAAGTTGTCTATATGGGCGAATATCTGCTCAGATGTGTAAGCGACGGATCAGTGCAGCCTGTCCATTCTCTCTCCTGCCCCCATGACAATTCACTTCTTCGTGCCGATTACCGGGCCAGGCAGATAGAGCCAAAGAGCCTGCCCGGCATCTGGCGCTTCCTGGACTGGCTTCCTGTGAATGGAATCATAGCAGAGGCAGAAGGCGCACCTGTGACCTACAGGAGCCGGGGCCTGGCAAGAGAACTGGGCCTGGAAAATCTTTACATAAGCTTCAACGGCTACTGGCCGGAGCGCGGGGCGAAGATGCCCACCTGCAGCTTCAAGGATCTGGAGGCCGCGCCTACCATGCAGATGATGGCCGAGCGGCAGGACAGGCCCACTCTGGTGGTGGCCTCGGCAGGAAACACCGCGCGCGCCTTTGCCCAAGTGGCCTCTCTGACCGGTCAGCCTCTGGTTCTTTTTGTGCCGGAAAAATCTCTGGCAAGAATGTGGATAACGCTGCCCGCAGGCACAAGGACAGGCGCGGGCGCGGACAGAGGAACGGACAGAGGAACGGGCATAAGCCAGGTGACACTGATAGCAGTGCAGGGCGATTACTACGATGCGATCCAGATGGCTGAGAAGGTGCAGTCCCTGCCCGGCTTTGCTGCTGAGGGCGGAGCCAGAAACATTGCCCGCCGGGACGGCATGGGAACCGTAATGCTGGATGCCGCTCTGGCGCAAAAACGCATGCCTGAGCATTACTTTCAGGCGGTGGGAAGCGGCACGGGCGGCATATCTGCCTGGGAGGCGGCGCTTCGCCTCCGGGCAGACGGCCGCTATGGCTCCCTCCTTCCCAGGTTGCATTTGGCCCAGAATATTCCCAATGCGCCTATTTACTATGCCTGGACTGGAAAAGAGCCCGCGCCCCTGAGCAGCGGTATGTTCGATGATGTTCTCTTCAACAGAAAGCCTCCCTACGCCATCCCCGGCGGCGTTAAAGACGCGCTGCAAGAGACCCGAGGCGAGGTCTATGGCATAACAGACAGCCAGGCAGCAGCGGCCAAGAAGCTTTTTGAGAGTTCTGAGGAGATCGACATTCTCAATGCTCCGGCAATAGCCGTGGCTGCGCTGCAGCAAGCGGCAGAGGGTGGAGCAGTCCAGCCCAAAGATGTCATTCTTCTTAACATCACAGGTGGCGGCGTGGCCAGGATCAAAGAGGAGCATCCTCTGCACATGCTAAAGCCGAGTATCACCGTTTCTCACTGGGAGCAGGCAGTCAGTGCGATCAGTTCGGTCAGTGCGATTTCTGGAGGGCAATAAATGAGCCAGGCGATTATCCAGACGATAAGCGAAACGATCAATCCGAGAATGGGCCAGAACATGAGCCAAGACATGAGCCAAGCGATTTGTCAAATCATCGAGCCTCTGACATTAACGGTTCAGGGCGGAGTGGACAAGGACGGCAATCCCGATGCTGTGTCCGGGATAGAGATCTCCCGAGGAGAGATAATAGGAATAGTAGGGCCCACAGGCTCAGGCAAGAGCACTCTTATCGCAGACATCGAGCAATTTGCCTATGGCGACACGCCTTCGGGCAGAAGGATTCTCATAAACGGCCTTGCGCCTGCGGCAGAACTGCGAAGCGATCCGAGAAAGAAGCTGGTGGCCCAGCTATCCCAGAATATGCATTTTCTGGCAGACATGTCTGTGGGCGAGTTTCTGAGGATGCATGCCAAGTCCCGGGGCAAGGACCCAGGGCTGGCAGACAAGGTCATAGCTCTGGCCAACACCCTGACCGGAGAGCCGGTCAATCCCGCATTTCAGCTCACCATTCTCAGCGGCGGCCAGTCGCGGGCTCTCATGGTTGCGGACATAGCCGTCATCAGCGACTCGCCCATTGTGCTCATAGACGAGATCGAGAACGCGGGCATAAAGAAGCAGGAGGCGTTACGCCTTCTTTCAGGCGAGGGAAAGATTGTAGTGGTGGTAACTCATGATCCCATGCTGGCCCTCATGGCCTCCCGTCGCATTGTCATGAAGAACGGAGGCATGACCAAGATCATCAGCACCAATGAGGATGAGCAGAGGGTCTTCAAGGATATCGAGCGGGTGGACGGCTGGCTCACAGCGCTGCGGGAGACCATTAGGCAGGGCGAGGTAGTAGCTTGAAGATGGTGGTGGTGGCCGGCACGCCGGGCTCGGGCAAGACCTCTGTGCTCATGCACGCCGTGAAGGATCTGGTCCGGGCCGGCCACTCTCCGGCTCTGGTCAAGATCGACTGCATGTGGACTGAGGATGATGCCCGGTTCAAGCGGCTGCAGGTTCCCGTGGCTGTGGGCCTCTCCAAGGACATGTGCCCGGACCACTACGCCATCTACAACTTCGATGAGATGCTGGACTGGGCAGCCGCCCAGGGTGCCTCCATCCTGCTCAACGAGACGGCCGGGCTGTGTCTGCGCTGTGCTCCTTACCCGGACAAGGCCCTGGCCATCTGCGTGATCGATGTGACCACAGGCCCCAACAGCCCCTTAAAGGTCGGGCCGCTGCTCACCACTGCCGATGCTGCGGTCATGACCAAGGGCGATCTCGTTTCCCAGGCGGAGAGGGAGGTCTTCAGGGAGCGCATTTTGGAGGCCAATCCGGGATGCCGGATCATTGAGGCCAATGGGCTGTCCGGCAAGGGCTCGGCTGAGCTGGCGGAACTGATGGCAAGCTGGCCGGACATCTCCGGGGAGATGGTCTTGCGGCACAATCCACCTCTGGCCATCTGCACTCTGTGTACGGGGGAGCTGCGCGTCTCCAAGGAGCACCATAGGGGAGTGCTGCGGCATCTGGACGGCTTCATGGAGTACACCGGCGAGTGATTATAACCAATGGATTACGGAAAATAACCACAGAGGCGCAGAGAGCACAGAGGACGAACGGACGGAGACGG
>CAYXSJ010000195.1:0-4248 GCA_964467095.1 uncultured Methanotrichaceae archaeon
TGCCGCTTGGATACAGACCGTCAAATCCAAGGCTGTCGGCTTCAACCTGGCCGCCCTCGGCCACCATTCCGACTATGCTGCCTGCACCGACTGTGACCTTGTCGGTCTCCAAAACTGTGCTTGCCCCAACAGCAGATGCTGCAACCGCCTTTGTGCCGCTCGCTTTCAGCCCGGATCCACTTGGCATTCCTCCCGCAAATCCCAGATTATCGGCAATGACCTCTCCATTCTTGGCTCCCAGCCCAACCAGGCTGCCGCCAATGACGGTAACCATATCAGTTCCTAAAGTTGTGCTGGCACCTACTGCGGATGCTGCAAAAGATTTCTTTCCTTTGGCACTCAGTCCCGTTGCAATGGGGGTCGCATCGTTGAAAACGAGAGTGTTTGCAGTGATTCTTGCGTCCCCCAAGGCGGACGAGCCGACAATGGGTCCGACTGTTGCATCTACCGATCCATATGTCTGATCTGATTCAACCTTCACTGCAAGACCTGCGCCGCTACCTGCAGACGCGGACATCTCTCCCTCCGCCAGTACATTGCTCGCACTTAATGATGGCACTCCTAAGAGCTGATCGCCTCCGATGCTTCCTGCGAAAGTCCTGGCGCTTGTGCCATAAGCCGTCAGCCCGATTATCGAACCAAAAGTAGTCTCCACTTTGGCGGCATCGGCCTCTACAACGACCTCTGAGCCAAATCCAGTTCCCAGGGCTGATTTCGTGCCTGTCGCGCTTGGATTGATGCCGATCCAGCCAGATATTGCGCCGCCTGCAGCGCCTGCAGAGCCCAGAAGATCCGCATCTACCTCTGCGCCTTCGTGAGAAGCCATTCCTGTAATGCCGCCATTTGTTACCTTGGCCCTGCCCAGCTCTTCATTGGATTTGATGACGACCTTCTCGCCCACGCCCGATGCACCTGAGGCGGATTTTGCACCGGAGGCGCTCAGGCCCATTCCCATCGATCCAACGCCATCCAGCGTTAGAGGTCCAACGGTGAGCTGTAAATCGCCAGAGGCTAACAGATCACCCGAAGCCACGGCGTTATCGTAAGCCGTAACGCCCGTGATTGAACCCTGCTCGACCTTTGCCTTGCCCTTATCTTCATCGGCTTTGATTACGACCTTGTCACCTGCACCCGATGCAGCGGATACAGACTTTTCTCCTGAGCCGCTCAGGCCCATTCCCATCGATCCAACGCCATCCAGCGTTAGAGGTCCAACGGTGAGCTGTAAATCGCCAGAGGTCAACAGATCGCTCGAAACCCTGGCGTTCTCGTAAGCCGTGATTGCCGTGATCGAACCCTGCTCTACCTCGGCACGATCGGCCTGCAGTTTTATCTTCTCGCCCGCGCCGCTGGCGGCCAAAGCCTGGCGGCCAAGGGCTTCAAGGTATTCTCCTGTTGATGTTGAGGCGAGCAATGTCTGGGAAGACTGAAGCCCAAATGCACTAACAGTTCCCGGCTTACCTTGCGCTGCAAGTCCTGTCAGTGATCCGTCTTCTGCTTCCATCCTATTTGAGTAAAGGTCGATCTTCTCTCCTGCAGCACTGCCGGCCACTGTCTTTTTGCCTGTTGCCGTCAGCCAGTATCCTTCTGAGGTTGACTCAAGGAATGACTGACGGGATGACAGGGCTGCTGCACTGACAGTGCTTTTCTTGCCCTGAGCGCCAAGTCCCGTTAATGAGCCATCGTCTACACCAACCGAATCAGCCCAAACGGTCAGCCTGTCGCCAGCCGCAGAATAGGCAAGTGCCGACTCATCGCCGCCTGCCTGCAGTCCCGAGCCGAGGCTTTCAGCATTCAATCCCGTTCTTGCAGCTAATCTATCAGCGCTAACGGCAGCATTCTTAAAAGCGCTAAGTCCAGTAACCGATCCCTGATCGATTTCCAGTACGCCGTTTGCCAGAGAGATTCCGTCCCCGGCTCCGGCCAGCGCTTGGGCCGACCTCTTGCCCTTCGCCTTAAGGTTTTCGCCAAAAGCATAGGTCTGGAGGCCATTGGTACCTGCAGAGATGTAATTTGCACTGGCCCGGCTGTCTTTTCCAAGGCCCACATCCGCTACCACTGCACCATCTGTGTCCATATAAGAATAAGGACCAATGAGATTTATACCCGAGAATTGCTTGACGTTGCCTGAAGCCCCGCCGGTGGCCGCGAACTCATCGCCTCTTGCAAGCAGGTGATAGCCCTCTGCAGATGTTCTTCGGCCGCTGGTTGTGGCACCGACAAAATCTGCAGATGCCAGGCTATCATCCCCCCCACTCACTGCTAAGGTGATGGCGCCTTCAATGTCATTGTTGAGGTAGCCATAGGGAGCGCTGATCTGTCCGAGGTTTTGCCGGAATTTCCCGGCGGCAGCACCTACTGCTGCCAGTCCGTCGCTCTTGGCCATAGGATCATCCGCCCAGGCGGAAGTTTTTCTGCCGTTAGTGGCTCCTTCCACATAATCCGCCTGCGCCTTGCTGTCTTTGCCGGCAGCAACCGCACCTGCGACTGCACCCTGAACGCCCAGGTCTTGATAAGAGCCTGATCTGAATAGAGTTCTACGCAGTTTTTGGTCCCAGTAGAAATTTCCGGCCGCAGCACCTACTGCTGCCAGTCCGTCGCTCTTGGCCATAGGATCATCCGCCCAGGCGGAAGTTTTTCTGCCGTTAGTGGCTCCTTCCACATAATCCGCCTGCGCCTTGCTGTCTTTGCCGGCAGCAACCGCACCTGCGACTGCACCCTGAACGCCCAGGTCTTGATAAGAGCCTGATCTGAATAGAGTTCTACGCAGTTTTTGGTCCCAGTAGAAATTTCCGGCCGCAGCACCTACTGCTGCCAGTCCGTCGCTCTCTGCCTTGAGATCTTCTCCTATAGCAAGAGTCCTCTCTCCATCTGTGATCGCGCCAATCCAGTCCGCCTCAGCTTTGTTATTATCGCCAATTGCAGCTGCACCCGAGATCGCACCCTGGAGATCGAAGTTCTCAAAGAGGAAAAACGAGCTTGGATCAGACACAAATCCAATATTTCGGCCAAATTTGCCTGAACCGGCACCAATAATGGCGGCTTTATCGCCATTCGCCTTAGCGTCCACCTCAAATGCCGCTGTTTCATGGCCATCGGTTCGGGCTTCTATATAGTCTAAAGAGACAAAGCTGTCTTCGCCAATTCCTGCAGCTCCTGTGATAGCTCCTTGTCCAAATAGTGCATTGAAATTCTCGAATTGATTTTGCGCAGAGAAGCCATCCAGGCAGCCTGCTCCTGCGACAATTCCTGCAATCTGGTCTCCGTGAGCAGTCATATCGCTGCCGTAGGCAATTGGATCTATGTATACAGATTCTGGAATTTTCATAACCTCGGCGCCCATATTCCCGCTAATGCTTCCGTCCTTGTAGGCAGCAGACGCAATGAACGCACCCTGCTTCTCAAAGCCGTTCTGACCCGGGAAATCAACAAGGGCGTATCCCAATGCCAGAGGGAAATAGCCGCTCGCCTGAAAACTCTGCGTGGAATAGATGCTCCGGCCCAGGCTCAAAGTTTGTACTGTACTCAAGATTCCTTCGCAAACACCTGCGTATTGACCGGTGAACGCATTACCACCCAGATAATTTTGAGAGCCGGCCAGGAAGGACCAGGCAAAAGAGCCGCCGATATTTGATCTCTGCGTAGCGCTCAGAGATGTTGGCGTAAGAACGGCACTGCTCTCGACAGATCCCGAATCAGCATTGACGCCGGATGTGGCGGTATAGCTGCCGGATGAGAATGTCTGTTTCAAATCCTTCTTGCCGCCACCAGAAACCACTCGATAATCCCTGAGGGTTGTAGGCTCCGGGTTGCCGATGATCTCTTCGTAAACGTAGACCGAATCATCGACATCGTACTCTGTATTGACTTCCAAGTCATTTATCGAATAGTCAATTTCTATTGCAGAAACAATTTGAACTATAAAGAATAATACTATTATTATATAACCACATGGTCCGGACATCTGGTTAGAATCCCTCCATCTAACCAAGTTTAAGGTACTATTATATGAATCTTTGTGGAAACGAGAAGTATTTGATTATCGTTAATGCATTTACCCATCTTGAAAAATTCTTATGCCAGTGCTGGAATCCAGCTTGCTATACCTCGTCTGCGCCAGAAAGATGTCGAGCGCGTCGCCTGGGCAGTCGAGGTTAAGAAAAGGGCGGATGTCTTCATTTCCTGCTCAGGGAGATCCATAAGCATCCGCGGGCCGTTCGCGAGACCATTCGCCTGGAATCCTTGTGG
>CAYXSJ010000196.1:0-4182 GCA_964467095.1 uncultured Methanotrichaceae archaeon
TAAGACCGTAAGCTTTTAAGCTTCCTCATCTGATCGGAAAAAGATGAATGAGATTCGCCTGCTCTTCGGAAAGCCGGTTATCCGGGACAGAGGGCTGCTTATATCTGCGATCAAGGATCTGCAATCACGTCATGACTGCATAGTGCAGGCCCTGGACGCGGATAAGATCGTCAGCGAGAGACATATCTGCTTTGCAGCGAAAAAGGCGATGACAGCTTTTTCCGAGCAGAGAAACATCGCTAAAGATGCAGGAATGGAGATCATGCGTTACGCCTCCGGTGAAAGGCAAATTGAAAGAGCCCTTTTCATGGGAATATCGGATCGTACAGAGAGAATCGCACTTGTCCTCGCCGGCTCCGGCAGCGAATGCAGCTGGCCGGACGCCTCTGAGCTGTCCCGGATCGTAGAGCTGGATGGACGGAGCTGCTCGTTTTGTGCAAAGGCCGTAATAGAGGCTTTTAATATCTCTTCCGAGGAGCTGCGAGCAGTGGGCAAGGAAAGGATAGAAGATCTGGTTATAGAAAGAGTGGCCCTGGCGGATACATACAGGTAAACAGCAAAAAAGAAGGATGAGTTGCAAAATGAAAGAAGAATTCTACACCGAGAAGCGATGGCTTAATTGGATGAATAAGGTCAAGGACAGCAACTTCAAGCTTACCGGGGAGGATGATAAGAACTCGGGTGCCGTCTTCATCTACATCATGGATGACGTGGTTTTGGCCTGTCTCAAGGTAATAGCCCGATGCGAGCGAGAGATTTTGTCTCCCGAAGAGGCCATAAACGAGATCGCGACCATCAGGTCAATTGTATTTCATGAGACCGAATCCATGGGAGAAGATGCCGATCTGATGCTCGAATCCCTCAAGACCTCTCTTGCTGCAGTATTCGTCTCCAGCCAGCGCTATATCACAGGAAGCTTTGATCGCGAAAGCCCCCTGGAAGAGCTGGTAGCAAAGGCGATTGCAGCCGAGCAAAAGGAGGACCTGGATGGCGCATTCGATCTGCTCAGCCAGGTAGGGGCCAGAATAATCAGCGGAGAGAGCCTTCCTGAAATGGGCGACATGCCTTACTGCATGACTGCAGAGCTTATGGACGGAATTGATGCCATATCGGCTGCCATGCTGGGCGATGATAGCTACAAAGATGAAGACGGATCTGAGGATACAGGCGAAGGCGACTAGCCCTGATGCCGCAAGAAAAAGGCCATAAAATAAATCATTTAACTCGTATTGCTCGATCTGGTAGTTACCTCGCACCCCTTCTCAAGAACAACAACTGTGTGCTCGGCCTGGGAGACCAGGGCTCCTTCTACCTCCCAGAGCACAGGATACCTGTGCACGGCTTCTGCCCGCAGGAGCTGCATGAGCGCATACTCCGCTCTCTCGCCTTTGAGCCAGCGCCGGGCGAAGGGAAGCGTTTTATAGCTTTCTGAAATCTCCTTTAAGAGCGTTCGAGCAGCAGCAAGCCGCACCGGCCGGGAAGCGGAAAAGCCGTAGATCTCGTTGACGGGCGACTCGCTAATTCTGCCCGAGCCGTTGGTGGCAAAGGGCTCGATGGCTATGACATCTCCTTCTTTCAAGATGATGCCTCTCTCCATAGCCCTGTTGGGCACAGCGGGCTCGTCATGGGCCAGATATCTGGACAGGCCGTGGCCTGTCAAGTTGAATACAGGTTTGTAGCCGTATCCGGTTATGGTCTCTTCGATGACCTTGCCGATCTGACCCGTGTAAACGCCCGGGCCAATTACCTCCAAAGCCGCCTCTAAAGCGGCCCGGGAGGATTCGACCAGCTTATCGTGGCCGCCCAGATCAATTGTAATGGCGGAATCGGCGATATAGCCGTCCACGTGCACACCCACATCCAGCTTTACCATATTCTCGGCAAAGCGACTGCTATCATTAGGAGAAGGCGTATAATGAGCCGCATTTCTATCCAGAGATATATTGCAGGGAAAAGCAGGCAAGGCTCCTTTGCGTCTTATGGCATCCTCCACGAAATTAGCCACATCCAGCAGTGACGCGCCCACCTCAACACGTGGCCGTGCCTCGGCCAGCACCTCAGCCAGGATTCGCCCTGCCCTCCGGTACTTCTCTAAAATTTCCGCTTCCATTGATAACACCTTAAAGCACGAGCTGCCTCTCAAAATGTGTGAGGTTCTCGCAGCCGTTTTCCTTTACCACTACCAGGTCCTCCAGCCGCACGCCTCCGATCTCAGGATAGTAAAGCCCCGGCTCCACAGTTACCACATGGCTGCTCTGCAAGACCTCCCCGGTCTCGCTGAGCGAGGGTTTTTCATGGATATCCAGACCCACGCCGTGTCCAGTGGAATGAGTAAAGCCGCGGCCCTCTCTCTCCGGATATCCCTGATCCAGGAAAACCTGGGAAACCTGGGAATGAACCTCCCTTCCGGAAACGCCAGCCCGAATGGCTTGCAGGCCCCTGTCCTGCGCCAGACGCACCGCCTCGTAGATCTCTTTTACCTCAGGTGAGGCTTCACCCCTGAGAACGGTGCGCGTCATATCGGCAAAGTACCGGCTGCTCTTAGAGCGCGGAAAGATATCGATGACAATGGGAGCGTTGGCAGCTATTGGCCCAATCCCTCGCGCATGAGGATCAGCCCCAGCGAGGCCGCCGGCAACGATTGTGTCCGTAGCCTCGCATCCGTCCTCCAGCAGAGATACCTCAATTGCGCCCCGCACCTCTTCCGATGTAAGAGGCTGACCATCCCGATATAGCATCTCACCGCGCGGCGTAGAGCTGCTGATGAGAAGGACTGCCCGGCGCATGGCCCTCTCGCAGGCCCTCTGCGTACAGGCGATGGCGTCCAGCTCCTCTTGTCTCTTTATCTCTCTGCAGCGCCCGGCAGGGCTGTCCATTACAGATACCTCAAAATCCTCAGAAAGGGGCTGGTAAATTCCGGCTGGAAAGCGAAAAGGCACGCCCACGCGCTTTATGCCATAATCGCGCAAAAACTCCTCCAGTACCTGCAAATAGGCTTCTTCCGGCTTTCCGCATATCTTCAGCTTTTCCATAATCTGGTATTGAGAGGTGCTCAGGCACTCATCCGCTATTGACTCCAAAACAGCCCGGCCCTTCTCCATAGAAGAGACAAGCATTGTGGTTTTCTCCCGGGCAAGAAGGGCGAATCTGTCGCCTGCTAAGAAATGAGAAAGGTAATACATGTCGGCATCGCAGATGCTGTCGCCGACAAAGAGAAATCCGTCCAAATTATGCTCACAGAGAAAGATCTGGATTGATGAATGCACGAATGATTACCTGCGAATGGAGTTTGTAAGCTCAGATACAAAAGAGGTGACGTCTTGGCTCTTCTCCACGGCCGTTCCTGTCACAATCAGGTCTGCGCCAGCATTTACCAGCTCTGCCGCTGCGGCCCCGGAGCGAATCCCGCCGCCAACGATGAGCAGAACGTCTCCTAGAAGCTTTTTAACCAGGGCTACCATGCCGACAGGCACAGGAGAGTCTGCACCCGACCCAGCCTCAAGATACACCATTCTCATGCCCATGAACTTGGCTGACAGGGCATAAGCGGCAGCCAGCTCCGGCTTTCTTCGCGGTATGAGGCGGGCATCGCCCACAAAGCCCACTGTGCCGCCCGGCTCAATGATGATATAAGCCATGGGTATGGGCTCCAGACCGTAGCGCAAGACTAAGGGAGCACCAAGCGCCTGGTTTTCCACGATGTAAGCTGGGGAGCGGGAGTTGAGAAGGCTCATAAAAAACACTGCATCAGCATTTTCACAAAGGCCTGCTACGCTGCTGGGAAAAAGAATTACCGGCAAATCTGTCTTCTTTTTGATCTCTTGCACAGTCTCATGAAGAAGAACCCCTGCCGCACCCACCGAGCCGCCTACCATGATGCCGTCAGTGCCGCCTTTTGCCGCGGCCTGCGCTATTGTGCCGGCCTCGCTCGGGCTCTGGGAGTCCGGATCTATCAAAGTGAGATGTCCGGCCCCGCGCGCAGCTACTGCCTGGGCCAGCAGCAACTCTACTCTGCCCCTCTCAAACATCATTTAAGCGGTCTTATTTTCTTTGGACTTCATCCTCAGTCCTTCATAGCCGCACTTGCGGCAGCGAGTCGCTCTTACGGGATTTCGTGCGTTGCAGCTCATGCATATCTTGAGATTCAAGATTCTCTTTTCTGCTTCTGGAAATCTAGCCATA
>CAYXSJ010000197.1:0-4051 GCA_964467095.1 uncultured Methanotrichaceae archaeon
GCGGGACCAGGCCGAACTTGTAGCCGGTAGCCCAGGAGACGAAGGTTTCTATAATCCCGCCTATGCTTATTTCGTTGCCTGAGCCGGCAGTCCAAGAGGCGGTGAGGACTTTCTCCTGAGGGTTATCCGAGAATCCTATGATGAAGCTCTGGCTGCTGCCATTTGCAAGATGGATTTCAATGGTTCCCCCGATTTTCTTACTGTAAGTGGGGCTAACGGTTTCAATGCCTTTTGTCTCATTCCTCCTGAGATCGATATTCACCGTCACATCTATTTCAGCCTTGAAGAGGGAAAATGCACCCATGCAGCCAAATCCAAACTCTTTAAATCCAGTCTGGCCCTTGGCCGCTCCCACAAAGTGTACGCTGAGGTCCTGCAAACTGAGGCTTTCTATGGGCTTTGGAACATCGATGCCGAACTTATCGCCCAAATCCTTGATTAGGGCTCCTACCTGGATCTTCTGGCCCTTGGCGGTTTTTCCGTCGAAGCTCCAGCTTCCACCGGTATCAATTTTTGTGCTGATCTGTATCGGCAGATTGGCTACTGCGATCTCTGCGTCCAGTGAGCCGCTGAACTTATTGTTGGGATGGAGAGCCAGATTATTATAATTGAAGTTGAAGGTGAAGGCATCTATCGAGAGCTTGTCATTGATCAGAATCCACTTAGATTTGGATTTGGCTGTGAAGTCGACGCTCTTGCCTGGAATCACCTCAATATCAGCCGTTTCTAAGGATATAACCGGAGCCTCCTCGGGTATAATTGCCAGGCCTTCAAGCATCTTTTTGGCCAGATCGGTTAGGTTCAGGCTCTTTCCAGGAGGCAACCCACCAGATAGGATCCAGTCGGTGCTTTCAGCATCCTTATCCACGTTGAAGTAGAACCAGACTGAGTCGGTGAAAGATAAGGTGCTGTGCAGGAAGCAACCGATCTTCTTCTCTGAGGGGACCGTGGGTATATTAAGCTTGATGAGATCGAACTGGAAGGAAAGGCTCTGCAGCGTAAGAAAGCCATCTATGACCTTCCAGGGGGAGTCGGTGCTGGCTGCGAAAGTTATGAGGTCCAAGCTCTTCCTGCCAGGACTGAAATCCACCTCCAGCCTGGATACTGTGATCTTCGGGATATTCCTCAGGCCTTCTGGGAGGAAATCGCTGAAGTTTTCCCCGCCCGCCAGGGCGAAGAGGCTGGAGATGCTCGGAAGAGTCACTCCTTTGCTCTCGGGGTCGATGCCTATCATCCACGTGGAATCCTCCCGCTCCAGGTTGACCTGGACAAAGACTGGAACTGTAACGTTATCTATGGAGAAGCTGCCCCTCACTATGCCCACGAACTGCCGGATGTGTTTGTCAATAGGATTAATAAGTGTGAATATGAGCTGGAGGCCGGGATTCAGGGAGATCTTGGGCGCTATGTCCCAACCGTTTGCGACGAAAATTCCCAGAGAAAAGAAATCAACCTTTTTGGTTTCAGAGTTGAAAATAGAGCTGATGCCATTTATCTTCAGCTCGCTCAGCCCCTTTGAGAAGCTCTCGGGAAGGAAGGAGGTGGGAAAAAAGCCGCACATCAGGGATGCGATCTGATCAATGCTTATGGGCTTGTCCATTCCATATGCAATGCTGATCTGCCAATATCTATTCTCCAGAGCAGATATATCAACAGGGACAGTGAGGGGATTGGTCTTTCCAATCTCAATATTGACATGATATACTATGGATTCTATGCTGAATGGCTGACGGAACGTTAATGTAATTCCTAAGAGCTTGAGGCTCACCCAGGGAAAAACCGCATCCAGAAAACCTGTGGAGGACACCATAGAACCGCTGAGGGTTATCAAGACCTCTTCATCAACGACTCTGAAATCCAGTGTGATGTTCAGATCGACATAGCCCACAATGGTGGCAATACCAGAGACGCCGGCAATGCTGGCAGTTACATTTTTCTGTGCTTTGAATATGAAAATGCTGTCTGCCTTTACGACCTGTTTGAAGAAATCATCGATAAACTCGATATCGAATTTGGAGCGGGTCAGGGTCATCGATCCATCGGGATCTATTGGAGTGCTCTCTATTGTTTGAGAGATTTTCTTCATAAGGTCGTCGGCTGAGGACATAATTATCATTTCCTTAGATCTTAAAGACTACTGCCCGCTTTTGCTGTCTCAATCAGTTCGCCTCTAAAAAGATTTAATATTTTTATACATCTTTCAGGATCACTGAGAGCGAGAATCCTCTCACGCTTTATTGCCTCTATGGGTATTTCAGGAAAATATGAACCTCTCCCGATTAGCCGTGCCTCCGGCTCAGTTAATGCAATCTTGGTTCCTTGAGAATCCATAATATCTATCGTTCCTATCCTATTATAAAAAACTGGAATATCTAAACTTATTAAATCAAAACCCGCACTATCCATAGTCCAAATAATAAATTTAGGTAGACCACCATCGTATGATGCTTTATAAAAATCATAAGAGGAGCTGACATGTTCAAGAACAACATCATTTATTGATCGTTTCAGATCCGCCATTTTATAAATGCGTTCAATGGAACTTTGGAACTCCTCTGTTGGGTAAGGAGTATGACGTATCACCACATTAGTCAATCTGGCCATCCATCTGTTAAGGACTTCACCAGAGGATACAAGTGCCAATAAAGAAATTCCAGACGAATATCCATCAATTAAACTCCTCCAATCAACTTTTATTATTTCACGTTCGCCCGTGCCCAATGCCTTCCATAGACGATTTTGCTGGTAATAGCGATCTTGGTACGGCCACAAGCGCCCATCTTCAAATTTAATTTCACTCAGCTCGCTTTTTCCTTTTTCGCCATCAATGCCGCCAAGATCCTTATAAAATAATGAAGTGTCACTAACATGTTCGACTAATATGCATAACGAGCATTCCAAATCAATTAAAATCGGTTTGAATTTGTTCACTCGAACATTTTCAATATGCATATCAATAATGGAAAATATGCATGCAATAGCCGTCCATTGGCCCATTAATCTATAAAAGTTTGGGACCAATTCTTCAGGATAAAAAGGATACACAAGGCAATCGTTTGATCCTGATTTGAAGTCGGTTGTGGCAGTGCTCTTTTTGCTCATATTGTAATCCAGATATTCTATATATCCGTATGAGTTCCTGATAGGCAGTGCATTTCCAACAGAAACAAGCGCAGATCCGTAATTGCGAGGCAAAATTCGGTAAGTAGGAATTTTTATAAATTGTTCCTCATGAATAGCATCATTTATTATTTCTGCAAGACTTCTTTCCATAAAAATAGGATTTACCACCTTATTTATAGCTGAGCTATCTCCAACGAGAAGACAATCCGCCTCAACATCGCTCGGTTTATATACCAGCTTAACATTCTTACCCCACGCAAAAAGGCCAGTGTTTTTGCCGGTGAAGGTTAATTTTAGAACCTGTTTGCCACCTTTATGGCAATCTGAACCCGATGATTTAATCTCAATTAATTTCGTTAAGCTAAACCCATTATCTCCGCTAAAGAATACCTTCTCAATATCAGATTTATCTCCAATGATTCTTCTGCAGGCTTGTTCAATATTATCGCAGAAGTGTTCTGTTATCCTATCTAGTGCATGTCTAATAATTTTATATGTATTAAAAAATTCTTCAACATTGGTTTCAAAATCTCCGGAAAAAAAACATTTCCTGAAATATTCTTCATAATCCAAAATCTTGGTCGTCTGGATATCCGCATTGATCGCCTCAATTATGTATATATCCAATATTTTTGCTAACTCATTTATCAAATTATCTGATTTTAATGCGGATTTTAATGGAAGAATTGGATTTTCACCCAGTTCTATATTATTCGCAAATGTGTTGAATTTTTCCTTTGCAGCTTTTAACTTTTTCAAATATATAGCAGCCCTTGAGTCATATGGAGGTGTTACGCCCAATTTTTCCAATTCCTTTTGGAGTTCTTTTTTGTCCATAGCTTTCCTCAATCCTTCTTTTTTATCACCCATTGCTCTTATTGTATATCGCGTACCATCCCAGCTCACTGGCCTTTCCTCCGGCATTGGG
>CAYXSJ010000198.1:0-4042 GCA_964467095.1 uncultured Methanotrichaceae archaeon
GTAGGAAGCGGTACTACTATTTTTATTTTAGGATTTGGGCGGGCGGTCCGGGCGGGCCCACTGGCAGAGGGCGAGCCCAGGCGGGCACATGCGGGCACGTGGGCGGAGGGATGCAGGGGAGTGGACAAAGGCGATTTAGCTGTGATAAGAGATAATAAAGAACCAAGACGCTAATGCAAAGAAATCTATCTGGTAATAGTTTCGGGGTGCATGGCAAAAGGTTTAACGTATCTTAGGCAGATTGCTTCTGAAAGCCTTAACCAACTATTGATGATATAGTTCATGAATGTATTGGATGAATAACGAAGAACGAACGCGAGAGTGGTAATTGCATGTCAATATCCCTAGTGGTTACGAACAAACAGCCGGATATCTGCGAGGATGTATCTCAACCACTTTTGGATCTATTTCAGGATTTTACATTCCATCGAGATGGAAAAAGGTATTTTCCGTTTTTGCATCAGGCCGAGGCATTCAAGCTCGTGGGCATGGAGCAGAAAAATGTATTTATTGTGGCAGGGACTGCGTCAGGCAAAACCTTGGCCATAGCAATACCGCTTTTCTGGAAGCTAAAACAAGGAATAATAAAAAAAATCCTCCTGATGTATCCTACTGTTGCCCTCCTTGAAGATCAGAGAAAGGTAATGGATATTCTGGCAGAGATAACCGGCCTGGAAGTCGGGCAGCTTCAGGGCGGAATGCCTAGGAGCAAGCTCATCCAAGCCCTAAACAAGCCGGTTATTCTAGCCACGCCTGACGAAGTCTACTGGTTCTTCAGGAAGAATGTGAAATACAGCAGCCTGCTGATTTATGGGTTAGCATTGGTGGATGAGTTCGTTTTGGACGAAGGCCACCTTTTCAACGGCCTGATGCTGCGTAATCTGGCCCATCTTAAAAGAAGAATCCAGCTTCTGGGCGAGAAGATTGGAAAAAGTTCGAAATGGCATATCCTAACAGCCACGCCCACGGAGGAACTTCGCGGCCTGATGATGGATTGTGCAGAAATAAGAGGCAAATCAAAATGCAATGACGTTAAAGTCAGCTTTTTAGAGCCCGCCAGATGCTACAGCGAGAGGCAGGATAAGTTGATCGAGGCTGCCAAATCAGCTATTTCCGATGGTGCTAACAAGATTTTATTAGTTTTTAATTCCGCGGATCTGGCTCATCGAGTTTTCGAAGGGATTCGGGGAAAATCATCTCCAGAGATTCCTGCAGAAATTAGGCTTCGCTTTGGACGGATTCGATGGGATCGTTTAAAGGCATGGCTGGTGGCGGAGAAGATTGAGCCTGAGATCGGAAAAGAGATTGAAAGATGGCTCGCTCGTGAGGAGCCTGTACATTTAAACGACTTAGCACCAGGAACCCAGGCCGAGCTATCAACAGAAGAGCTTGCGTCGAGAGTTTCAAAGATTCTCGAAAGCCAGACATGGATAATAAAAAGGAGAGTATATTCCGCTCAAAGAGATGGTGAGAAAGATCGAAGTATAATCACTTCAATTGAAGAGCAGCTCGGCGGCAAGAATAAATTGACCCGGCTAATTTGGGCATCGATCCAAAGCGATTTCTTCTCTAGCACAAAGACCTCAAATGATCTCGAAAGCTTGATGGAGAATATAGACGCTTGGGTTAGCAGCATTCAGAGCAAACTTGAAGTTGTCCTGGATGAGCATTCACTAATCGTTACCGCTCCTGCCTTTGATGAGATCACATCTGCCCTTTCACGTGCCGGAATGCATGCGGATCTGGCAGAGAAATTCAGAGATTATTTAAAGTATTCAATAGAACTTTCGGATGAGGCTGCTGGCGGCCTGAAAATGTCTGCATCTGAGCTGTCCAGACGGAATGTAGCGTTTTCTTGGCTGGATTGGCTGATTAAAGATGAGGCCAGGAGAACGAATCTAACAGGACTGATTTGCAGAGCCCTGGAAGATGGCCGTCTGGAGGCAGAGACGCGAAATATTGTCTCCTGGGGTGAGACTGATGTGCCTGTCATCATTTACACAGGCAAGATGTCCAAAAATGAGCGCAGAGGGCTCTTGGATGCATTTTCAAAGCTTTCTAGTGCTGTACTCATCTCCACACCTGCGGTAGAGGTTGGCGTGGATTTTGCTGCGGACACGCTGATAACTGAGCAGTGCGACGGAAATGGATTTTTGCAGCGGTTTGGCCGGGTTGGGCGCAGGTCCGGGGTCTCAGGCAAAGTGGTAGTGCTGATCAAAGACGGCGAGACCTACGTTGACCTTTACAATCGATGCCAGGATGCAGTAAGGAGCGATTCGATATTGAAGATGAGCCGGGAGGATTTCTCAGCTCTGATTGCTGCTCCGGATGGTGGGCTTTTCCCTTCTAAAAACTATTCGGAGGGATCTGATTTCTTGGATGCCACGCATTGGATGGTAAATGCTCAGATTGGCGAAATTGGGGCATGGCTAAACCAGAGGATGTTTCAGGGGAGCGTTGCAGAGGAGCTGGCGTTGGACATAATGAAATCAGGCCTGCCTTTTGCTTACGGACTGCGAGGCACGATGCCGGGAGTGAGCCTGCAAGGAGGGGCAGGCGGAGGCGATCCTTTCTATATCCTGCGCAAGATCTACAACGATCGCCTGATGGCCAGCGATTCTCCCTTTGACATGGCCCAGGCGGACATGTGGCACATGGAACTGCTCTGGAAGAAGTCTCAGTGGAAGATCGTAGTAGACCCTGCATCCACTTTGCAGGCCAGCCAGGCGTTATTCTGGTGGCAGGATGGGCGGTGGCATCTGCGGGCAGGCTATGGAATTGCTGCGGATTATGTGCGGCTCTTTCAGCCGGAGATTGAGAGGAACCTGAAAGGTCTTGAGGGCGCAATGAATAAGGATCTGCCAGGGGTTTTAGAGAGGCTCAGGCCTCATGCAGCCAATCCCAAGGTGCGCCCGATATTGAGGTTGGCAGACGCTCTGCCCCACTATTTCTCGCCCCATGCCAGGCTCGTGCTGGGGATAGGAGATGTCTATCTGCTCAGACAGGATCAGGAAGGGATTGTAGAGCCGGTGGAGGACAGAATGGGCAATTCTCTCGTCATTGCAAACCAGATTTGGCTGATCCTTTACGGGCTGGGCAAAGAGCAGGCGGAGGCAGCTCTTGGTGCTGCATCGGCTCTCAATCTGGAAGAGCTGACATATGACCTGCAGACGCTCGAAGTGCAGGGCAGCCGAATCATGGGGCCGGTGATTTTGGAGAAGACTGCCGGGGCTTGTTTCGATGTCTACCGGAGGCTGGCCGAACATGCTGGTTAGCAGATTCAAGGAGGCTCTCGGAAAGTCAAAGGGCCGGCAGAGCCTGTACGAGCACAGCCTCTCCAGCACGCGGATTGCTCTACAGGTTGCCAAAATGGCTGGCGAGAGGCCTGGACCGAGGTTGGACCGGCTGCTTTTCGCCACATTCGTTCACGATATTGGAAAGCTGGACCCCAACTTTCAGGCAATGCTCGATGCCGTCTCGAAAGGGGAGACGCTGCCAGCAAAGAAGGTCAAGCACGAGGCGAGCACCTTTGATTATGAGCTTCCGCAGCTCGTGCTGGACAGCCGGGAGGAGATCGCAAAAGAGCTGGAGGGGGCTCTCGGCTACAGGCTTGATCCGGCCAGTCTCGAAGGCGCGATGGAGCACATCTGGGCATTTGCTGTGAGCCATCATGGGCTGTTTTATTTATCCTACGAGCGGGGCCGGGATCAGGTACTGCGTCCGCTGATCCGCCGTCAATGGACCAGCTTTTATCCCAATGAAGAGCGGAGGATAACGCTCGTGGATCTGCTCTTTGAGTACCACCCTCTGGGCGGGCTTGTGATGATATCTGATCTGGTGGCGTCATACTGCTACGAAAAGGGGAAAGACTACCAGGCGCTTTTCGGGGAGGCCTGGAGCCTGGCGGAGCTGGTGGAGAAGCTGATCGAGCGGGCGGACGAAGTGGAGGCGGGGATGGATGAGAGGGATTATGGGCTCAAGGAAACGCTGAGGCTGGTGGGTGGAGGGCTGTAAAATTGAGTGGTGATTTCATAACAGGGAC
>CAYXSJ010000199.1:0-4035 GCA_964467095.1 uncultured Methanotrichaceae archaeon
GCGGGAGAATTAAAACAGATGGTTACAGGAAGAAAAACGCTGAGAAGCACACAGAGACGTTTTGGCAAACCTTAAGCCGTCTCAAGCTTGGCATTGATGCGATGCAATCAGCAGTCCTTACGCCCGTGCCCGGCTTCCGGCTGCGCTCGTGGCCGCCGACCGTGGGCCGGGCCGTCCGGTCTTGCAGCGCTATCGTCAAGGTGGGCTGGATTGCCTGGCAAGCGCTCGTGCTCGGGGGCAGGAGGCCGGTCGGGTCTGGGGTCAGGCAAGGTTGGGCTCCGGCTGAGGTGGCTTCTTCGGTGGCAGCTATGCAGCTTCAAACCATTTGTCACGATCGATTTCTGCTCTTTTTAGGACCTTCTTAATGAGGTCAACGCTGACATCTTCGCCATGATGTGGATTGGGAATGAGCAGAAATATTCCATCCTTACGCATGTATGGATGCTTCTTGCCAGGAAAAGGTCCATCCCACCCCAGCTTGTTGAGACGCCTGGTTAGCTCGTGCCATGAAACTGGGGCGAGTTTAGTCTGCAACGGCTATCGGCTCCTTCGAGACTTGTATCGTATGACCTTCGAGAGGCGGGACCGGGTAGCCCCACGCCAGGTGCGCTGCTATCCAGTCTTCAAGGGCATCTATGAGGTTCTTTCGGCATTCCTCTAGAGTTTTTCCTGTTGCCCACAGTCCTTGAAGCTCTGGAACCTCTCCGTAGAATGGCTCTGGGTCATCGATGATCTCGTAAGTTGCCTTATCCATTGCTGCTTGAATATACTCAGCAAACATCAACGAAATATAATCGTCGATGAGATATAGACTTTTTCTTCGCATGGTGTAGACCACCGCCCGTGGGCCAGGCTGTCTGGAACTGCGGCGCTGTTAGCAGGGCAGGCAGGGGGGGCGGTCGGGCCTGGAGTCAGGTGGAGCTGGACTCCGGCTGAAGCGGCTTCTCTGGAGGCAGGATTTTGGGACGCCGTGGTGATTTGCTGTTACTATCAGCTGATAATTATAACCTAGCAACTACGGGCACCACAAAGGCACAAAGCGCACAAAGGACGCACAAAGACGCTTAAATAATCTCTGTGACAGACCCCCTATCTGATTGCGCGGCTCTGCGAACTCTGCGGCTCTGCGGTTAATAATCGTAGCGGGAGAATTAAAACAGATGGTTACAGGAAGAAAAACGCTGAGAAGCACACAGAGACGTTTTGGCAAACCTTAAGCCGTCTCAAGCTTGGCATTGATGCGATGCAATCAGCAGTCCTTACGCCCGTGCCCGGCTTTCGGCTGCGCTCGTGGCCGCCGACCGTGGGCCGGGCCGTCCGGATCTGCGGAGCTGTCGTGGAAGGCTGGCTTGCCTGGCAAGCGATCATATCAGGTGGCAGGAGGCGGGTCGGGCCTGAGGGCCAGATGGGACTGAAACACTTCTGCTAGATTTCCTTAATCGTCTTACAAGCTCACGTTGGGAGACGGGAGTTAGTTTATTCGACAACGCTAATCGGCTCCGATGAGACGGAAATTGAAGTTCCACCGATCGAAGGAATCGATCTTCCCGTCCTTAGGCGGAACGCTATCCAATCTTCGAGAGCACTCATTAGGTCATCCCGACAGGCCTCAAGCGTCTTTCCTGAAGCCCATACTCCCTGAAGCTCAGGGATCTCGCCATAAAAAGGCTCTGGATCGTCGATTATCTCGTAGGTCGCTTTATCCATTGCCGCTTTAATGTACTCCGCAAACATCAGCATAATTATTATCCCTGATCAGATAAAGCCTTTCGTTCTCAGCCTTTGAAGCTCCTCTGGTCTGACACCTAAGTCTTACTAACAGCCCGTTGCCCTCGGCCAGGTCATCCGAAGCCGCACTGCTGTCCTAAAGCCGGGCCCGCTCGCCATCGCAGACAGGCGTGCCTACACGCACATGCTTGTGAACAGGAGATCTGGCCGGGCTCGGGCAGGCAGGCTTGCCCGGCCAACGATCGTGCTCGGGTGCAAGGGACTTGTCGGGTCAGGTGTAGAATGTCTGCGTAGCTGGGCTGTTTTCGAGGCGATGGATTTTGGAAACAATGGCGATTCGCTATTATTATATTAGTTCATTTCAAGAGATACATCCTAAAAATTCTGCAAGACCTCAACGAGTATTCGAAGCGGCGTTGCCGTAGAACCGGTTCCACCATCATCTGTTAGGTTTTCCAGCCATTACCTAACTTCTTTTGGATCACGGATTTATGGACCTAACGATATCAGCAGATATTATCCCAATATTCTATCGTATGGACAATTAAGATCTGAAGTTTGAGCGAACTTGAGATCCCATTCCTAGGGGTGAAAGCTGCACAATGTCAAAGATGAAACGTTTGGATGAGATGAGACCCGGCGAAAAAGGAAGAATCACAGCCGTGTCTCCCTGCGGCGCTCTTCGCTGCAGGATGATGGAGATGGGGCTCGTAAAGGGCGCAGAGCTAAAAGTGATCAGGCTCGCCCCTTCAGGCGATCCGGTGGAGGTTCTTCTGAGAGGCTACAGCCTGGCCCTGAGAAAGAGGGAAGCATTGAATGTGATTTTAGAGGTAGATTGAACTTGATTAGCATGGGATCGGTATCCGGAGGTAGTCTGCCGCTGGCCTTCCTTCCGGAGGGTGCAGTTGGAACTGTGCGTGAAATAATGGGCGGAAGGGGAGCCACGAGACATCTGGAAGATATGGGTTTCTCACCTCTTGCCAGGGTGTTGGTTTTGAAATCCTGCCCGCCGGGAGCCATGCTGGTATTGGTGAAAGATTCGAGGATTGCTCTTGGAAGGGGCATGGCCATGAAGATACTTGTCGGCAGCATTGAGGATCCATGATTCGGACTGCGCTTATAGGCAATCCCAATGTGGGAAAGACCGAGATATTCAACCGTCTAACCGGGCTGTCCCAGAGAGTGGGCAACTTTCCCGGCGTAACCGTTGAGAAGAAGGCAGGAAGGCTGATTCACCGAGGACAGGAGATAGAGGTGGTGGACCTGCCCGGCACCTACAGCCTCACTGCAAATGCACTTGACGAACTTGTAGCCAGGGATTATATCGTTATAGAGAGGCCGGACGTCATAGTAGATATCGTAGATGGGACCAACCTGGAAAGAAACCTTTACCTTACTTTTCTATTGCTTGAGATGAATGCCAACCTGGTAATGGCTTTGAACCGATGGGACATGGCAAAGGCCAGAGGGATGGAAATAGACCTGGCGAAGCTCTCTAAACTATTGGGCTGTCCTGTAGTGCCGACGGTAGCCATTACAGGCAAAGGCATCGAAGATCTGAAAAATTCGATAGTTAGCGTTGCCGGGCAGAAGAGAGCGAAAGGCCCCAAAAATGTTCAAAATTACGGGGATGACCTTGAGAAGCTCATAAACAAAGTCGAAGGTGTAATCCAGGAGAGCCCGGCGCTTGCCGAGAAATATCCTCAGAGATGGCTGGCCATAAAGATGCTGGAGGGAGATGAGATGGTCATGGAGCAGACGAGAGCCGATCTGTCGTCACCCCAGTTGGCGAAGATTCTGAGCATAATTGAAGCTGGTGAGGCGGCAATAAAATGAGCCAATATGCTGAAAAACTAAGCTCTGCCCTTGCACAGAGAAGATATGAGAAGATAGCATCGATAGTGGACTCTACCGTCAAGAAGGGCGGAGGCGAAATATTTACTTTAACGGATATGCTTGATCAGGTATTTCTGAATAAGTATCTTGGCATACCGATATTCCTGACGATACTCTGGACGATGTTCCAGTTCGCATTTGCCATTTCAGAGCCGTTTGTGGTCATTATCGAAAAGATATTTGAGATGCTCGGAGCCTGGTCTGAGCAGGCCATATCCGATCCCCATCTGGCGTCCTTTGTCTCTTTGGGCATCTTCGGCGGCCTCGGATCTGTGCTGGTCTTCATCCCTCCTATCTTCGGCCTCTTTCTGGCGCTCTCTATTCTGGAGGACAGCGGCTATATGGCCAGAGCAGCCTTCGTGATGGACCGGTTCATGTATCACCTGGGCCTGCACGGCCGTTCGTTCATAC
>CAYXSJ010000200.1:0-4034 GCA_964467095.1 uncultured Methanotrichaceae archaeon
ACCCAAGCGTCCCTGGAAGGGACAACAGGTCTCGAGCCTGCCGCGTATGAACTCCTGCCGCCACATGGCAACAGAAATTGTCCGCTCTGCCACCCCGGCCCTTTCAGATCTCCGTCTGACCCATGCTTTATATCTGTTGCTCCTCCCTAGTAGCCGCAGTATCCTAAATTCAGGTGTTATTATGTCTCTACGAGATGATGCATTAGCATTTCATAAAAACGCAGGGGGAAAGATTGCTATCCACAGCAAGGTCCCCTGCGCTACGGTGCAGGACCTCTCCTTAGCTTACACTCCCGGCGTTGCCGAACCCTGTCGCGATATACAGAAGAATCCGGACGACGTTTATGAGTACACTGCCAAGGGCAATATCGTGGCCGTAGTAACAGACGGGACCGCCGTCCTGGGCCTGGGCGATATTGGGCCGCTCGCCTCCATCCCGGTCATGGAAGGCAAGGCCATTTTGTTCAAGAACTTCGCCGGCATAGACGCCTTTCCCATCGCCGTTACCTCCAAGGACCCATCGGTTATCGTGGATACGGTTGCCAGGATAGAGCCGGTCTTCGGCGGAATCAACCTGGAGGACATAAGCGCACCTCGCTGCTTTGAGGTAGAGGAAAGGCTCAAGAAGATCATGAAGATACCCGTCTTTCATGATGACCAGCACGGAACAGCCGTGGTTGCCCTGGCCGCACTTATCAATGCCCTGAAAGTGGTGGGCAAGAGCTTTTCCAATGTGCGCGTGGCCGTGAGCGGGGCTGGCGCAGCTGGCATTGCCGTTACCAAGTTTCTCTACAGCTTCGGGGTAAAGGACGCCATACTCTGCGACAGCCGGGGAGTGATCCACCAGGGAAGGCTCGACCTCAACCCGGCCAAAATGCAGATCGCCAAAATGACCAATCCCCGCAATGTTACTGGCACACTATCCGACGCCATTGCCGGAGCAGACATCTTCCTGGGCCTGTCGGTAGCAGGCATTGTGACTCCCGCCATGGTAAAGAGCATGGCCGCTGATGCCATAGTCTTTGCCATGGCCAATCCCGTGCCTGAGATCATGCCCGACCTGGCCTTGCAGGCGGGCGCACGGGTCGTAGCCACCGGTCGATCCGACTTTCCCAATCAAGTCAACAATGTGCTGGGCTTTCCAGGGATCTTTCGCGGGACACTGGATGTGCGGGCCTCCGACATAAATGAGGCCATGAAGATCGCAGCTTCGCGGGCCATTGCCGGCCTGGTGGAGAACGTATCCGAGGAGTGCATCATTCCCTCACCTTTTGACCGAAGAGTCGTTCCAGCCGTTGCCGCAGCCGTCGCTCGCGCCGCCATTGAGACCGGCGTGGCCAGGGTTCCTGTGGACCCAGAGCTCGTCCGGAAGAGAGCCGAGGCGCTGGTCAGGGATCTGCAGAAAGAAATCTGCTAGGCCTTTTGCGCAGAGATTAAGAAAAATGGCATGAGAAGGTGGCAGCATGTGGATGCTTGCCGCATTCTTCATGCCAAAAATTTTCTATTTGCTCGATTTTTCCTGGCAGGAGCAGGCATTGCCGGATTTCGCAGTTGTCTTTTTTGCGTCTACTCGAGATGCTGACCGGGTGGATTTCTTATTCTCAATTATCACCTTTTTGAAGGGGGACCAGAGAGATGATGCCCCATTGCTGTCACTGGCCATGACCCGGACCTGATAGGTTCCTGCCCGGCTCCAGGTATGCAGCATGCGTGCCGATTTTCCCGAGGCTACCAGGCCGGTTTGCGCGGTATTGCCGTCGCCCCAGTCAAATGTGTAGAAGATCTGATCTCGATTGGGATCGCTGGTATATGCAAGGAAGGAATAACTCCTGCCCGCAAGGCCGCTATCAATACCTGCCGGAGTAGAGGGCTTTTTAGGGGGACTGTTGGTGGTATCAGATGATATTCTGACTTTGCAATACGAGGACAGGGAAGACAGCCCACCCTGGCTGTCAGTGGCCCTGGCCCGGACATAGTATGTTCCAGATCGCGACCAGGCATGAGATGCGCTGATGATTTCTGAAGATTTTACAAATTCAGTCACGGATTTGCTTGCATCACCCCAGTCGAATGTAATCTGCACATCATCTGCGTCGGGATCGTTTGCCGATGCAGAGTAGCTGTAGGATCGCCCGATATTGCCGCTCGCAGGACCCACTGGTGTGGTGGGCGGCAAAGGCTGATTATTGGCAGGAGCAATTGTGACCTCAAGACAATCGGACCATTCCGATGAGTCTCCTTTGCTGTCTGTGGCTCTTGCCGCCACCTGATAGGTTCCCGCCTGGCTCCAGAAATGAGCGGCTGTCCCCTGGCCGGAGCTTGTCAGCCCAGTCTCTGAGGAGGAGCCATCTCCCCAGTTGAAGGTGAACTTAACCGAATCTGCATCGGGATCTATAGTTGAAGTGGTATAGCTCAAGGAATTGCCAACGGACCCCTGCACGGGTCCCTCGGGCAAGGAAGGCGTTTGCGGTGGGTTGTTTTCGCTCTCGGCGTAGTTCATATTCAGAGTCATCCAGTAGAAAGCATATCCGAGACCACTGTAGGCACAATCGTAATTCATGTCCATATTCACGCGGAAGAGTCCAACCGGTCGCCCTGTCGTCGTTCCCCAGCTATTGAGCATGATCCAGTAGCGGTTATTGGGATCGGTATCATTGTAGCCCACGCAAAGAACGGCATGCCCGCCTCCGCTCTGATAGCTATACGACAGGCCGTTGGCAAAGTCCGGCTGCCAGGCAGCACTCTCCGGCTCTGCGCCCCAGAAGCTAAAGAAGTTGTTCCAGGCACTGCTGTCCGGCAAAAAGTAGGCAAACCAGATGGCTTTGCCCTGCTCAAGGACGTTTTTGATGTTGGAGATGGCCTGTTTCTGGGAAAGGCCGTGAGAAGGAACTGTGCTGGTGGAGATGGCAGTCAGATCATGATGGGGATTTATGGATATGGATGAGGCAGAAACAGCCGAGCATCCGCCGCAGCCTTGACCGCCATCTCGATAATGGGCGTTAGCATTGGACCAGGGAACTATCATGCCCTTCGCTTTGTAAAAGCTGGCAACCCCTCCCAGCCAGCCGCCGCAGCAGGCTCCTGAGCTGCCGCAGCCTCCGTTGTAGTTGGAATTGAGGTACTGCACTGAGAAGCGATCGGGGACGCCCATCTGCCGGGCATAATCGATTTCCATGACGCCTGTTCCAGCCCAGGCCCAGCAGTTGCCGCAGCTTCCCTGATCGCGCTCAGATGGCGTGTACTCGAGAAGGTCCAGCAGGCTGAAGGAAGCGGCAGGCACTGCTGCCATCCGTGCGGCAACCTCGGGACTCAGGTAAGCCTTGTCAGAAGCATTATACTGCCCGGCCCAAAGGCTCGCCTCTTCCTGCGTGGGATGCATGAGAGGATATTCCCGAGCGGGAAGGGAGGAGGTGAGATTGGCTGGAGAGAAGAATCCAAAGTCCATGCCATAGCCGGGCTTGTCTGAGAGCGTCACTTCGTAGTAGCCGGCACCTGGAGCAGTCTGGCTCCAATCAGCTGCAACGTCAGCGACAAGCTCGTAGCGACCGGGAAAGAGATTGGCGAAAAAGTATAAGCCGTTCTCATCTGTGGTGACGTTGGCCATCTCCTCGCCATCCAGCAAAAGCCGGATGGTTTTATTCGCGAGGGCAGCCTCGCCTGGGGAGAAGAAGCCGTCGCCATTTGCATCCTGGAAGGCGGTGCCGTTCAGGGAGAGGCCCGCAGCATCAGGGGAGGACGGGAGAGCATCCGCGCCGGATGCCGGCAGCGATGTTGATAGTAGGAGAAACAAGGCAATCAAATGAAAGAAATGCGTTATGGATAGTCGGATCATTTTTACACACCAAATATATTTAGACCGATTTTGGATATAAAGTTTTGCAGGAGGTTTAAAGTCGGGCCGCCAGATATTAGGCGAGAGGCGTTATACGTGGATTGGGTTGAGTTTTTATGAAGAAGAAGGGAAAGAAAGAGACAAAAGCTCAGGAAGAGATGAGAAAGAGGCTGGAGAAGAGCCTGCCCTGGAGCCTGTCGCG
>CAYXSJ010000201.1:0-4034 GCA_964467095.1 uncultured Methanotrichaceae archaeon
CGCAAAGGTGGAGGACCTCACGCCAAAGACCAAGTTGCAGAGCTACTACGAGCACGATTACGAAGGCTTTTTGGCGGTGCTCAAGAAAAATAAGAAGAAGCTGGCCATCGATCCGGCTCGCCGGGAACCGGCAGAGGCGCTGCGGGCCGAGTTCGAGGGGTCGATGGGCAAGCTCACGCCCTTGAGGGAGCGGATCAGGCAGACGGATGAGCTGATTGATGCGACGGTGTACAGGCTGTACGGGCTGACACAGGAGGAGATAGAGATAGTGGAAGGAAAGGCAAACTGAGAAAAAGCTAACTGAGGAATAACCTGCGGCCTGATAGAAAAGCATAACGGCCTCTATCGGAACGCATCAATTGCGCAGGCTTTTCTGGTTGAGGGAAGCCCAACCTATTTGGGAGAGGGGTTTGCCCATCAGGCCTCCATGACCGATGCGATGCTGACAAACCTGACAAAGCTGATCCGAGAGGGACCGCCGGCAAAGCCTGCGGAGGACGATGCCGATCCTCAAAAATGGAGCCGGTTTGCCTCCTGGATGGCCAACGATGAACGAGCTGGAATTGCCCAACAGATGTCCGATTTGATATCTAAGTTGCCGGAGTTCTCATCATTTCAAAAGATGCTGGATCTGGGCGGCGGTCCTGGCATCTTCGGAATTTCAATGGTCGCAAAGCATCCCACCATGAGGGGAGTGATCTTTGACCGAAAGCCTGTAGTCGAAGTTGCGGAGAGGTTCATCAAAGAGTATGGAATGGAAGGCCGGATGGAGATTCTTGCTGGAGATTACAATCATGATCCCATCGGTGAGGGTTACGATCTCATCTGGGCAAGTGCCACCCTCAATTTCGCCCGGGAGAATATGGACTATGTGATGAAGAAGATCTACGAGTTCCTCAATCCCGGCGGCCTTTTCGTGAACCTTTCTGAAGGCCTTACTGATGAGGGAACGAAGCCGGACTTCTATGTGCTCTGTACTGTGGGCTGGGCCATGAACGGCCCGATGATGGCCTTCGATCAGGGTTTCATTGCAAAGGCCATGTTGAATGCTGGATTCAGATCAGTATGGTCTCACACCCTTCAAACCGGGTGGGGGCCTATGGATATTGATATAGCCAGGAGATAAAAATTATTTTTTATTTTTAAAATTTAAATTTTTCTTCTCACTTCATCCAATTCTTATGAAATAAATACAAAATCGTCATATTTATGAATACTATTAGGTAAAAAAGTATTTATATCTCATAGACATGTCGATAAAGATATAATCAAAAGAAAGGAGACCGAAAGGAGAGAATGTGAAAATGAGTCGATTTGCAGTAGTAGTTCTGCTCATAATGGCCATGCTCCCTGGGATGGCCCTTTGCAGCGAAGTGGATATGTACCAGTTGGGCGCGGATGCCGCGAACCATGCCATAGATGAGCTTGGATTCGAGAAGGGTGATTTGAACGTGCTGGCGCTCACCAATGCCGGATATCCGGTGATCAATGGTCAGACCACAAATTTGTGCCTGGATGCATTGATGGATATTTCAGGTTGCACACCTGGCAAGGAGAACCTGGTCGATATACAAAGTCCGCCATGGAAACCGTTGTGGTTCGGCTTTTTCGATAAGAGCACCGGCAAGGCAGTCTACATGAAGGTAAACGCTAACGCTACAGGTTTTGATGTCCAGAAAACCGATATAATTGATATCGACCACGTCCTGGCCAATATGGATACCTGGAAACCGGAAGTCTTCGATCATATGCTTCCCATCGCCAACATGTGGGCCCACGAAAATGCCACTTACATATTCATGAAAGCGGTCGAGCTGCACGATCACCTCTGCCCTGGAATCTCCAGCGGCTTCTTGGAGGCCAAGTATGTCGAGGATAAGCTCCCGATTACCGACTACAGTAACGAGAGCTACAAGGTGATAAGCTGTCCCAACTGGTGCAAAGAGGACTACTTCCTGGCAGCCTGGGACTGCACCCCCGGAAAGAGCGGCATGTTCGTCAAATACCTCACCACAGACGAGACCAATGCCTTGAAGGAAAAATACAATACCAGCGTGGCCGGGATATTTGTCCGCTGGAATGCGTCTTCTAATTCAGGTGACGGCCTGGTGCTTGGGTTCAACCTCGACAAGGGCTTTAACATGAGCCACTCCGACACCTGGCCCGCCTGGGCATGGAGGCTGAAGATGGACGAGATTCTAATGGACTCAGCCAGCTCTCCCGAGGATTTCGTCTCTACCCTCAAGGAGTTCCATCTGGAGAACATGAACGATCTTCAGGTCCTTCAGGGGGCGGGCATCAATCCTCTTAAGGTGCTGGGAGTGGAATCTTCTTAACTAATTGGACGAGATGGCAATCATTCCCCATCTCTTCTTCTTTTTTATGAAATTATAGAATGATATTCATACATTATATGCATGATAGGCTCAAAAAGTATATATATCTGGATTGATATGTCTAAATCGATACATGGACATGGAAGCTGATTGAGTGAATAGACCGAATGGAAGTATAACCAACAGCAATATATGCATCGATATGACGATTCTGATATAATGGCTACTGGTATCTTGAAGATGATTATGCTTCACATCATGAAGGATGGTGAGGCATCCGGCTACGATATAATAAAGAAAGTGGAAGCGATCACTGGAAAGAAGCCCAGCACAGGGTCGATCTATCCTATATTAAAGAAGATGGAGCGAGAAGGCTGGATCTCAGGAAGGGCTGAAGATGGCAAGACCTATTACAGCCTTACAGATATCGGCCAGGAGCACGTAGCTCAGATAAAAGAGGTTAAAAATGAATTCATCAAGAAGCTTCATCAATCCATAGCTCTGGCCAGCGAAACGTTCGAAGATGTTGATGTACAGGATCTCATGAAAGATATGCATGACCTTCATAGAGGAATGAGAGTTCCCATAAAAGAACAGACGGAGCTGCTTGCTCCTCTGATTCACAGGGTTGCAGATCTATTGGAAACCGAAACCGATCGAGAGAAGATCAGGTCTGTAATTCTAAGAGCTACAGATGAGCTAAGGAAGCTTTAATCAGAGATGGTTGGATTGAGTGAACTGAAAGCACAACAGGGCTTGGCATTAGATGAGCGAATTGAATGCTTAAAGCAAAATCCCAGAGGAGAGTTCCTTCAGGCCATAAGCGATAAAGATATGGCCCGCTGCCTCGTGAAGACCGCAGAGATACACGGGCACTTCTGTCCGGGAAGTGCTCTTGGCGTCATGGCCTCGGTGTACGGTCTCCATATGCTGGGGTTGGAGTCGATCTCTTCAGACGGCCTGGAGGATCTCATGGCTGTGGTTGAAATCAACGCCTGCTTTGCCGACGGGGTACAGGCTGTATCCGGCTGCACCCTGGGGAATAATGCCCTGGTTTACAGGGATCTGGGGCGGATGGCTGTGACCTTCGCCAGGCGTGGAAGTGAGACTGGAGTACGTGTCCGTGTGAGACCCGATTTTCGCTCCCGTGTGGCAGAGGCAGCCCCAGGATTCTTCCCTCTTATGGAAAAGGTCATCAAGAATCGAGAGGGCAGTGCTAAGGAAAAAGCAGCCTTCCGAGAAATTGGGCGGGAAGCTGCATTCGCCCTCATCCGTCTTCCCTTCGAGGAGCTATTTGTAATCGAGACCATTCAGCCTCTTCTACCTGAATACGCTCCAATTACAGAGAGCGTCGTCTGTGCCAATTGCGGCGAGATGATAATGGCCACGAAGGCCGTGGACGGTCTCTGTCTCATATGCGCGGGCGAGGAATACCGCCAGGTCGAGGGAAAAGGCATTGTCACCAAAGAAAGCTGCAGACAGCCTGCTTCAAACAAGAGCTGAGCTAAAAAGTCCTGGTGGGGAAAAAGTGGATACGACAGATATGACATGCAAACATCAATGTGATGGAGAGAATAGACATAAGAAGGGCAAAAGCAGCTTCTGGATGCAAGATCCGGAGCTTGTCTTCGGCGAGCTTAATCTCAAGGAAGGGGACTATTTTCTCGATTTGGGCTGCGGGCCGGGAGATTACTCCAT
>CAYXSJ010000202.1:0-1458 GCA_964467095.1 uncultured Methanotrichaceae archaeon
GGCTATGATATATGTTCCAGCTCCGAGAAAGCCCGCACCAGTACCTCATTAATGGTGGGGTGAATCACCTGTGATTTTATTACCGGCATCAAGTCCTGGTACTCCGTGTTCATAAGGTAGACCACCTGCTGCACCAGCTCCGCAGACATGGGGCCCACAACCGTTGCTCCCAGGATGCGTCCCGTCTCCTCCTCCAGTATCACTTTAGCCAGGCCATGCTCCTCGGCCATGGCCACGCCCTTGGCTACATCCATGTACCTGGCGCGCCCTATCAGCACTTTTCGCCCGGCTGCGAGGGCGTCCGCCTCTTTCATGCCCACGCTTGCCACCTGGGGATGGGTGAAGACGGCATAAGGTACGGCATGATAGTCGGCGGCTTCCCGGTCCCCCTTATCAACGGCGCGCAGCAGATTATGAGAGACTACCTCTGACTCGTAGTTGGCCGTATGCCGGAACATGTGCTTGCCGATAGCGTCTCCCAATGCCCAGATGTCTTTTTTGCTGGTCTCCAGGTACTCGTTCACCTTGATCCAGCCATGCCTGTCAGTCTCCACTCCCGTCTTCTCGGGGTGGAAGAGGTCGGCGTTGGACCTGCGGCCTGCAGCGAGAAGTATCTCGTCCGCCTCAAACTGGAGGATCTTGCCGTCCTCCATATTTTTGGCAGATACAACCTTCTTGTCGCCCTTTCTCTCCACAGAGATTACCTCATGGCTGGTAATCACCCGCATGTACAGGGAGAGCACTTTTTGCACCAATCTTGCCGCTTCCGGATCCTCGCCCTTAAGCACGAGCGGACCGCGGCCCAATAAAGTGACCTGCGTTCCCATGGCTGAGAAGAAGTGGCCGAATTCGCAGCCGATGTAGCCCGCTCCAATGATGATCAGGCTTTGGGGCAGAGCCTGCAGCCGGAGGAGAGAGACGTTGTCCAAGAAGCCAGTCTCCAGGAGGCCGGGAATAGGCGGCACCAGAGACCGTGCGCCTGTGGCTATTACAATCCTTGGAGCGGTAATTGTCTTGCCGCTCTCGCCTCCTAACTGCAAAACATAATCGTCGACGAACTCCGCCCTTTCCTGATAATAGGTCAAATTCTCCTTCTTTTTGAGAGCCTCCTCCAGGCTGCTCTGAGTTTTGTCCACTACAGCGTGCATGCGGCTCATTATGGCTGGAAAATCAATCTCGCTGATGTCGGCATGCACGCCTACGGCTCTGGCATCCTGGATGGTCCGGATGACATCTGCCGGATAGATGAGCATCTTGGAAGGAACACAGCCGTTGTTCAGACAGGTGCCGCCCGTGGGACCCTGATCAACCAGAGCCACTCGCCAGCCCTCGTGTCTGGCCTGGGATGCTACATGCGTTCCTGCGCCTGTACCGATCACGATAAGGTCGAATTTATCCATGGTAGTAGTATGATCGGTTGATGGTTTAAATATTTTCTAGATTTGCCAAGCCCGTCTA
>CAYXSJ010000202.1:1558-4023 GCA_964467095.1 uncultured Methanotrichaceae archaeon
AATGTTCTTGCCTTTGTTTCTATTTCGTATTGCTGGAGGTATATACTTTTTGAGCATGAGCGAGAAGGAGATGACGGTCACGGAGCTGAGAGCCATGGCAAGACCCGCCAGCTCGGGCCGGAAGGTTATGCCGAATGCCGGATAGAGCACGCCCGCAGCCACTGGAACCAGTGCCACATTGTAGGCAAAGGCCCAGAAGATGTTCAGCTTGATGCGGGAGATCACCTTGCGACCAAGCTCAATGGCTGCCACGACATCAAGCAGGTTGTCTTTCATCAATACGATCTCGCCGCTCTCAATGGCCACATCTGTGCCGCTGCCTATGGCGATGCCCACATCAGCCTGGGCCAGAGCAGGAGCGTCATTGATGCCGTCTCCCACAAAGGCCACCCTGCTCCCGCTCTGCTGCAGTCTCTTGATCTCATTGGATTTATCTTCAGGCAAAACCTCTGAGAGAACAGTTTTTATGCCCAGCAGTCCAGCCACCGCCGCTGCACTTTTTGCGTTATCGCCGGTGATCATCACCACAGACAAATTCATCCTCTGCAGATCCGATACGGCCTTCTGGGCAGACTCCTTCAGCCGATCGGAGATGGCTAAAACTGCGCAGGCCCGGCCGTCCAGAGCGATGAGCATGGCCGTCTTTCCCTGCTCTTCATAGCCCGATGCTTTTTCTAGAAGCTCGGGGATGATTTCAATGCCCATATCCTTGAAAAGCATTCTGTTTCCGGCTACCACGCTCCTCCCATCAACTTCGGCCAGAACGCCTTTCCCAGGCCGGGCCTCGAATTTTACCGCATCGGCCAGATCGAGTCCAAGCTCCCTGGCTTTGCGGACGACAGCTTCAGCCAGGGGATGCTCCGAAGGCCGCTGTGCAGAAGCTACCAGGCGCAGCATCTCTTTTTCGCTTACGCCAACGGTCGAAATATTCGCAATGGCCTCAATGGTCGCAATATCTGTGACATCGGGCCTTCCCACTGTCAGAGTGCCGGTCTTGTCAAAGGCAACGATGTTGAGCTTCTCGGAGGCTTCCAGAGCTTCGCCGCTCTTGATAAGAATGCCAAGCTCAGCGCCCCTGCCTATGCCGACAGTGATGGCTGTGGGGGTGGCCAGGCCCAGGGCACAGGGGCAGGCTACTACTAATACGGATATCAGGGCGGTGAGGGAGAAGAGCAGAGTATTATGGGCCACAAAATACCAGTAAACAAATGCTGCGAACGCAATGGTGAGGATGGTGGGGATGAAATAAGCGACAGCCCGGTCGGCGATCCTCTGCACGGCAGGCCTGGATCCCTGCGCCTCCTCTACCAGGGAGATGATCTGGGCCAGGACTGTGTCTTTGCCTACACGGGTGGCAGAGAACTTGAGAGAGCCGTTCTTGTTGAGGGTGCCGCCCACTACCCGGACGCCCGGCCCCTTGAAGGCAGGAACGCTCTCGCCCGTGATCATGGACTCGTCTACGTAGCTTTCTCCCTCCAGAACCACGCCGTCCGCAGGAATCTTTTCGCCGGGCTTGACCAGGAGCACGTCGCCCTCTAACACTTCTTCTGCAGCTACCTCGATCTCTCGCCCGTCCTTAAGAATAGTGGCCCTCCTGGGCACAAGGCCCACCAGCTTTTTAATGGCCTCCGAGGTGCGGCCCTTGGCCCTGGCCTCTAAATAGCGGCCCAGGGTGAGAAAGGAGGCCAGCATGACTGCCGTCTCATAAAACATAAAATCTGCTGTGAGCACAATTCCGAAGGTTCCAAGAATGCTGGAGCCATAGGCCACCCCAATGCCCATGCCGTACATGACGTCCATATCCAGATTCCTGTTAGAGAGCGCCCGCAGGGCGGCCTTAAAGATGGGGTAGCTCACATAGACAAAGACCGGAGCTGATACTATGAGCATGAAGAGGCTCATAAAATTGGGGACGGCCATGGCCGTTTGCATGGGAATGATTCTGTGCACGGGCAGATACATCAGAGCCATGAGAAAGAGACTGGTAGCAAAGCCGATGATGATGCGCCGCTTCTTGTCTGCCAAATCCTTCTGAAGGGCCTCTCTCTCCCTGTCGGCTAAAGCCTCCTCACCGGCAAGGCCCAGGAATTGGTAGCCCGTATCGATAACGGCCTTCTTCATCTCCTCCAGGCCAACCATGCGGGGATTGAAGGTGACATAGGCTTTTTCAGAAGCCAGGTTCACGCGCACGTCCACTACGCCGTCCAGCTTCTTGAGGGCGATTTCAAGAGCTCCCACGCACATGGCACAGACCATGCCTCCTATTTTAAGCACGACCTTCTCGTCGATCACATCGTAGCCCGTGTCCCTTATCGCCTTTTCCAGATCGGCAAGGTGCAGCTTCTCAGGATCGTATTCGACTGATGCCATCTCCGTTCCCAGGTTGACCTGAGCGATGGCAACGCCCTCCAAATTGCGCAGAGCCTTCTCGATGGCTGCCGTACAGGCGGCGCAAACCATTCCTG
>CAYXSJ010000203.1:0-4007 GCA_964467095.1 uncultured Methanotrichaceae archaeon
CCGTCCCGCGATTCATCCGTCTGGCTCGGATGTTCCTGATCAATCAGGGGGCCTGTTCACCAAATCAAGCAGGCAAAATATTACTGCTCAATATTTATATCAGTTGCGCTTCTTTCGGCTCTGGTTGAAGTATGGGAAGGGCTATAGCAAATTATCCAATTACAATCGCCTTACGCTCCGATTCATGAGGATGGATGCCCAGGAATTCCACTCTATCCATGACCTTGCCATCCTCGGGACCCAGATCTATTATCATAATCCTGTCCTGGTCGTGTTTAATGAGCCTGAATAACGCGGCCTTCAACTCCACGCGGCCTTTTGGAGTCAAAGTGCACCGAAAAACCGAGTAATGTATCGGCTCTCCAAATCCCTTCATGGCTTTATGTACCTTAAGCAATCGCTTGGGATCCATTATGTCATAGCTGACCACGAAAACATTCATGCCGCCCATCATCTCACCTCCTGCAAAATGCTGGATATTCTTTTATTTCGCCGGATAGAACTCTGCTCAAAAGCCTGGCTTGCACTTCCAGTACCCTCCGATAGCTGATAGTGTAACCGAAGAGCGGGTGGACGATCTCAGTCTCCATCCGTCTCTCATAGCTTTCTATGATCTTCTTTTTTGCCCTGGGCATAAGGGAAACGCCAAGCTGCGCCTTAAAGAAATCCCCCTCGGAAAGCTCGCGATTATTGAAGAGCGTAATGGCAGTTGAGTCTGCTATCAAGGGCCGAAACTCTTCCATCATATCAAGAGCTAACGCGGGCCTGCCGTACCTGGGTTGGTGATAAAATCCCAGGTAGGGATCATAGCCCACCGCCAGCAGAGTCACGAAAAGATCCTTGGCCAGGATCCCGTAAAGATATGATAGAGCAGCGTTTACCGGATCTTTGGGAGGCCTGCGGTTCCTGTTCTGGAAGGCAAATCCCTGATCGCCTTTGAGCATATGGCCCAGACGGGAAAAATAGGCTTCAGCCGCGGCCCCTTCGATCCCAAGAAGCTTATCCATGCTGGAGGCATTGCTTGCATCCTTGGAGAGCTTATCCAGCCTATCGAGAACCTGCCTGGGCACTTCAGGATCGTTTCTGCGGATCTGGATGCGGCAGTTCTTAATCTTGCCGAAGATCTGGAACCTGGCAATGGATAAAGATTTCCTGCGATCAGCCGCCCAGGCGAACTGCTTTATCCTCAGCTCCACGTTTTTGTGGGTGTGACCCAGGCTGACCCCTTTAAACCAGCCTCCGTTGGTGAAGTACAGTACTGGCACGCCGCGCGACATCAGCTCTGCGAGGGCAGGAGATGTGATTTCAACCCCGCCGTAGAGGTTTACCTGCGAGATCTCTCTGAGCCTGACCTCCCTGACTGTGCCACCTTTCGCCGCCTTTGCGTCATCCTTCTCGGGTGACCAGATCTCCAGACGATCACCTTTCTTTCTTACCACGTGTCCATAACCTACAACGTAGACCGGCAGGCGGTCATCTCGCGCCGGCAGCAACTTTCTGATCTTTCCCAATAGCCCTTTCTCGTCACCTCCCTTGCCATCCATCTCTCTGAGAAGGTTTACCTCGTCAGGAAGGCATATGCCCGCCAGAGAGCAACGGTTGCACTTGGGGCTATCTTCCAGGGGTAGCGGCATCTTTCCGCCCTTAGCCGTGTCTCTGAGTTCGGAGATCAGGTCCTTTGTCCTTTGCACCAGTACCTTATCAAAGGCAACAGACACCCTTTTCTTGGATCGGACGAAGTAGACCACACCCTGGTCGCATTGAAAGTCATTTTCTCTCAGGACCAGGCCCTGAGCGCAGAGCTGGACGCGATCCGACTCATATGCCCCATCAGGAATCCTGGGAGCCTCGCCCCTCTTATATTCAACAGGCGTCACCTTCTGCCCCTCCCCCTCCAGTAGGTCTATCCTGCATGTGATTCCCACTTTTGGCCCGGTAAGAGATACAGATCTGATATGAAGCGACTCAAATTCGTCTTCCGGAATTTTCTCTGCCTTCGAGTCCACCCGACGATGCTGAAACCTGCCGTCTACTGTGTCGGCATTGTCCACAAACTCTCCGTTAATCCATTCGATATAGCAGAGCCGTGGACAGTAGGCGAACTCACTGAGCATTCGAGCCGGGATCAGCTCGGGTACCTCTGCCTTTGATCCGGAATTATCATCCATTCAGAAACCCCTGTGTTTAAGTAATCCTTAAAAAGATATATAGGTTGGTTATCAGTGAGATGAAATAGGAAGGATGAGCTTATGGAGGAGTCCGCTTAGTAGCCAAGGCGATGCTTTCCTCGTGGTCCTGCAAGCCGCGAAAAGAGCCATCAAAGTTATATTTGCACCTAACGATTGCAGGAGGGGCCACAAGCCAGTCTGCCAAGCTCCGATTGATATCAATTGCAGGCGATTATGGACAGGCCCTGTTAGCTCCCGAGCTGCTCCCTGAGATCGTGCCACTCCTGGAGAGCCCAAATTGTATGGTAATAGGCCATAATCTGCTGTCCGACATGGTTGTGATCAGAAGAGCCATAGACCGAAGGTTAGGGCTCTGTAACCTCTGGGATTGTAAGCTGGCCATGCAGATGCTCAACAATGGCCTTTATGATCCCGATAGTGAAGAATCTGGAGCATCTTTGCAGACAATATGCCGGGCATTATTAGGATGGAATCTTGATGATAGTCCGAAAGATGCTGGTTGCAGTGGCGAGCCCTCATTGAGGCAAATGGATTTTGCAGCCAGGGCGAGCTGTGTATTGGAGAGGATCTATGCCCAGCAGAAGGCTCTCATTGAGATGCGAGGGATGACAAGAGTTGCCAAAGTAGAGTTTGAGGTCTTGCCGGCATTGGTGGAGATCGAGCACAACGGCATAGGTTTTGATGCAGAAAAGGGGCTATTTCTGCTGGATAGCAAAATCATGGAAAAAGATGAGCTGGAAGGAAAACTTGAGCGCTACGCAAAGTCAAAGAAAATGGCTGCATTCAGTCCTCGCAATCCGGCTCATGTAAGAAAATTGCTCCGCAGTCAGGGATATTCTTTAGAAAGCACTTCGGCTGCGGCCCTGGAAAGAATACTAATGGAAAATCCAGAAGACTCTTTCATAAACATGCTTCTGAAGTATAGGGAACTTCGGCAACACATCGGATTTTTAAAAAATTGGACGAATTTTGCCAGAGAGAATCGAATCTATCCAAAGCTGGAGCAACTGGGTGGTAGAAGCGGACGCATTACCTGTTCCAGCCCCAATATTCAACAGGTCCCCAGAGAGCCCAAACTGAAAGGTCTTTTTATAGCCGCGCCCGGGATGTCCTTTGTAGAGGCGGACTTTTCGGCGATTGAGATGAGGCTTGTCGCTGCTCTCTCTGGAGATGAGGCAATGATAAAGATCTTTAAGAAAGGTCTTGATCCGCACAAGCAGACAGCTCAGGCCATATTTCAGAAGGAAAAGATCTCAGACGAAGAGAGACAGATCGCCAAGACTCTGAATTATGGAACTATTTATGGAGGAGGTGCAAATATGGTTTTAAGCAAGCTTCCAAAATTAACCGAAAATGAAGCCCGAGAATTTTTAAATAGATTTTATAGATCTTATCCAGGCTTAAAAAGATGGCAGCAAGAAGCGTCTGAGGGAGCACCCACTGTAGTAATAGACGGTCAGACATACAAGATCTCCAAATCGGCATTAGGTCGCATTAGATATGTTGATCCCAGGCATAGAAACGCCTTGATAAATACACCAGTGCAGGCATCCGGAGCAGATCTTCAGAAGATTGCTCTGGGCAGGATCTACGAAAAGTTGACTCTGCCCAAATACAGTGACTTCAGATTGATAAATGCCGTTCACGACAGCATTCTTTTAGAGGTACCGCATAAGCGAGCAAGGGAGGCTTCCAAGCTCCTCAAAGGCGTAATGGAACAGGCCGGAAATGAGATGCTGAAAGCTATACCTTGCGAGACTGATGCAAAGATGGGAAAGGATTGGTCCTTTAAAAATGAGAGCCGATTTGGTTTGGGAA
>CAYXSJ010000204.1:0-1279 GCA_964467095.1 uncultured Methanotrichaceae archaeon
CGAGCTCATCCGCCATCGGCGGAGCAGAAATCGAGCGGACCCGCTCGACTATCGAGTGCTGTTCGACCGTGAGAAACCTCCGGACGTAGCTCAAGACGCGCGCCGAATCGACTGCCCCGAGCGAAAGGTCTGCGACAGACGCCATGACGGCGCACACGATCGCCTTCGCCTCTGCTCGCAACTCCGCGATGCGCGCATCGCGGTCCGTCGCTTCGCGAGACTCGTACAGCTCATCAACGTCGGCCAGTTTGCTTCTGAGTTCTTTCATTGTGCCCTCAGAGCAAGGATAGGGCGTTGTGTTCAGGAGTCAAAGGGTTTTTGGTAGAAAAGTGCGAATGCCGAAAAAAGACTTTGCAACTGAATGCTTTGCGCAGCATCTTCCTCTGGATGCAAGACTCAGAGTTGACGATCGGCGAGAGGCTCAAGAAAGCAATTGGGGTGCGGTCGCCTAGAGCGATCGCCGCTAAGGCTGGGTACTGGTGTACGATGTCCAACGTTCGCGGCAGTGAAACGGCTTGCTGAAGCCACTGGGGTCAAGGAGTCGTGGCTCGCGTATGGCGTTGGCAAGCCCAGCTATGGCGTGCGCGAGGACGACTGATGGCCGCGCGAAAGCGGTCAGCGTCAAAGAGACAGCCGATCGAGCCTCTACCGGTAGTCGTGCCAGGATGGTCGATCGGTGACTCGTTCGCGTGCATCCGGGGTAGGCGCTGGGTAGTCGTAGGCTTTGCGCGTTCGACGGTCTCAACGCTGCTCGTGGCTCGGTGCGTAGCGGACGGGACCGAAGCGGTCGGCCACGTCGGGATGCGTGCGCAGTTTCTGGCGTCTGCAGTGCTGGAGGCGAGACATGACGAGCAAACGTGAGCGGATACTCGAGCGGCTCAGAACCGAAGGGTGGAACGAGATTGTCGTCAGGGATGCTATCGTTTACTCGTGCCTCCCTGTGAGGCAGCAAGCGCTGCTCAACGCGCTCTGTGCCCATCGCGGTGAGGACGGCTCGGCGCGGCTCTCGCTTCGCACGCTGGGGCGGTTCCTCGACTGCCATCGGGACACCGCAGGGGACACGCTCGGAGCTCTGCATAGCGCTGGGTTGGTCAGCGTGACCAGGTCCTACCGCAAGGTCGGAGAGGTCTCGTTGAACGGTTTAGTTAAAGCATTGGCGGAAATCCTAGAGTGCCAGGAAGAGCCGGAGCGGTCCAGATCTGTCCTGAATCGCGGGACAGATGAGTGCGCGTCTGTCCTGAATCGCGGGACAGATAGACAGCCAAAGAGAGCCACATCT
>CAYXSJ010000204.1:1289-3993 GCA_964467095.1 uncultured Methanotrichaceae archaeon
CGGACAGACGCAAAACAGCAAAAACCAATCTGTCCTGATTTCACCGCTCCATCTGTCCTGATTCCACCGCCTAGCTGTCCTGATCCCACCGCACAGAAGGAACTGTTGAAGGGACTTAGTGAAGGAACCTTTTTGTGTCGCGCACGAGGCGCGACCCCACCAGACGGTTCGAGCACTCGGGACCAACCACCAAAGATGGAACCGACCGAAGAACCGGAACCGAAGGCCAAACCCACCAAGCGCAAGCGCTCGACGGACTCGACGCGACGCTGCCGACTCCCAAGCGACTGGCGACCCAACGCGCAGCACGAGGCCTTCGCGGCTCACCACGGACTCGACCTTGGGCACGAGGTCGACCAATTTCGCGACTACCACGCAGCACGCGGTTCGTTGATGCTCGACTGGGACGCGGCACTTCGCACCTGGCTCCGCAACGCGATCAAGTTCGCGAAGCAGCGCGGGGAACGCGTTCTCGATGACTCTCCGGTGCCGCCAGCCGAGGATCACGACCCGGAGTGGGCGGCTCGAGTCGACGCGAAGGTCACCGATCGCATTCGCGAGCTCGAGGACCGGCACCGCCAGAGCATCGCGGCCGGCCTGATACCCGACGAGCCGATGCCGACCACGCTCGAGGGCCGGAAGGCGTTCCTGGCGGAAATCCGTAGACGCACCCAGGAGGCCCGTAGACGCGAGCAGGCGGCTAGGATGGCCCGGGAGTACCCAGACTGGTCGAAAGACGTTTCTGACGCGGACTGGGAGGCAGGAATCGGGGTCTACGGAGCCGTCCAGTGAGCGCGCCTATTGCTCGGGTGCCTCCGCACGACATCGACGCCGAGGGAGTCGTCCTCTCGGCCTGCCTCGGAGACGCTGACCGGTTGGACGAATTGATGTCAGTCGTGACCGCGACCGACTTCTACTCGACCGCCAACCGACACATCTGGTGCGCGCTCACCGCGCTGCTCGCAAAGGGGCTCTCAGTCGACACTGTTGCTGTCGCTTCGGAGCTTCGCGCTCGAGGTAAACTCGAGGCGATCGGAGGTACGCCGTATCTGGGCGAGATACTCACGGCGCCTTGCGTCGCCAACGTCGTCGATCACGCGAAAACAATCGCTGGATTGGGCCTTCGGCGAAGGTTGATCGAGATTTGCCAGCACGCTGCGGCCACTGGATACGGCGACGTCGGGAACACGAGCGAGTGGGCTGGAAAGCTGGAAAAAAACGTGTTCGAGGCAATCTGCTCGGACGTCACCACCCAGCACTCAACGAGTCCGCACGAAGGACTACCGGCGCTCATCAACGAAATCGACCTGCGCAGACGGCAGGAATACGACGAACTAGCGGCACGCCAGGTCAAAGCAACCTACGCGACGATCCCATGGGAACCCGTGCGCAACGCGCTCTGCGGGGGCCTGCGGCTATCCAAGATGCACGTGCTTGCTGGGCGACCTGGCATGGGTAAGACCGCTGCGGCGCTGGGTTTTGCTTTGGGTTCCGCAAAGCACGGCGAGGGAGTCGTGTTCATCTCGCTCGAAATGACGGAGGAAGAGCTGCTCCAACGAGCGCTATCATCCGATTCAGCGGTGCCTCTTCCTGTGATTTCCTCGGGAGAACCAAGCGCCGAGCAGTGGGTTCGGATCACCCAATCACAGATGGAACTTGACTCAATCCCGCTTCGGATTGCCTATGCACCAGGTGCCAAGATCACCGAAATCCGCTCGATTGCTCGGCGAGAAGTGGCGCGCATTCGACGGGACTACGGAGTCAAGACGGCGCTGGTCGTAGTAGACTACATCCAGATCGTTGATGGCGAGCGCAAGCACGGCGACTCGCGAGAGAACGAGATTGCTGGAATCTCTCGACGTCTGATGACGCTAGGAGGCGAGCTGGGGGTTGCTGTTCTCGCCTTGAGTCAGCTCAGCAGAGAGGTAGAGCGGCGCAGGGTCAAGCGCCCGCAACTGAGCGACTTGCGAGAATCGGGAGCCATCGAGCAAGACGCGTTCTCCATCATGTTCATGTATCGGGCAGCCTACTACTCGCGGAACACCAGCGACATCGACGATCTCGAGCTCATCATTGCGAAGCACCGCAACGGTCCACTGAGCACTGTGAAGCTTCGATTCAACGGACCATGCGTCAGAATTGACGCGCCATAGAAGGGAAAATCCAATGCCAAACACGTTCACCGAACCCCATCTCTGCGTTCTCAGCGAAGCCGAACTCGAGGAGTACCGCAAGATCGTAGTCGACCTTGATGGCAAGATCATCGAGGCCGAAGCGGCGAGAAAAGATGAGGTAGACAAGCACTCGGCAATCATCAAGGCACTCAAGAAGGAGCACCGCGCAAAACTCGAGGCTGTCCAGAGTGGCGAAGAAAAGCGGGATGTCGAAGTCACCGAAGAGACCGATATGCGGCTTGGAAAGGTGATTCACCGTCGGCTCGATACAGGAGCCGTCGTCTTCGAGCGACCGTTGGACAGCTCGGAGCGCCAAGAGTCGCTTTTCGACGACGACGAACCAGAGGGCGTTCTTGACGACGGAGACGAAGAGTACACAGACCACTTCGGGGGAAAATAGTGGCTAAGCGCGCATCAAGAGTGGTGATGGGCGTTGACGTCTCCGAACGCGCCATGGGACTCGTTGCCGTCCCATGGGATTGGGAACTCAACTGGAGCAAGGTCGCAAGGCACACATGCGGAGTCGAGCT
>CAYXSJ010000205.1:0-3992 GCA_964467095.1 uncultured Methanotrichaceae archaeon
AGACCTGCTCCATGTGTGGGAAGTACTGCGCAATACTCATCATGGAAAGTTATTTGAAATAATATTACCGGAGTTTATAAGATATCACTCCATTTAAGTTCCTGCATCCTGTTTTTTTTGTAGGGTCTAACAAAAATTTAATTGCAATTTTGATTATTCTTTATGTAAATTTAATTTAAATTGCGCTAATACTGGTGCCCAATTGCAGGCCATAATTTCATATTTTTATATCTCTTGAAGGGCACATTCCCATTTTTATTTCGTCGACACTATCTTTATGACATCCCCGTCCTTCAGCTCGTGCTTCTCCCCCAGCCTCATCTTGCTCTTGGCATCGATGGCAAAGAGGAAGCTCTCGCCGATATCGGAATGCACCCGGAAGGCCAGGTCGCGCGCCGTGCTGCCCCGCTTCATGAGGTAAGCATCGGGCAGGATCACACCCTTCTTGTCCGTGAACTTGTTCTCATCCTCTACCGGATAGAGCACGATGTAATCCAAGAGCTCGAAGACGGCCCGGTTGATGCACTGCTGCACCCCCGTTCCGCCGTACTGCTTCATCAGCAGCCTGATCTTCTCCAGGCCCGCCGTCTGAGCTTTGTTAAGCTGGCCCACGATCTCAAAGTCGGCGTCGCCCGGCCTGTACTTGATCAGCCCCGCCTTCTCTGCCATGCGCAGCGCAATCTCTGCCGCCCCGCTTACCGGTATGACCAGCTCTTCCTTCAAGGCCTGCAGCTTCTTGACGTTTTCAGGGGGCGCGACATCCATCTTGTTCGCGGCCAGGATCATGGGCTTGCTGTAGGCACGCAGGAGCCCGGCAAACCGGAGCACATCCTCATCGTTCCAGCTGCCCAGCTCTTTCTTCATCTCCGACACAGCCCGACGGATCTGGCTGTCCGAGACTCCGGCCCCGGCCATCTGCTCTATGAGGACCTGCTCAGGCTTGCCTCCCAAGGCCCTGTAGTTGCGCATCAGCTTTTCCCAGTTGCGCTTGAGAATGCCGTTGAGCCACATGCTGATCTCGTACTCCAGGAACTTGACGTCGGAGACGGGGTCGTGGTTGGCGAGACCAACGGGATTGCCCTCCGCGTCCGTTCCTCCTGAGGCATCCAGGACGTGGATTACGGCTTCTGCTACGCGCAACGCATCCAGGAACTCGTTGCCCAGGCCCTTGCCCAGGTGGGCATCGGGCACCAGGCCGGCCACGTCAATCAGTTCAATGGAAATGAAGCGCTCACCGTCCTTGCACCGGCCGCAGCCTTCCTTGACGCCCAGCTCCTTGCAGGGGCATGGCACGCGAACGTAGGAGACGCCGTGGTTGGCGTCGATAGTAGTAAACGGATAATTGGCGATATCCACATCTACCAGGGTTGCTGCCTTGAAAAATGTGGATTTGCCTGAGTTGGGCTTTCCAGCCAGACCGATGGAGAGCATTTTCAATCAGTGATCCTTGTCTATTGCCTCTGACTTCTCTGACTTCTCTGACATCTCACACCTCGTTCTCACTAACGAGTGATGCCACTCACATTCATCTCGACGGATTTGCTCTCAAAGCGCTTGACCTTTCCGGAGGCCAGCTTCTTTGCGAGAGCCAGACCCTTCTCCGAGACTGCTTTCTCCTGTACCGCGCCCGCAGCCAGCGTTTCAGCGTAGAGCTTCTCTCCCGCATCAGTGCGAGTGAGAACAGTAGACCAGCCTTCGCCCGAGCCTACACTGCCCACGGAGACGTCCGCCAGCTCGCTGGCAAAGTCAAAGCATGGACCGCATCCCGGGAAGGTGTACTCGTCCGTCTCATCGATCTTGACCTCGTGAGCTTTTCCGGTCTTGTCGATCACCCGGAACATGCCCTTCTTGATCTCGAAGCGGGCTACGTCCTTCGGCAGCAGTCCGAACTTGCCCTTCACCAGGCCGTTCATGAGAGCATCGTAGTCGAAGTTCTCCATGCAGAAGAGGCCGATGAGCAGAGCAATCTTATCCTGGCCGAACTGGTAGGGCTCATCCAGGAGCTTGACCTTGCGCAGCCCCTGAATCTGGCAGGGGGTGCCCACAAAACCGATCTTCTTGAAGCCCCTCTCTAAAGCCTCCTTCACAGCCAGGACGCTGTTGTTGATGGTGTATTTGGTTCCGGCTGCATTTCTGATCTCCTCGGCAGTTGTGGCCACATGGCCTACAGTTCTCCACTCTTCATCCCTGTCTGTGACAATGGCGCAGTCGATCATGCCCGACTGCAGAGCCTGCACCAGCAGGGCGGTGGCAACGCCGCCGTCTTGAGCCTTTCCCAGCGTCGGCTGGGCCTGAGCGGAGACAGCCTTCCTGTAGATTCCCAGAGCCTCGTCGGCATTTCTTGTCCTGCCGAAGAGCTTTGCTTCCATTGCGCCCATGTCCAGGAAGGTCCTGGGGCAGTAGGTGAAGCATAGTCCGCAGAGGGGATCGTAATTTACCAGGGCGGGCTTGTTCTCCACGTGCTCAATTCTGGGGCAGAAGGCCTCGCAGGTGCCGCAGCGGCAGCAAATCTCGGGCTTTATTACCTTATACTCCAGCTCTCCGAATCCACATTCCAGATATGTGGGCTCAGCAAACTTCTCCTTGGCAGCCATGATCATGATCTCCGAAAGTTGGTGGCTTAAAGATATCTTCCGACCTAAAGCTTTTATGGTTCGAATGGCCTAAAGCTGGCCAATGATCCTGGGCCTGGATATTGGTGGAGCCAACACAAAAGCCGCAAGCTCCGACGGCCTGCTGGCAGAAAGCGTCTACCTGCCCCTCTGGAAGCATGCGCCCCTGGACGATGTGTTGCGCCTCTTTGCCCTGCGGGAGCCCCAGGCGGTGGCGGTCGTTATCACGGGCGAGCTGGCCGACTGCTTCTCCACCAAGCGGGAGGGCACTTTAAGCCTGACGGCAGCCGTGAAGCGGGCCTTCTCCTGCCCAGTCTACTTCTGGGGCGCAAGTGGTTTTGCCTGGACCGACCCGCTGGAACTGGCTGCAGCTAACTGGGCTGCTTCTGCAGCTCTGCTGGCACGCGAGGTGGGAGACTGTCTGTTTGTGGACATGGGCAGCACCACAACGGACCTGATCCCGATTAAAGGAGAGGTGCTTGCTGCGAAGACTGACTTCTTGCGCCTGGCAGAGGGCGAGTTGGTCTACATGGGGATGCTGAGAACGAGGCTGGATGCTCTCCTGCCCGTGGCCAGGATCAGAGGGCGAAAGGTGCCGCTTGCGCCTGAGTTTTTCGCCATCATCGCCGACGCCCGCCTGGCTTTAGGCCGGATCTCAGAGGAGCGCTATTCCTGCGATACGGCAGATGGAGCTGGAAAGGATCGCGAGGCGGCTCTGCGCCGGCTGGCGCGCTCTGTCTGCGCAGATCTGGAGGAGATCGGCGAGGCTGCGGCCCTGGCCATAGCCGAGCAGGCATGCGAGAGGCAGAAGAAGATTCTCGTGGCTGCCATGAAGAGGCAGGCGGAAAAGCACGGCCTGACAAAGGTTGCGGCAGCTGGGATCGGCGAGGGGCTGATCGCGGAGGCGGCGGCATTCCTGGGGCTGGAGTGCATTCGCCTTTCGGAGATGTACGGGGCCAGAATATCTGACGTGTTTCCGGCCTACGCAGTGGCCAGGCTGGCGGAGACGGATGTGCCTGAAATTGCCCGGGATTAGGATCGGGCTATTACTATCAGGAATATGGATATTACTACGACGACTATTTTCAGCAAGGAATGCGCCAGTGCACATTTAATTAAATTTAAATAGTTAAAAATACAAGTAATCTCTTGGAGCCTTCCCACGATCAATCCCTTCAACCCCCGAAGGCTCAAGCTCCCTTTGTATTTCCTTCTTCAGATTCTGTTATGATTCATATTCGCCAATCTTATTCATCTCTACACTCTCAGTTGCAAGGCCCTCAATCTTGCGCTTTGAAGGCGGAGGGCTCCCGCGCGCGGGCAGCGCAGCAGGAGCGCGAACCGTGGACCCGAGGGCGATGCGGCACGGCCGATGGGCTG
>CAYXSJ010000206.1:0-3861 GCA_964467095.1 uncultured Methanotrichaceae archaeon
GCACTTGAGGTTCTGGTCCTCGAATTTGTTGCCTGTCTGCTCTTTGAAGAATGTGAAGCCGCACCTCTGGCACTGGAAGGCGGCAGATGTGATCTTGGGCCGGACCTCGGTGGCCGTGCGTACGAGCCCGTCGATGGCCAGAAATTTGCCGATGTGGTCACTGCGTAGCTCACGGGTCTTGAAATGCCGGGGAAGCTCGATAATGCGCACATGGGCCCGGTCCATGTAGACATCCATGGGCAGGTCCAGCTCCAGCACGGCTGCGCGAGCTGCTTCCAGGGTCTGCTCCGGATTTTCCAGCAGCTCCTCGGCAAAGTCGGGATCGAACTTGTCAATATCTGAAAAGCGGATCTTGAGGCTGCGCTCGTCTGGGTAGGAGTCGGCCAGCTCCAGCAGCTCATCCCAGTATCGAGAGCGCAGGAATTCCTCCCATTTTACTACAGGATCGGCGGGCATTTATTGGCCTCTGGTAAGAAGACAAAGTATCTAAAGGTATGCGGTGCGGGGCGAAAGAAATCCTTTGTGAAAAGCAGGTGAAAAGCCAACGGGCCAACGGACAGGCAAAACCTTATTTACTCTCTATTCCAAACCCGATATGGTGATACGATGACAGATATAATGCCGCACAAACACTGCATGGTCTGCGGCAATGCCGTGCGCCCGGACGAGAACTTCTGCGACGAGCTATGTGAGTCGAAGTTCAAGTCGGCCCAAAGAAAGCAGCAGTTACTCTTTCTGGTATTTCTAGCAATAATGGGACTGATTTTGTTCCTCCCGTCGATCCTTAAAACATTTGGGTGATAAATGCGATACCTGGCTGCAGTCTTTGCGTTTCTTATCCTGAGCACTATAGCTACCTGCTCAGCCACCGGCAGCGAGTACCTCTATATAAAGGAGGTGACCATGCGTCTGGAAGGCGATAATGCCACGTTTGAGTTGAGCTACGACCTGGACACTTTTACTCGCTTCTATGTCATGGCTTTAGGATGCAGATATCTGGAGCCTGAGCTGATCTCGTTCCTGGGAGGATACAGCGATGTCAAGCTCATAAAGGCGGATATAGACGGCGCTGCCCTGCAGGTGGTGGGTGCAGGCAAATACAATAGCGGCTATTATCTTTTCGATTCCATGCCCTTCGGCAGCAAAGACAAGCCCCAGAAGGAGGGAATTGCCCGGTTCTCGGTGGTGTATCCGGAAGGCCGGGTAAGGACTTTCTATAATGTAACTGCCACGCAGAACGTCTTTTCTCAGGCTGCTAAGCCTCTGGCAACTCCCGCGAAGCAAAAAAGCCAAAGCTAATAGTAAATGGTCTGCCGATCACTGATCACCGATCGTCGATCTCCGATCAATCCATTCTGGAGGGAGACTTCAAACTCGATCAGATCATTGGCTTGAATAGAGCCGGCAGTACTGCCATGGCATAGATTACTATTCCGATGAGTCCCGCCTCGATGATGTAGAGCCCGATATTGAATGGATCCATCGTATTTTCATCGGCATGTGTCATCTTCTTGCCTCGTTTATCTATTGGTTGGCTTGGCCTGGAACTGGAAAGCCAGGCACAATATAATTAGGTATTAAATCGGTGGCAAAGTATTAAAAATTTTTTGATACGGGAAAATAGAAGAGAGGGATCACAGCCGCGAGCTACGGTTCGGTGCGCTTGCGGCTCTTCCCCTCTTTTTTGCTTTAAGCTTAAATGAACTTGGGCCGCTCGGAGAGCTTCAGGGCCATCGGCAGTCTTCGCCATGGCTTTCCAGCGGTCTCGGAAGAGACTCTTCTTCGCAGGTATTCCACAGTCATCTTGGACTTGGCTGGAGACTTGGGCGTGGAATCGGCGCGAATGGTAACGGAGAGCTTGCCGGATTCCAGCTCCTCGTCTCCTATTACCACCACGTAGGGTATCCATTCCCTGCCTGCATCGCGGATCTTCTTGCCCACAGTCTCATCGCGGTCATCAATGTCAGTCCTGAATCCCAGCTCGCCGGCGACCTCCAGGGCCCGGGCCTGGTGCCTCTCGGCCACGGGAATGACCCTGATCTGCGTGGGTGAGAGCCATGTCTGCAGCATGGGAAGTTTGCCTTCCTCGGAGAGGCGGGCCGCTTTCTCTAAAATGGCGTACATGACCCGCTCAATGGCCCCGGATGGGGAGCAGTGCAGCAGAATGGGCCGCTGTCTCTCTCCTGCCTCATCGATATAGGTGATGTCATAGCGCTCCGCGTTCTCCACATCGATCTGCACTGTGGCCAGAGCGCTGGCCTTGTCCAGGGTGTCCACGAAGTTGAACTCGAACTTGAGCACGAAATAGAAGAACCTCTCATCCCACATCTCGATGAGCACGGGCTTCTTGACGATGTCCACCAGGCCCTCGATAAACTCGCGGTTCTCGTTGTAGAAGTCCTTGGTGAAGCGGATGGCCACCTCGTAGTCGGCCAGGTCGATGCCCACTTCATTCAGGACGGATATGCTGGCCTGGTACTGCTTTCGAAATTCCTCCATGGCGGAGTTCATGTCGCGGGTCAGGGTGTGCATATCTGGCATGGTGAAAGCTCTCAGGCGGCGGATGCCTACCAGCTCGCCACGCTGCTCGCGCCGGAAGGAGTATCTGGTGATCTCAAACATCTTCAGGGGCATGGACCGGTAGGAGATGGTCATGTCGTGGCCCATGAGGAACTGGCCGAAGCAGGCAGCGAAGCGCAGGAAGAGCTTCTTCTTGTCTGCCTCGATCTGATACTGCCGGGCCGGGAATCTGTCCAGGTACTTCTTCAGGGTGGGATGCTCCATGTCGTACATGATGGGCGTCTCCACCTCCATGGCTCCCATGTCCGTGGCCTTTTCCAGCACGTAATTTTCCAGCAGCGATTTGATGAGCCTGCCCTTGGGATAGAAGCGCATGTTGCCCGGATCTGAGCCCGGCTCGTAGTCCACGAGTTCCAAGCGCCTCATCAGCTCCACATGGGGCGGGACCTTGTCCACAGCCCGGGCCTTGGAAATCTCGTAGTTGGTGAACTTCTTGAGGTTCTCGTGGCCGGTGAAGTCGAACTTGTCGGCATCAACAAGGCTACCGTCCAGGTCGAGCACCTTCCAGTAGGAGACGGCCTTGGCCTCGGACTTGAGTGCCTCGGATACCACCTCGCCCTCGCCCAGTTTGATGGAGCGGGACAGCTCGGAGAGCGGATGGCCCTTGCAACTGATGGTAAAGGCCTTGTACCAGCCGAAGGGGGCGCGCATGACCTCATAGTCAGGGGAGAGAGTCTCATGCATGCCTTTGAGGATTCTAACGGCCGTCGCGGGAGTGGAGAGCTGAGAGCTGAGGTGCGCGTAGGGGTAGAGCATGATCCTTGCGGCCTTCACCTGGACTGCCACGTCGGCGATCTGCTTGCTGGCTTCCGCCACCACCGCATCCGGGTCGTCCTCGTCAAACTTCTCCACGGCTATGAAGGCGCAGAGGGCCTCTTCCAGCCGGCCTTTCTTGGCCGAGTCAACGATTTCTTCCGCCATCTTCGTAGGCTTTTTGGCCTCGAACTCAATGAAATCAGAGTGGATTAAGAGTAATTGCAATAGGGGTCACCTGATGGAGGAAAGAGATAAATGTGGATGTAATTCAATGTTTCCATGAAGCTCAAATACTGAAGGCCGAGGGAAAGGTGCAGCCGGGTCCGGTCAGTCGGTGAAATTTTTTATTTAAAAAATGAAAAGGAACTAAATGCCAGATTACTAAATTATCACCTTCGCGCTCTCTATCTTCACCTCTTTCACCGGCCTGTCCATGGCTCCCGTCTTCACCTTGCCCATGGCGTCCACCACGTCCATGCCCTCGATCACTTTGCCGAAGACCGGATGCTTGCTGTCCAGGAAGTT
>CAYXSJ010000207.1:0-3845 GCA_964467095.1 uncultured Methanotrichaceae archaeon
GAAGTTGTGGCTAACCCTAGATTCCTTCTTGTGGATGAAGAACGGCTTGAGAAGGTAACCAACCGAAGAAAAGACTTTGCCCAACAACTGAGTAGACAATGGATCAACAAATATGGGACAATTGTATTTGAAGATCTGAATATAACCAAAATGGTTCATAATCACAACCTGGCTAATACATCACAGATGTGCTCAAGCTGTGGTCAAATAGTCAAAAAGAATCTATCTATCAGAGTACATAATTGTCCTTTTTGTGGATTATCGATAGATAGAGATCTCAATGCTGCTCTGAATATCGCAAGACTGGGAATACAGTCTTTGGCATCAGCCTAGATGCCCGCTAATTCATTGGCGGGAGTATTCACGTAAACAACAGTACCACACGATTTTATATGCTCCATTGCCCGGGGGCTCATGACCACGCTGCCGCCTGTGGCTATGACCGAATCTCTGCATCTAAGGGAGAGAACCGCCTCCTCTTCAGCCTTCAGAAATCCGTCTGGCCTGTCCCGGTCGAGGATCGCCTGCAGTCGCAGCCCAATCCGCACCTGGATCACGAGGTCTGTGTCGACAAAGCTCATCCCCAGTACTTTTGCAAGGATAACCCCTACAGTGCTCTTGCCTGCACCTGGCATCCCGATAAGGACGATATTTCTCATGTTTCCATCACCACCCTCCGCGGGTATCCAACAACTGCAAAGAGCAGGGCTGCGATAAGGATCAGGACCGGGAAGACTGAAAGGGTGGCTTCGAGCCCGAAGTGGTCGGCAATTGCCCCCGAGACCGAGACGCCGATGCCTCCTGCGCCCATCGCGATACCCATGAAGAGGCCTGAGATCAGGCCAATTCTGCTCGGCATAAGCTCGTGAGCCATGGCAATCGTCACCGAGAACGAGGCCCAGAGGAAGAATCCGAAGCAGAGCATCGAGGCAACCTGAAGAGCACCCTGGGTCAGGAGAATCGCAGCAAAGGCAGGAATGGAGCAGAGTGTCGTTGCGACAGCAATCGGTTTTCTGCCCACCCGGTCGGAGATGAAGCCTCCGGTGAGCTGCCCGCAAACGCCGGCCAGGAGCATGGCGCTGATAAAGAAGGTTGCCTCAAGCAGCGGATACCCGCTCAGGACGAGGTACGTGGGGAGGAAGGTCATCGCTCCGAATGTGACCCAGGAGCGGAGCGTCGAGCCGGCAAAGAGGAGGATCACCGGCTTCCAGTTCTCCTCGCCGCTGGCCTCTGCCTGCTGCGCTACAGCCGGACAGGTATCGGGGATCGGGCGGACAACGAGGAGAAGTGCACCGAGCACAGCGGGTATCAGAAGCCAGGTTACGGCAGGGAGACCTCCGGTCGTAATCACTATGCCGCCGATGATCGGCCCCAGGGCCTGACCGATGTTGCCGCCCACGATAAAGAACGATATGAGCCGGCCCCGGTTGCTCGATACTGCAACCGCAGCTACCTTGCAGAGCGCACCCGGATGAAAGGTCGCAGCGCCCACTGCGGCGATTGCAACAGAGCAGAGCATGATCAGGTAGTGGTCTGATAGCAGGCCCAGAAATGCAATACCGCAGCCTGAGAGGAGGACGGAGACTGCCACGCTGATCCGAAACCCCCGCTTGTCCGCGAGGCTGCCGAAGACCGGCTGGAGGAGCGAGGAGATCAGGCTGTGCATCACTGGGAGGAGCGCTGCCTGGGTGTAACTGTATCCGAGGGTGGTGATGAGAAGTGGCTGCAGAGCCATCAGCACCGGGGCATATATGTCGTTAATGAGGTGCGCCAGAGTGAGCTGGGCGATCTCCCGCACCCGTGATGGGGGTTGTGCCGCCTGGTCGTGCGTCATAGATGTTCCCTTGCTCATGCAAAAGGACCCTCTATGCACGAGTCCTGTATGCTCTTGTGCGAGGCAAGTTCCAGAATGCGCTCATTGTAGACAGACTCGAACGCTGAAAAGATCCGGGCAAGAAATGCTCGTTCCTCATCAGTCAATTCGCCGATGCACCCGGCAATCCTCTCGTATATCTGCTCGTGGCTCTTCTCGTGATTGTCGTAAGCGATCCTTCCTTTGGGCGTCAGGACGAGCGAGACTTCTTTTTCATTCTTTATTCCCCGGACTTTTTGCACAAAACCCTTCTTTCTGAGCCGGGTGACCGTCTGCGATGCTGCGGACGGCGTCACGCCGAGGATTTGGGCGATGGTCCGGATATTGTTCTCTTTTGTCCTGCCAATTGCCTGGATGGCGTGGATCTCGGAAAGGAAGAGCGGCGTTTCTGTGCCAAATGTGTGGGGCATATTCTCCATGAGGTTCATCTTGTTTCTGATCCGCATCCAGCTGCGGTAAATATCCCGAAACTCGGGTGGACGGTCTTCTGGTTCAGGCATTTGGGTCATATGCTTAATTATTAATATGCTAATTAAAACTTTCGGCCTGTGTTAATAACAACAATGAATGACTTCTCTGGCAAAAAAAGAAGATATCCGTTATGTGTGTTTAGCGTTGGTAGCGTTTGCTACATCTGCTATTGTCTGATAGAATGAGCAAGAGGTGTTTGGCATCGACTTGAATTTATGCCATTCGGATTCCCCCTCCATATTGAATCCCGGCCCCTTCTCAGTCCCTACGAATGCGTACTCGCTCTCGCATTGTACATTGCCGTCTGAACCATAGAATGTGATGTTATTCCCTGAGATATCTATGGAACTGAAGTCCACCAGAAATATCTCCCGAACAAGGTTCCTGGAATCATCGGCTGTAAAAATGCGATCATCTCCGGACGCTACGATGCCCACCAAAATCAGCAGCCCGATTGCGAGGGCTATTTTCTTCATGTTGTTTAGAATGCTCATATTATTACCTCGTGTTATATCGAAAGTCTGGCATTAGGCATATTTGCAGTTGACCCAAATGGCATTAGAAATATTGTCAAAAACCTAATAACCCAATAAATATGTCCGGCAAATCAGATACTATCTAGGAGGTTAATTGCACGGAGAGCGGATGGGCCTCGCATTACAGGCCTGCCTGTGGACAGGGATGATAGCGATCCGCCCTGTAGATTGCGTAATTCTCCCCTTTCTTGTCGATAAGAGAATCGTACTCGTCCGGCAGAAGGGGAATAATGGTGCGGCTTCTTATGATCACCCTCTCTTGAGCTATGCGGAGCATGTCCTCCAGAAATCTCTTGATCCCGGAACGGGCATTGCCACGCTGGCGAAATGGCCTCAGGGGCGGATTGAAGGTGACGACATAGTCAAAGCTCTTGGAAGGATAATTAAGCTGAGAGATATCTGCCAGGCAGGCAGGTATTCCCTTTTCCTTAAGACTGCGAATGATTTTCGGCGAATTGTCGTGCCCGTGGACATTACAGTAGATGCAGCCCAGTGAGAATGGCCCGCATGCTACATCGAGGATGCTTCCTTCAAGATCTACTCCCATCTGTTCCAGGTAATTTCTAAATCTCAGTTCGGCTGCCCATTTGCAGCCGGAACAATTCATCATGATTGATACACCTCCAAAGTCCAAAAGACGGATGGGGCCCTCGAAGAGGAGGAAACTGATGGCCGGCACCCATCCATCCTTTTGGGCTCTGATGATCTCGTTATTCTACGTTAGGGAGCAATAACTTGATCCCTAACTAAGATTGGCAATTCCGAAAATACAAAACAAGAGGCCATCATGGGTCTAAAATATTCCTGTCACTGTGGCCCACAAATGCCAAATGGACGATTCGGCCGTTAAAGCGGTTTTTGAATGCCGGGATCACAGCCAGCCAGCGGATCCATCTCCATCTGTCTGGATGATAATCGTAGTAATTCCACTCCTCAATGAACTCGATTTTATCGTTATATTTTTC
>CAYXSJ010000208.1:0-3844 GCA_964467095.1 uncultured Methanotrichaceae archaeon
TCCGCATTCCGTGATGATGTGCCATCTGATTCTCCACCTACATCTATTACATCTAATTCTTCGACGATCGCGTCGACTCTTAGAGCTTCGGCGAGGTTCGGGCGGGTTCTGCCTCCGTCTCCGGAGATCAACTCCTTGATATACAGGCCGCTGTCGCCTCTAATATTTATGCGGACCATGTTGCCCGCAACCTCTAGTAGATCCGCGCTATGGACTTTCCTCACCCTGAGCTTATCTGCTCTTCGATGGGATACACGAGTTGGCGTCCGCTGATCGATCGACCCTTCCAATTCCTTCAGGACGGATTTAAGCTTTTCTTCTGAAACCTCCGCACCCAGCCTGACCAGAGCAGAGTAGGTCTTCACAAATGTGGCCTCCTTGAGCTTCTCAACCATTGCAGATTTAGCAGTGGCGAGGCCTAGGACCTCCACTTTGCCTGCGGCGCGGCGGTTGATCTCCTCTTCCAGCCTGGCCAGATCGATTGTCCTGATAAGGGGCCGCACCGCCTCCACAATGAAGGGGCGGCCGGTGCCAATCATGCGGGCGTCGATGTCCTCGCGACCCGCACCGTGAAAGACGGTGTCTTCGGCGCGAGCGGCATCAACCACGGCAGGCCGGATCAACTCATCTACGGATTCCTGGTACATGCGGCCTGTGCCCTCGCAGCGGGGGCAGCCGCGACCGCGGCACTCGCGACAGGGCCAGCGAGTCTGGGGAATGCCGCGCACGAGCTTCCGGTAGCGCCCGCGAATGAAGAGGGACGCGATCTGCAGCTCCACCTCGCCCTTTTCCAAATTGAGAAAAACCACCACATCAGGGCTCTTCAAATCAACCGTCTTTCCTGTCAGAGCGGAAAGCCTCTTTCCAACCTCGCGATTCAGCTCCGACTTGAAGGGCTCGGCATGAAGAGAGCCGCCGTCCGTCAGCAGCAGCTCCTCATTCTCAGCCAAAAGGCCGGACATCTTGGTGCCCACGACCAGGGTTTCGTACTCGCGGCCAGCGAGGGCGGCAGCCCCCTTCTCAGCCCAAGCGTCCAGATTTGCGGGGACCATTTCTCCCAGGCACACCGTGCAGCGGGCATTCTCCTCGTCTTTGCGGCCCAGCTTGAGGCGCGCCGGGCGAAAAGATGGGGCCAGCTCTTCTTGCAGAGCGCGGTCTTCATTAGCGGAAGCCTGCATGGACAGGACCGTCTTGAGGGAGCGGCCGCGCTCGGCGTTGGCGAAGCCGGTGGAGAGCATGGCAAACTGGCGGCCCAGGCAACTGTCGCAGATGGGGCCAAGACCGATGATCTTCCTGGCAGTGACAAGGATGCTGTCTTTGGGATTTTCTGGATTTTCAAAATTATCTTCACTCATAATGACTCTTCATATCTTGCGATCGAGCTTCTGGTTTATTAGAGCTTGCATTTGGATTTACGAGTCGCACGACCAAAAAAGAAAGATCGGCATGGTCTTGCCCGAGGAGAAAGCAATATGGCTGATTTTGACTCCTTCAACTTCAATCTTACTGGCCTGGTCATATGCGTCCGGTATCTTAATTTCTCGATTTCTGATAATTCTGATTTATCAGAAATGCTTAAATTCTCAGAATGCCTTGCAATTGCCAATATTGGCGTGAGGCACAAACAGTGACCACAAAAGACGAGAATGAGTCCTGCTGCCATTCCGGCGAGAATGGCTGCTGCAGAGTGGAATCTATTGTAACCATAGACGAGAGGGGACAGATGGTGCTGCCCAAGGAGATTCGAGAGAGGGCAAAGATAAGGCCGGGAGACAAGCTGGCTGTGCTCAGCCTGAAGAAAGACGGTAAGGTCTGCTGCCTATCTTTGATAAAAGTGGAAGAGCTTGAGGGCATGGTCAAGTCCCGGCTTGGGCCGGTAATAAACGAGGCTTTTAAAGAATAGGTGGATGCGAAAAATGGAAGATACAGAGCTAAAGAATGCAGTAAGAGAGAGCTACTCGCGCGTAGCAAAGAATGCCACATCCTGCTGCTCGTCAGGCTGCTGCGGATCGGCCAAGCCGGAGAGTATCAGCAAAAAGATCGGCTACACGCAGGAGCAGATAGAGGCTGTGCCCGCGGGATCGAACCTGGGGCTTGGCTGCGGCAATCCGATTGCATTTGCATCATTAAAAGAGGGTGATACCGTCCTGGACCTGGGATCCGGAGCCGGATTTGACTGCTTTTTGGCATCGAAATTCGTTGGCCCAAAGGGTAAGGTCATAGGTGTCGATATGACAGCAGAAATGGTGGCCCGGGCAAAAGCCAATGCGAATCAAGGTGGCTACAGCAATGTAGAGTTTCGATCCGGTGAGATTGAGGCCTTGCCAGTCGAGGATAATTCTGTCGATGTCATCATTTCCAACTGCGTCATCAACCTGGTGCCGGACAAGGAGAAGGCCTTCAGAGAGGCGTTTAGAGTCCTCAAGCCCGGGGGCAGGTTGATGGTTTCGGACATTGTCCTTTTGAAGGGACTTCCTGATTTCGTAAAGCAATCTATTGAGGCATACGTCGGATGCATAGCGGGAGCTCTTCGCAAGGATAAATATCTGGATGCCGTAAGATCCGCAGGATTCAAAGATGTCTCCATAATGCAGGAGGCTATCTTCCCCCTGGACTGCATGACCAATGATCCCACAGGTCAGGCTATTTTAAAGAGCCTGGAAGGATCGGCCGAAGAGATCAAAAAAGTTGAGGGGTCCATATCCAGCGTAAAGGTCAGCGGCTTTAAGCCCCCTGCATAAAGCCTGCACGCCTGCACAAAAACATTCATTAATTGATGGTGCAAAATTAAGGATTTACCAAATGAAGGATTCAATTGATGATTGAAATAGACGGCTCCTTTGGAGAAGGCGGCGGCCAGATCGTGCGTACAGCCGTAGCTCTTTCGGCAGTGACTGGAAAGCCCGTTCGCATAACCAGGATCCGGCAGGGCCGGCCTAAACCCGGCCTGGCTGCTCAGCATGCTCGGGCCATAATGGCACTGGCAGGCATTTGTGATGCCAGGACATCTGGAATTGAGCCTGGATCTTCCGAGATCGTGTTCACGCCGGGAGAGATTCAGGGCGGCAGGCACAGGGTGGAGATTGGAACTGCCGGCAGTGTGACTCTGCTCATGCAGTGCCTTCTGCCGGCCCTGCTCCGGGTAGGTGCGCCATCTTCTTTGCAGATCCAAGGAGGCACGGATGTACAGTGGGCTCCCACGGTTGACTATTTTAAATATGTCTTTCTGCCCGCTCTCTCATCTTTCGGAGCAAAGGTGGGCCTGGAGGTTTTGCAGAGAGGATACTATCCGCGGGGGCAGGGAGAGGTGCTCTTGCAGGTAGAGCCGGCAACGCTAAAGGCTTCTCACCTGGAAGACAGGACCGGTGCGACCTGTCAGAGCATTCAGAATATTTCGAGTATGCAGAACACTGTGCAGGGAGCCTCTCACTGCTCCAACCTGCCTGAGCATGTAGCTGCCAGGCAGGCAGACTCGGCTGCGGAAGCACTGAAGCAGGCGGGCTTTTCTGCTCAAATATCCCGCGAGGTCCTGTGCTTGCCATCCATGGGAAGCGGCATCACCCTCTGGTCCGGCTGCAAAGGGGCGAGCTGTCTTGGCGAGAGGGGCCTGCCTGCTGAGAAGGTGGGCAGAAGGGCGGCAAAGGCGCTGATTATTGAGCTGAAATCCGGGGCAACAGTGGATGTGCACCTGGCTGACCAGCTCATTCCCTATCTGGCCCTGGCTGGGGGCAGCTACACGGTGCGGGAGATATCTCTGCACGCCAGGACCAACATCTGGACGGCGGGGCATTTCCTGGACGCGGAAATTGGGATAAAAGAGGAGAAGGGAATATTTAGGATAGAG
>CAYXSJ010000209.1:0-3820 GCA_964467095.1 uncultured Methanotrichaceae archaeon
TCCCACCGGTGTTCGAAACTACAAATTCGAATTCCAGACGCCATTTACAATTTAACTGCGAGTTAACATTCCGTGCAGTATGTGCAACTTGCAGTTCGTCCCCTCTTTTTTCGATGTGCTTTGAACCAGTGCGACAGTCTGGGCAGCGGGCCAGGGATATCCTGGAGAGGCTAAGAGTGCTGGCCAAGGAGAAACAGGAAAAAGAGAAAGGCTAAACACATCATGTATCCAGGCACCTCGCCGCGTAGGTCAGACCGATCCCGATCACTGCCAATGGATAAAGTCTAAGTAACGAGTTTCGAGCCGGGATGGAGTTTCCAGCACGAACAGGACCAAAACGCGGACAGAACGATTCGAAGGCAATTAAGGATCCCCATAAATCAAAAAACATAAACTATATATTTTAGCAAACGCAATGAAAAATAAGGAGGGAAAATCATTAGCAAACATCTTTTTGCTATTTCAATGTTACTGACTATATTAACTGCATTTGCTCAAGGCTCCGAGGAAGAATTATATATTTATGATGATGAGGAACTAATGTTCCTGGCAGGAGATATTGATAACCTGGGATTCGGGTGGCCTCAAGGATTTGATGTCTTTTCCGGCAGCTCTACTCCAACCCATTCCTATCCCTGGGAGCCTGACGCCGATGACCCGGCAGGAACCGATCGGATCATGGTAGGAACAAGCTATGATGGCCATCCCGCCGCAGGCCAGGACGGGTATGTCTCTACTACGAGCCGCCCGGATAACCAGCCGCAAACCATCATTATGCGGTATGATCCGGGAGAAACGCATGTCAAATCAGCCATCCTTCAGATGTTTGTAGATGATTTCCAGTCACCGTTATGGAAGAGCGAGTTTCAGGTGGAGATTAATGAAAGGCGCGCTCAATTCCTGGAAGAAGTTCTTAATTCACTGACACAGACAGGCCCGATTGGAAAGCTCATAACTGTCCAGATTCCAGAAGAATTCCTGGGTGATGTGGCAGGCGGCATTCTGAGTATCTACATCGACGATCCCACAACGGGTGCAGGGGACGGATATGCTGTGGACTTCGTAAGACTTCTGATAAATCCCAAGACTATGACAGATTCAGGCAGAGTCTTTGGAGGCGTATCAGATAAAGAAACGGGCGAGCCAATTAAAGGAGCCGCTGCTTCAGCTTCCGGTGTAACAAAGAACAGCACAGATAGCGATGGCGAATATATTCTGGAAGAGGTTCCTGCGGGCTTGGTTGCAGTGACCGTTTCTAAGAGCGGTTATGTATCGCAGACCAAAACAACTGATTTGACCTCCGGAGGAGATGCAGAACTGGATTTCCAGCTTCTTAATGCAGAATATTCTGGCGAAGTGGCTCAAGAGGACGTATCTGAAATCATCAACATCGGGAACACCGGCTATGTGGATAACAATCCCAGCTGCAGCCCGAGCTTCACCCTGGATAAGCCCCATCGTCTGACTTACGTCGAGACGTACCACTGGAACTACGGCAAAGGTGCAGCCGGAGGGACGATTGGTCTACTTAGAGACGACGGTGCCCTTTACGGTCCCTGGGAGGTTGAGACCAGTCCAGGTCAGGGCGGCGTTCCCGATGCCTACTGGAAGGCCTTCCCTGATGAGGTCCTGCCTGCGGGAACTTATACAGTTGTGGACTCTGACCCGGACACCTGGGCCACGAACTCGGAGTCGGGAGACTGTGGCTTTTGCAGGGTCCTGGGAGTACCAGAAGCATCTGAGGAGAAAGGCAAGGATGCAGAGAACAGCCAGAATCAGACCACTGATATGAACAAGGTTCCTGCGGGCGCTGAAGAGAGCAAGAATGTCGTCATTATGGCTGCTCAAGCCCTGAAAGCAAATGATGTTAAGGCGTTTATGAATTTTTTCACAAACGACACTGTGACTCAAATTGGAGACGAATTCAGCATACCTCCTGAAGACTCATCCAAGGTTGCTGAAGCTCTGAACAACGCGAGAGTGGTCGAAGCGTACCCATTGATAGTTCTTTACGAGATGGAAATTGATGAAAGAACTTACAACTTTTATGCCATGTGGGAGGGAGACGGATGGAAGCTAAACGGATTCTGATGGTAATTCTGATATCAATCAGCATAGTGGGTGCGCTCCTCTGCACATCGTCGACAGCATACGACGACTCATTAACTGAACCAGGGGCGCACAGCAAAATTAATAAAATCGCCATAGGTCGGTTTCTAGAAGATGTAATGCCCTATGATGTCTACCTCAAAAATTCCTCTTTAGATGGAGAGAAGTGCAAAGGCGTAGCCTGGGATCGTGAAGATGGCGCTAAAAATATGCCACCCAGGACAGAACAGAAGCGTGAGAAAGAAATTGCCAAATGGATCATTGACGGAGGATGGTCTGCTGATGAGCCAGAGTTCACCATGGCTCTGGTACACTTTTACGACCCAAAGAATCCTGAAAAATCCTGGCTTACTGACCAGCAATTTGTGGTGAAGGCAGTTAATCAGTTATCTTCTACAAAAGGCAATCCGGAGATAAGCGCCGTTGACTGGGCATTTGACACCTTTGATAAGACAAAGGAGACTATGTCCATTGATTTATTTATTCAGGATTATTCTTGGAAGGATGGAAAGGAATATTTCAAGAATGCTCTGGCCTCTCCTGATCGAAGTAATGAGAATTATGGAAAGGCCTGGAGGGCTTTGGGAGAGACTATGCATCTCATGGCTGACATGACTGTTCCAGCTCACGTACGCAACGATGGTCATGCATACAAAGAATTCATGAAGATGAATTGGGGAAATCCAGATCCCTATGAATCGACAACAACAGGGGCTCATGTTGAGAGCTATTCAGATCCGTTCTATTATCCGCCAGCCGGATTGACTTATAGGAAAGAGCCAATGTCGCTGATGAAAGACGTTGCAGATTTTACCAATTCGAATTTTCTCTCATTGGATACCGTGCCTCCGACAACAGGTCACACGAGCCAGGTATTTCACACTTATGCAAAACCAAGCATTAATGGCCTGATCCCTGATGATAAAGGATATTTGAAAAGCACTGTAGAGGGAAAGGAAGTCAGACTTGCAGCGCCGCGTTCATGGTGTTCCAGGTGGCTCGATACCCTGCCCAATCCCATGTACACCGTAGATAACCTGGTCGTGATTGACCAGCGCGCAATTCTCATACCTACGGCAATAAGAGCCAATACTGCTCTTCTAGACAGATTCTTTCCTCGATTTGAGGTGAAGATGACCAAAAAGGAGACCGAACCGGGATCTGGGCGCTATGAGGTGCATGGAGAGATTGCCCTCGCAAAAGACGCCTGGAACAAAGCGGAGTGGCCAGAAAAGCTCATAATCAGGAATGGGGCGAATATAGCAATAACTCATGAAGATGGCAGTGTTGAGAGGTCACCGGTTACCTTGATGGAAACGGAGAAAGACCTGAGCGAATTCACCCGCGAGGTTGAAGCCGATCCGGAGGACAAAATATCTCTGGAATACGACCTTGGTGGATATGTAGTAAAAGGAGGACAATCTGAAACCAGGGGCATCGTGAGGGGATCTGTGACGGTAGATGGAGATTGCAGCAATGATCCCGTTAGGATGATTATCGGGGATTGTGATGAAGGTTTACCCGACATTCCGGTAGAATTGACATTTGCATATGTTCCGCCAGCTTGTGCCGGGGTTACGCCAAAAACCATCAGCGAAGTAACCGACAAGAACGGAGCCTTTGAATTCAAGGATGTGCCAGCAGGTTCGAAGTTCCAGATTAAGACCAGGGTTAAGACCATGGACAAGGAGCTGGAAGGAACGATGCCAGA
>CAYXSJ010000210.1:0-3768 GCA_964467095.1 uncultured Methanotrichaceae archaeon
TATATTGGGTACAGGGCCTTTATATCATTTTACAGAAAACGCGGTACACTACCAAAGTCTATCGTCTTTCCCAGCATTTCATGATATTTCTTAATTGAGAAAAGGTAGTTGTTGATGGTGCTTCTTGATAGATCCTTTTCCAGAATTGCGTCGCGAAACATTTCAAAATCTTCCGAAGAAGGAATTTCGGTCTTGGCAAATTCAAGGTACTTCCCAACGCGAAATACGTACATCTCTATCGTTGATCTTTGCAGCCCATTATCTTCCAAGTACCTTCTATAGCGCCTTAGCGCAGGTTCAAAGTCCTCACAGATAGCTTCTCCTGCCCAACTTACATTTAGTCGCTTTTTAGGCATTGTAGATCGTCCTTGAAGCGGCGCGTGAAAAAGAATCCTGTCACCCAAAGAAATATTCTCTGAATGTTATATAAGCAAAATCGATATTCTCAGATGCGGGGTACGGGATTCGAACCCGCGAACTCCTGCGAGACAGGATCTTAAGTCCTGCGCCTTTGGCCAGCTTGGCAAACCCCGCGCCAATCCGATTTGGGGCGATCGGGCCTGGCTGTGCCGTCTTCGTCCGATCCCCATTATCACCGGGCAATTGCTGTGATTGCTCCCTGAATAAGTACTTTGCCGAGAGAATTTTTGCTGTCTCCTCGATGTTTTCTGTGGCAATTGATGTTTGCTTGCTGTGAGTCCTCTGTGCGCTTCTCGTGTGGTACGAAAATGCTGTCTTTGTGCGCTTTGTGCCCTTTGTGGTGAACGTCCGGGAGACCACTGGGCTGGACCCGGCGCAAACGCCTTCACTTTGCTTTCTGCCCGCCATCAAAGCAATGCACAGGTACTGCCAGAGCACACAGACCGCCTCAAACCCCGCCTCCTGCCACCATGCCGCCTTCTGCTCCCGGCTGCAGTAGTAGTGCGTCTCCTTCACCTCCCGCAGCCGGGCGATATAGTCGGAGACCTGCGGCTCGACCATCCTGCGCCTCTCCTCCATCAGGGAATAGAACCACTCCTGCGCGTCGCTTCCCTCATCGGAGTAGCCCTCTGCTGCTAAAAGCCAGCCGCCCGGCAAAAGAAGCCTCTGGCATCCGGCAATGGCCGCCCGGTAGGCAGGAAAGGGCAGGTGCTCCAGCACCAGAGTGGAGACGATGGCATTGAAGCTCTCCGCTTCAATGCCCTGCTGCCAGCCGTCCCAGCATAGGTCCGCCACCCTGCTGCCCAGGATCGCCCCTGGATGCGCCTGCTCAAGCTTTCTGGCAGCGATCTCCACCATCTCCGGCGAGCCGTCCAGCAGGAAGATGCGGGCGGAGGGCAGTTGCTGGAGGATGGCCAGGGAGGCATTGCCCGTGCCGCAGCCCAGGTCCAGAATGCGGGCTTTTTCCGGCAGGCGCCTCTTGCAGGCAGAGGCCACCAGGTCGAGCATGTCCCGGTAGCCGGGGACCACAGCGAACTGGTAGAGGTCGTAGGACTGAGCGTGGCTGTCGTAGCAGGAGATTGTGAACGATTCTCTGAAGTCATTTGATTCGCTCATTGCTCGCGAATATGGTTTCTATTGATTTAAAGCAGTTTAGGTTAGTCCGATTCAAGAGGCATCTCCGATCTAATCTGTAAAAATGAGGTGGATAATGATTAAATACTATAATTAAACATTATACTATTCATGTGAACGGAGGTCTGTTTTGGAGCTAATAAAAACTTCGATAAAAAAAGACACAAAAAATTAATTATTTTTTATTCATATTCAAATAACATTTATTAGGTGGAGATCGACATGATTGACAGAAATAAGGATCCGAAGTTTGCAGTGAGCAGAGACCGGGCGAGAGAACATGTTCAGCTCTCATTGAACATTCAATTGCTGGATGGCATCAGTGGCTTTAAGGGTGTGAGGACCACATCCGTAAATAAAGAGCCACTTATAATCTACGACCTGAATGGCCAGGAACTTTTTTATGAATTTGACATCATTGAAGAAGGGAAGATTGTTGGCTCGGCAAAAGCCAGCGCGGATAGGTCTGTTGGATCTACAGTTCCACAAATTAAGATAGGTCCGCGGAAATGGAATTCAAATATAGCTTCCAGCAAGGCAGAAGATGAAGCGAAAAAGAAATTTCCAGGATCAAGGATTATAAAAAGCGAGCTGGTTTGTTATTGCTACCCCAAGATAGGTGTGCGAGTCTACCTCGATGATCCTAATGCTGGTGAAACAAGTCTGATCTTTGATGTTGGCAGTTATTCTATTGTTGAACCTGAGGAGACAATTGGAGCTATAGGATCAATCGCATATTCATATCTGGATGAAATTGCTTCAGCAGAAATTCTTCAAAGGGAGAGGAGATGGGAACTCCAAGATAGACTGCTTGCTCAAGTTAAGGCCGAAACACCTAACTTTTTGGAGGGCGGCATGGAGTTGAGGGACTTAAAAGATATCGGCATAGCAAAAATACTCTCAGCCAACGCAGTATACCAGCCTAATAAAGCGGATATTTCCACCGTCGTCGCTCCGATATCCTTTATCAGTCAACGGGTGATCAAGTTCTGCAAACATTGCACAACTCACGACTGCTTCGCACTGCATGCGCAAAAAACAGATACTCACTGCGCAGTAGCATCAGGGCAGATGTTGCTTGATTTCTACAGATATTACTATACACAGGATCAAATCGCTACGGAGATGGGCTATATACCTGGTGCAGGATGTTACATCGATGGAATTGTGGATGGACTTGAAAATCTTACCCACAATTGCATGAATATCGTATTAGATTCATCACCCACTTGGAGTTCCGCTGCAGCCGAAATAAATCAAAATCGCCCTCTAATGACTACGATTCCCGGTCATGCTAGGACTTGCTTTGGATGGAAAAGAGCAAATATCTGGGCAGTGTCTACTCCCCGGCCGTTATGGCTCTACATACTTGACCCGTGGTTATGGAATGCGGACATTTGTGCAGGAGGCGAGATATACTGGGAAGATTGGTATGCAATAACACATCTGCATTTTGTATACTTGCGCCATCGTACCACGCCGTGCAGATAGAACCATGAAAGACGAAATAGTTGAAGGATTCTTATCCAGCAAGCAGGCTAAGGAGAAGGCCAGGGAGGAACTGGCCCTGCTCCTGGATCAGAAGGATCCATTATTCGCATCATTCAGCGAAGCGGATATTGGTGAACCTGTCCTGGTGAGGAACCTTTTTGGGGATCCGTCTTACTGGATGGTTCCGATCTTGAATCTGGGAAAGACGATCGGATTCGCCAGAATTCTAGGCAATGGCAGAATCGCCCACATCGGAACTTTTATTCGAACTCTGAAAGAAATTGATGCCGCCCCGATAAATGTAACTGGAATTAGTGAGATTGAAGCCAGAAAGATTGCAAAAAAGAATATAAACTCTAATCAGGGTGAATCCATAACTGATCCCGTCTTTGTTCATGACGGTCCTATTGGCAGAGAGGCTTGGTTTGTCGAAGTGAAGAAAAATGACAAGCCCGAGAGTTGGCTCTTTATAACTTCAAGTGGGATGTATAAGCGACAGGCAGGGAATATGATTGATGATATTATAGATCTTTTTGGGTAAGTAGTGCAAAGTATCGATTCAATCAAGGCGCGTGGGTATAATGCATGAGCGAGAATAGATATATTCACAGAAACAGCCAGTACACCAGCGTGTTCAGAGCCGTCAGGGGCACGCCCACCCGCGCGAACTCCAGGAATGTTATGGTCTCTCCGCTCTTCTCCGCATTCTGTATGATGATCACG
>CAYXSJ010000211.1:0-3738 GCA_964467095.1 uncultured Methanotrichaceae archaeon
AGTACTCAAATCCAGCCAGGGGATTGTCACAGTGCACATGGTGGGGCCGGTGCACCTGCTGCATGGGCTGCCTGTTCCGGAGGACATCGGCATCTGCCTGGTGGCCGCCTTCGAAGGAACTGTGAGCAGGGGAAAGAGGCCGGAGGTAGGCGAGACGGTGCGCTTTTTGCCGGAGCACTGCATGATGCAAAAGGTGCACTCGGGAGTGGTGGTGCATTCCGAAGGGGCAATGGTGCGGATCGAGGGAATCGATCTGAAGGTTTGGTAGGGGGATAGCGAAAATGTAATGTATTGTGCTTTAATATAAAAATGGTTTGTGTGTCTTCTCTCGCGTGTATGATGCAGAAAGTTCTTTCCGCGCAAACAGGTGAGCACAATGAAGAAGACCATGATCCATGTAAACTGGAAAAAAAATCAGTTAAAGAATGATATCAATCCTGTCTTGGAAAAATACGAAAATCACCTGAGATCACAGGGTTATCGAGAATCCAGCATAACAAGATACAAAGAATTAATAAAAAGGTATCTTGATAAGACAGGCAGCATAAAACCCACCATAGAAAGCACGATGGAGTTTAGAGATAATCTATTAAAATCAAAGTTGAAAAGTTCAACTATCAACCTTTATTTTGCTGCTATAAAGCAATTCTATCGAATGAATGACGAAGAGGTAAAATTTCCCTATTTGCCAGTTAGCAACAAATTGCCCTATTTTCTTACTTCAGATGACATACTTAAGATTCTGAGCGTTATCCCTAACTTGAAGCACTACAGCATGATTTATCTATGTTTCTTTTGCATGCTGCGTGCAAGCGAACTGACGAATCTTAATGACAGTGATGTAGATCTCAAATCCCTTATTTTGCGGGTTCGCGAAGGCAAGGGCAAAAAAGATGCATTGCTTCCAATTGCGCCGGATTGTGCCGAAGTTTTGCGGCAATATTTAGAGATTCGCCAGAAAGTAGTCTTAGAAGACGGTAGTGTTCCGTTTTTCCCAACTGATTTCTATCATAGATGGGAAAGAAGAGATCTCTATAGAATGTTCACAGCATATAAACGAAAGGCGCAAATATCCATCCCTGGCGGAACTCACCTCCTACGACATGCCGCCGCCACAATTCTGCTTAACAATGGTGCTGATCTGATGACTGTAAAGACTTTGCTTCGTCATTCCTCGTTGACCACCACAGAAAAATATATTCATCTTTCAAAAGAAGCAATCCGGGGGGAATATGAGAGATGTTTAGTATTGTGATGGTCATCTCTCTGCACCCAAAAATAGTTTTACTCGAATACAAGTCTATAAAATCAATTTTTTTAGGGACGCACTTGAAGAGTAATTTACATTTATCCGACGAGACTAGACGATTTAAATATGATAAGTTCTTGAAACTATGATTAGCGGTCTATGCCCTTCGCTGTGCGAAAATTATGTAAATGAATACTAATCATAACTTAATTTTAAAAATTTTATATGATAGAACTATGTCTCTTCTTTATCAGCAGAGACTACACTATGAACATCTTGGAAGGCAAACCGCCCGAAGACGTTCGATGGTGTCTTATACATGGAAGTCATTTCTTCAAAACTTATCCACTTTTTAATTGCTATCCCCCCTTGATATAAATCATAACTGTTCCGTTTTATTTCGTATATTTTAGAGCAGATGCTTGAACTTGCGCTCTTGCTTTTATATAAACTAATAAGTAGTTTACCTTCTGGTGTTGCATATTCTCCAGACTCCTTATCTACGAAAGATAGGAAGAATGTAACGCCTTTGCCATCAATCATTGTGAAAAAATCTCTAGGATAGTAGGTTTTTTCAACATATTGTTTTTGGAGTCTTTCGGCACTATCCCACTTGCTCCAATCAAGAGGGTTCACTTTGATCATACTCTTGAGAGTCTCATTTGCTTTGTCGGTTTTGCCCAAATTCATGAGCACTATGAATTTGTTTTCATACGCGTATTGTTCCATTGAGTTATTTTCCAATAAAAACTCGATCGCATTGTCATAAGCATAAATTGCTTCAAGTCCCGTAAGAGCATTTGCCTTTGCAAACCAAGTTTCTCCGTTCTGTGGATCAATCTTCAAAGATGCATTCAATAGGTCCAAAGATTCATTAGATCTATCTCGAAGTTTGAGAAGATAGGCGGCATTATTCATAGAGGATACATTTTTAGGATCTAGTTTGATGACTTCAAAGTACGCTTCAATTGCCTCATCATATTTTGTTTCATTATCATATCCCATGGTCCATAGAACATACGCCTTTTCATACCAAGCATCTATATACGATTGGTTAAGCGAAATTGCCCGGTTATATGCTTCGATTGCCTCATCTCCTTGAAGTTCTAGTGCTTTATTATACCAATATGTCGAATTTGATTCGTTGCATTCTGTCAAATTTTCTACGTTATTAAATTCTTCTTTTGCTTCTCGTTGCAGTAAATTATCGGAATTCATAACGATTTCATCAGGTGTTATATTTTCCAATGCCATTGATATTGGAATCAGCATTAACAAGGCAAAACCAACTTGTACATTCAAGACATTCCCTCCAGGAACTTCCTTATATAACTAATCTCCCAAAATAGTTTACGCTTGCTTCGCATTCGTCGTCACGCCTCCTGTGCGTCCTCTCCCAAAGAAGCAGTCAGGAAGGAATATGAACAGTGTCTATTATTGTGAACGCGCTAGGTCGCGGACTTGCTGCGGCGCGTGCGCGACCTGGCGCTATTTCCTGGCGGAACCGGTCTTCGCCGCAGCGCGCTCATGCAAAAATGAATCGCGCGCTGCGGCGTTCGACCTTCCCCCCGCTCTCAAGGAAGGAAAATATTGAAAGTAAGCAATGGGGCGTAGCACTCGTCGATATCGCTGCATAAGACAATGATGACAATGATATTCCTAGATATGATTTAAAATAAAAAAAATTTAATCCCTTAGCAATACTGGACTTACCGTATAGTCGTCTGATGCATCAAACAATGTATTGTAGTCAATTTCCACGAGTTGCTTGAAGTTATCCCAGTTGGTTATCTTCCGTGCAGTTGACTTGGTCATGCTTACAGTAATTGCTGGAAGTTCTTGCTTGTTACCATATTTATCATTGAAATTCAAGTTTTGGGTCAATACAACTCCTTGAATACGATCATCCTTGAAGAGTTTTTCCAGCATTTCGGTAAAGGTCTTGGACGTATCTCTCAAGAACTTATCATTTGAATAGATATCATCTTCAGGCGCTTCCAACACAATAGTAGTTATATACCCAATGCTGTCATTCCCTTCTACGGTTATTTCCCTATCATCTCCAAATAATGATCGACCTATTATGGTCCCCACGTCAATATGATCTAATGGTCTGGGTGTTTCATTATTAATTGTTTGGTTTTCGCTAATATTTGTATCCTGTGATGGGATTAATGATCCTAAGATAGACAGTCCTAACCAAGCATATATCATATATCCGGCAATTCTTATTTTTTTGTTTTCGCTATTGATAAGCGGAAGTTTTTCTTTTATACCCATATTTTTTACCCTCCTAATGCATGATTTGTCATATCTTATGAAATAGTTTTCGCTTCCTGGATGTTTCACCACTTCGTGCAATCCTCTTTATTTTATCTTTTTGTGATAGATCACCCGCACAATTTTCTCTATTGTGATAATTTAACAATTTTACGTAATGTATACATTGACAGAGGTTGTTAAAAATGTCAATTAGAAAGATATGTTTT
>CAYXSJ010000212.1:0-3721 GCA_964467095.1 uncultured Methanotrichaceae archaeon
GTCCCGATCTTCACCGGCTCCACAATGGCTCGCAATGTGGCGATGGCAGACAGCGCCGCCAGATAGCTGGTCTTGGGATTTCTGGGCGAGGGAACGTTCTCTACAATGGTCGAGATCCGCCCAAAGTCGCCCTCCACCAGGATCTCGTGGCGGTTTACATGGATGCCCGGATCTGCGACCACCTTCACTTGCACCTCGCCCTGCCCGGATGCCAGGAAGAGCGTGGCTGCCACATTGACATTGGCCGGGAAGGCTTTCACAGCCTGCAGTGCGCTTCCCTCAAAGATGAGAGTAGGCCCCGCGAGAGCATCCAGATTGATCTTATTTTCCAGAACGTAGGGCGCGCCCTTCAGCCCGATGGGATTTTTGGTGGTGGTGAGAGTCACCTTGTGAATGGTGCCTACGCTGGCAGACTTAAGAGCATCCAGGCCCGATATCGCTCCTGACGGGAGATAAACCAGCGAGCCGTGCTCTTTGGCCAGGCGCTTCACCTCGGCGAATAGCTCCCTGTCCGCGAGAGCCCCCACACTCATGATCATCAGCTTTTTTCCCTTTCCCAGAGTTGCCCTGGCAACGGCCGGGACGGCCTTCTGGCTCGCCGCCTCAACTACCACATCGGAGAGGTCCACCAGTTCATCCAGTTTGACCTTGACCGGCTTATGCTGCAAGCTTTCGATCAGCGCTGCCGCTGTTGCCGAATTATGATCGCATACCGCAACTAAATCCGCATCTATGGTACCGGAGTCTACTGCTTTTGCAATCTCGGCCCCAATAGCGCCGCACCCAACAAGCCCTATCTTGATAGGCATCGGAGGCTATAAATCAATTGGACATCAAAATCTTTGCGGTATGCTACCGTCAGATCTGGAGCGATTTGTGGGCGAGGACCTGGGCGAATGGGACGACTCCAGCAGCCTGGTTCCTGAGATCGAGGCAGAAGCGGTCATCATCGCCAAAGAGAATTGCATTATCTCGGGCCTGGCGCAGGCGCAGGAGATCTTTGCCTATTTCGGGCTGAAGACCGTGCCTCTTTACGATGACGGCGAGTTCGTGCCTGAGGCAAGCCAGGTTCTCATCGTGCGCGGAAGTGCCCGGGCCATACTGCAATCTGAGAGACTGGCCCTGAACTTCATGGCGCGCATGAGCGGCATCTCCACATTAACTCGAGAGTGCGTTCTTTCTGCCGGCGGGCGCGTGCGCATTGCCGCGACTCGCAAGACCACCCCCGGCTTTCGGGTATTCGAGAAGAAGGCCGTCTTTCTGGGTGGCGGCGATACCCATAGATTCAATCTCTCCGATGCCGTTCTCATCAAAGACAACCACATAAAAATTCTGGGTCTGGAGGAATGCCTGCGCCGCGCCAGGGAGCGCGCCAGTTTTACCAAGAAGATCGAGGTGGAGATAGAGAGCCTCGATGACATGATTAAAGCAGCGGAAGGCGGCGCAGATATCATCATGTTCGATAATATGGCCCCGGAGAAGATTGCTCGGGGCGTCGAGCTTCTTGAGGAGACGGGCCTGAGAAATAGCGTGCTTCTGGAGGCATCAGGAGGCATAACGCCTGATAATATCCGGGAATATGCCGCCAGCGGCGTGGATGTGATCTCTCTGGGTGCCCTTACCAGAAACGCGAGATGGATTGATTTAAGCCTGGAGATCGTTGCGGAGATAGAGCAAAATTCAAATCGGCAAACGTGAATAGTGCGCCTTAAAAAAGAAAAAAAGAAGATGATGCACAGAGATGGTGTTCCCGAGATGCGGCGTTTGATCTATCTGTCAGGTTTAGTCTATCTGTTGCTAGCGATTCTCATAATTTCCGCCAATGCCGGAAATTCCAATGATGATGACAACGATAATGAAGTAACCTTCAAGGATTTTACCCTCAATATTGGAGATCGCATTGATCTGAACAACTATCAGATGGAACTGCTCGAGATACAGTCGGTAAGAGATGGACTGGCGGTGATGAGAGTGTCCAAGGTAGGTGGCTCTCTGGATGAGCAAAGAGCCTTCTTGCAGGACAGCGCCAATAATTTTGATGGGGGCGCGGAAAACGGGGGCGTTACCATCACCGTTACCGATATTTTCGATGATCAGTCTGCTAAAGTGAGGATCGAGTATCAGCCGCGACTGGGAACGCCCAGGAAGCGCGCCTCAGAAAGACCTGCTGCGGCATTAGACAAGCCCGAGCTTTCCGTGCAAAAGAGCTTCGACAAAAATCAAATAAATGTAGGCGACGAGGTTAAGGTTACCATCACCGTCAAGAATACCGGCACAGGACCGGCTCTCGGCATAAAAGCAGAAGACATACCGCCACTACCTGAATTTGCTTATGTCGCCGGCTATCCACCCAAGATCAAGGAGGTTTTGGACCCAGGACAGTCGGATTCGGCGGTTTATTTAATGGACGCAGTAAAAGAAGGCTCTGTTCGGGTTCCTGCCATACAGGTCAGCTACACCGACGCAAAGAAGAATGCTAAATCAAATAGCTCGGAGCCTTTTAACATTCTGATAAGTCCCAAAAGCAAGGCGGATCTTGCCATAGAGATGACCAGCTTTTCGCCGGTCGCATTGGATGGCGAAAGCATGCTGAACATCAGCATCTCCAATTCAGGAACAGCTTCCGCTACCAGAATAGTAGCCGAGGGTTTCGTCATGCCCTCCGAGGGCCTGCAGGTCACTGGCCTCGATAAGAGCTTCTTTGAGATCTTGCCAGGAGCTGACGCAAATTACTCGGCCAGGCTCTCAGGCCAAAAGCCGGGAACCTACACCATCAGCCTCAAAGTCAGTTATGACGGTGGAGACGGATCCGTGATCCGGGAGGGCACTGCTGAGGTAGTTATCCTGGAACGAGAGTATAAATATCAATATTTACTACTTATCATCCCAATAGCAATCATCATTGCCTGGATATATAGGCGATACAGAGAGTATAAATATTGATGGATTGACATATATAGCACATACATAACACATATACTGCGAGATTTGATATCATGCTTAACGTACTCATGCTCGGCGTAGGCCAGTGTGGCAATCGAATACTGGACGCAATAAATAAGCAGGCATTTGGGGGCGGCGGAGCCTCAAAGCTGGCCAAGTATTATTTGCGGCCCAAGTTCCCCAGTCGAGTGGAGACTTTAGCCATAAACACGGCTGTAAATGATCTCAAGGAGTTGCGCTTCACCACGGCCAAGGATAGACTGCATGTCCCCAATCTGCACGGAGTGGGTGCTAATAGAAATGTGGGCAAGCAGGCTTTTATGGACAATCGCGATATGATCATGGGCGAGATCGAGAAAAGAGGTGACTTCGATATTGCCTTTGTGATCACATCTGCCTCCGGAGGGACCGGTTCATCTTTCTCACCTCTGCTCATAAATGAATTGAAGAGGCAGTACCGGGATATCACCGTCATCACGGTTGCCGTTCTGCCCTTCCGGGAGGAGGGGTCCATCTACCTGCAAAATGCCGCCTTCTGCATGAGGGAGCTGATGGAAGTGGAGGCAGAGGGCATCATCCTGGCCGACAATCAGTACATGAAGAGGTTTAGCGGCGATATTGCCTCTGCCTATGATAAGATCAACGGCATGATCGCCCAGCGTTTATTATTCTTGGTTGAATCTCTGGATTCCGAGATGCTCTCAGTAACCGATCTTGGCGACTTCAAGACGGTGATGAATGGGGGGCTGCGCATCGGCACCATGGGATTTTATCAGGC
>CAYXSJ010000213.1:0-3697 GCA_964467095.1 uncultured Methanotrichaceae archaeon
ATGCAGTTTTTGGTGTGCTTCGATGATAGGCCTGCTGCTGCCGCAAATCCCACCAGGACGGTGGCGGATGCAGCCAGGGCCATTCGTACAGGGAAAGGTTTATGTGGTAAATGACTATAAAATAATGTGCTTTATGGCTAAACATACTGGATTTCCGATGTTTTCGGACCAGCAATGAGGAATTGGTTTTGGATCTAAGCACAACTGCACTTTTAGCATTACTCGGCTTTCTGCTCTGCTTATCGGCTTTCTTCTCTGCATCTGAGACCGCATTGATGTCGCTCAGCAAAATTCGACTTATTCATATGCTGGAGGAGAAGATGAAGGGTGCCGGCGTAATAAACCAGCTGAGGGAAAACCCCAGCAAACTGCTGGGCACTATCCTTGTAGGCAATAACCTCGTGAACATCGGCGCGTCATCCATTGCTACTGTCTTGGCAATTAATTACTTCGGCGATACCGGCATAGGCATAGCTACTGGAATAATGACCGTTCTGGTGCTCATATTCGGAGAGATCACTCCTAAAGCATTAGCTGCACAGAAGTCTGAAAAAATCTCGCTAATGGTGGCAAGGCCCATTTCCATTTTAGCATACCTTCTGAGCCCGATCGTGTTTGTCTTCACGCAGATTGCCGGTCTTTTCATGCGGCTGCTGGGCTGCAAAAGCAATGCTAACTTGCCCTCTATCACTGAGGAGGAACTTAAGTCGATGGTGAATCTGGGCGAGGAAGAAGGCGTCATAGAGGACCATGAAAAGACAATGATCTGCAATGTTTTCGACTTCGGGGACCAGCTGATCAAAGACGTTATGATACAGAGGATGGACATAGTAGCTATCAACATAAACGCCACCTACGACGAGATCATCAAAATAATAAAAACCGAGCAGTACTCCCGTTATCCCATCTATAGCAAAAGGATCGATAACATCGTAGGTATACTCAATGTCAAAGAGCTGGTCTACCGAGATTTTGAAGAAGTCTTTGACATAAAAAAGTTCGTGAAAAAGCCCTATTACACATTCGAGTTCATGAATACGGCCGAACTTTTCAAAGAAATGAAGAAGCGTAGGACACACATGGCAATAGTCTTGGACGAATATGGGGGCACAGCCGGAATCATCACCATAGAAGATCTGGTCGAGGAAATCGTCGGCGATATCTCAGACGAGTACGATATGCATACCCAAGAGATCGAAACGATCCAGGAAGGAGAATATATCGTCGATGGAAGTACCAGGATCGAGGAACTGAACGAGCTAATCGGGACCAGGATCGAATCAGAGCACTATGACTCCATAGGCGGATTCGTAATTGAGTTGATAGGCAGACTGCCCAAGCAAGGCGAATCTGTCGAGTACATGAACACGAAGTTCCTCATCGAAAACATGGAAAGAAACCGGATCAGAAAGATCAGGGTGCTGATGACGGAAGCCATAAATGAAGATCAAAGTTATATATCTTAAAAACTATTTTTATTGCAGAGATGAATGGTCTATTCTTAGACCTTGGCGTTTCTCTATCCGTCCTCTGTGCCTCTGCGTCTCTGTGGTCTGGCCAGTTTGCCACGTGCCTGGAATCACTCCCATACACCCAGACCAAAGCCGCGGAGAGACGCAGAGGACTGATTTTTTCTCACGAATGCTTCTCTACTCCCCCACCTCGCTCATCGGAATCCCCAACGCCCCGGCCACGCCCTCCCCGTAGGCCGGATCGGCCCTGTAGCAGTTGCCGATGTGCCGGATCTTGATCATCCTGGGGGCGTCTCCCATGGCGCGGGCGGTGTTCTCGAAGAGCACCTGCTGCTGGGCCGGGCTCATCAGCCGGAAGAGCTTTCCCGGCTGGGAGTAGTAGTCGTCGTCCACCCGGTGGTTCCAGCGTCCTGCGGCCCCCTTCAGCTCCAGGGGCGGCTTTGCAAAATCAGTCTTGTCAAATATGAGCGGATCGGGGATTACATGGCAACTCAATGGGCTGCACTTGGATTTGCCTTTCAATTGAGCATCTTGCTATTTCAGCTAATGTTTCATCATCCAGCATCTGTTCGATGATGCGATTATTGAGAATCTCAAATGCCTCAATGAATCCTGAATCCTCATTCATGGAGTAGTAATTAACCTCTCCATGTCTGCTTGATATCCTTAATACGTTCCATTTTGTGAGTTTCTTTATGATGGGCCCAAGCGTTTGGCGGGATACGCCAATCCCTCGTGCTATTTCACTAATATTGAACTCCATGGATTTCAAGGTCATCATAAATTGAATTATCTTAAGCTCGTTACTGTTTCCAAACACCCCGGAAAATGGTGCATGCATTGATAGGTATCTCCTTTGCCATGGTTTGCTCTCCTGATATTTAGAAGTTTTTACATGAGCGTTAAATTTTCTTTACACTAATGCTTTTTATCAGGGAGGCGGAAAACCTTATGAGGAAGAATCCTGCCTTTTGTTGCATTGCCGCCATGACTATTGATGGCGTATACTGCTCTGCGTATGTCAGAAATGTAATATTTAATGGCCCTCTTGGGAATTGCTGTGATATAGCCTTTGCCTTTTAGTCGCGAAGCAACATCTTCAGGACTTTCCTTGAATCTTGCTCTGAACTGGTCAGCAATTACGCCAAGATTAAAACTCCTGTTCTTGTTCACGCACTGATCTCCATAGAGAGCATTAAGAATAAAGAGTTCTCCCTCGTCCAAGCCGCAAACCATCTTATATGCTCCCTCTAATTGATCCGAAAATAGTAATATTTGATAAAAATGTTTTGGTAGTCTATCCCTGAAGGCTAAGACATGCCAGAAGATTATCCTATTCGCTCAAATCTTATCTACTTCCCCACCTCGCTCATCGGAATCCCCAGCGCCCCGGCCACGCCCTCCCCGTAGGCCGGATCGGCCCTGTAGCAGTTGCCGATGTGCCGGATCTTGATCATCCTGGGGGCGTCTCCCATGGCGCGGGCGGTGTTCTCGAAGAGCACCTGCTGCTGGGCCGGGCTCATCAGCCGGAAGAGCTTTCCCGGCTGGGAGTAGTAGTCGTCGTCCACCCGGTGGTTCCAGCGTCCTGCGGCCCCCTTCAGCTCCAGGGGCGGCTCGGCAAAATCAGGCTGCTCCTGCCACTGCCCGTAGCTGTTGGGCTCGTAGCCCAGAGTGCTCCCGGCATTGCCGTCCACCCGCATCAGGCCGTCCCGGTGGAAGCTGTTCACGGGACAGCGGGCCCGGTTGACGGGTATCAGGTGGTGGTTAACCCCCAGCCGGTAGCGCTGCGCGTCTCCATAGGAGAATAGCCTTCCTTGCAGCATCTTGTCCGGAGAGAAGCCGATGCCCGGCACGGTATTGGCCGGATTGAAGGCCGCTTGCTCCACATCTGCAAAGTAGTTCTCGGGGTTTTTGTTCAGCTCCATGACTCCCACCTCGATGAGCGGATAGTCCGCATGCAACCAGACCTTGGTCAGGTCGAAGGGATGGTAGGGGCATTTGTCGGCATCCTTCTCAGGCATCACCTGGATGAACAGCTTCCAGCGGGGGAATTCGCCCCTCTCGATGGCCTCAAACAGGTCGCGCTGGTGGCTCTCTCTGTCTTTGGCGACAATCGCCTCAGCCTCCTCGTCGGTCAGGTTCTTGATGCCCTGCTGGGTGACCCAGTGGAACTTGACCCATACCCGCTCGTTCTTGGCATTGATCATGCTGAAGGTGTGGCTGCC
>CAYXSJ010000214.1:0-3695 GCA_964467095.1 uncultured Methanotrichaceae archaeon
GAGTCCTGGCCAGAGCAGACGGCTCATGCTACATCGAGATGGGTGGAAATAAGGTCATTGCTGCAGTATACGGGCCTCGAGAGGTACACCCCAGACACTTGCAGGAAGTAACCAGGGCCATTGTGCGCTATCGTTATAATATGGCCTCCTTCTCCGTAGAAGAGAGAAAACGACCGGGACCGGACCGAAGGTCATATGAGCTTTCCAAGGTCAGCCGGGAGGCACTGGAACCTGTGATTCTAACCAGTTTCTTCCCGAGGTCGGTCATAGACGTCTTTGTAGAAGTGCTTCAAGCTGATGCGGGAACCAGGACGGCCGGCATAAATGCAGCGGCAGTGGCTCTGGCTGATGCAGGGATACCCATGAAGAGCATGATATCATCCTGTGCCGCTGGGAAAGTGGCAGATACCATAGTTCTTGATCCCATGAAAGAAGAAGACAACTTCGGCCAGGCAGACCTGCCCATCGCCATGACCCCCAACGGGGACATTACTCTGATGCAAATGGACGGCGGCCTCACCCCGGACGAGTTTCATAGGGCAGTGGAGATGGCCATGAGCGGAGCTAGACAGATCTACGAGCTGCAGAGACAGGCCCTGGTGAATAAATATAGCCAGATGGCAGAACAGCCTGGGCGAGAGGAGGTGCATGTCTGTGACTAACGTCATCTCCGAGATAAAAAAGGACTTTATTTACAACTTGCTGCTCAAAGGAGAGAGGATCGATGGCAGGACCTTTGATCAGTACAGGGAGATATCCATCCAGAGGGATGTGATTCGCAAAGCGGAAGGCAGTGCGCTGGTTAAATTAGGCTCCAGCCAGGTGCTGGTTGGCGTGAAGATGCAGCCGGGAGAGCCCTTCCAGGATTCCCCTAATCGCGGCGTCATCATCACCAATGCCGAGCTGGTACCGCTTGCATCGCCCTCCTTTGAGCCGGGCCCGCCAAACGAGGTGGGAATTGAACTGGCGCGCCTGGTGGATCGCGGCGTGCGCGAATCCAAGGCAGTGGATCTGGAGGCGCTTTGCATTGTGCCCGGCAAGCAGGTCTGGATCGTATTCATCGATGTGCATATCCTTGATGATTGCGGCAACATCCTAGATGCCGCGTCTATAGGCGCTATTGCCGCGCTGCTGTGCACCAAGGTGCCGGCAAGCAGGTTTGGCCTGGGCGAGGACTACATCCTGCCCATAAGAGACCTCCCCATAGCTACGACGGCCATCGAGTTCAATGACGTCCTGATGTTTGATCCCGGTGTGGATGAGGAGGCTATTGCCAACTCCAAGCTCACAATTATATCAACAGCAGAAGGAAATATCTGCGGCTCACAGAAGAGCGGTACAGGGATGCTCAAACCTGAGCAGGTCTACCGCATCATTGATATAGCATGTGAGAAGGCGAAAGAAATCCGGGAAAAGTTTCTGGAAGCATAAACGGAAGTAACTATCATGGCAAAGCAGACTACAAAAGGAAGGAAGAGCAGATCCGCAGCCCGATTTGGTCCCAGGTACGGCCGAAAATCGCGGAAGATGGTGGCCGATTCGGAAGAGAAGAGCAAGGCTTCGTATGACTGCCCTTCGTGCAATAGGAACAGAGTAACAAGGATAAGTACAGCCATCTGGAGCTGCAGCAAATGCGGCTACACCTTTGCAGGCGGCTCATTCCTGCCCGAGACCTCTTTAGGCCGCTCGGTGCTGAGGTCTCTCAAGAAGTCTCTTGAGGTAGATTAGAAGATGGCTTATAAGTGCACCAGATGCAAGAAGACCGTGGAAATTGATTACGAGTACAGCGGCATACGCTGTCCTTACTGTGGGCACAGGATCCTGATGAAAGAACGGCCCACCACGGTCAAGAAGATGAAAGCCGTCTGATGTTCGTCACCACTTCGCGAGACCCGTCCAGTAAGGCGAGAAGGTTTGCCAGGGCTCTGGCTTCGTTCCTCTCTTTGCCTTATGTGAATCGAGGAAAGCAAAAGCCAGAGGAGAGCGAAACCTGGCTGGTGGTGGTAGAGGATCACGGCAATCCGGCGGGTCTTGTCAAGCGCACCTCGGAAAGCGAGGAGCTATTGAGCTTCAAGCTCTCAGGAGATACGCAGGCAAGACGGCTCAAGAAGGGCGCGGCAAAGGTTGCCGGCGAGGGCACCATTGCTCGTCCCATTGCCCAATTCTTTGAGCTGGAGTGGATAGGCGAGGCCGCACCCGCCCAGGGGCGCATAATTAGCGTAGCATCTGGCTATATCGATTTCATGGATGAGGGCCAGGCCAAGTTCAGGCTAATCATATGAAGTGCTGTGCACAGTTAGTATTTGCAAGCACGCATGCCGGAGAGATCTATCAGGCGCTCGTGCCCGAACTTGACGATGAGCTGCACAGGTCCAATGTATCGCTGGGCCTGGAAGACGGTTCTATTCGATTGAAGATCCGGGGGGATGATACAGTCTCTCTCCGGGCAGCCTTAAATACCTGGATAAGGTTGGTTAAGATCGCATTTGAGATGGTGAGTTTATGAGTGGCGAATTGCCTCCGCAGATACAAAATCAGTTGGCTCAGCTCCAGCAGCTCCAGCAGCAGGCCCAGGCCGTTATGACTCAGAAGGGCCAGATCGAGGGTCTGATCAGGGAGACTGAGGCGGCGCTTAAAGAATTGGAGAAGAGCGCAGACGACGCTGTTATATACAAGAGCGTAGGGGAACTTCTCTTCAAGGCCGATAAGGCCAAGCTGACAGAGGAACTGAAAGAGAGAAAGGATATGATGGATATCCGGCAAAAGACCATGGCCAAGCAGGAAGAACGCATTCAGGGCCGGTTCACTCAGCTTCAAGAGCAGCTCAAAATGTCATTAGGTCAGATGCCGCCCAAGGGCGGCTAAAATATATTGCGGGCCCGTGGCTTAGCCAGGATATAGCACCGGGCTTCTAACCCGGGGGTCGCGGGTTCGAATCCCGCCGGGCCCGCCTTATTATTACCATTTTGGGAGGATCTATGTGCGAACTTACAGTCTACATTTTAAAAGGACAAGCACGCGAAAAGGCCATGGACGGAGTGGTCAGGCTCATGGTCCACAACGGCAAGGTGCTAATGGAAGGAATCTTCGGCGATTCCATGGAAGTAGAGGGACGGCTGGCCGATGTAGATATCATGTCCCAGTCTGCGAATATCATCGCGAATTAGGCCGGCAGCATGGCAGCGGGTTGTACTATGTGTCGCTTCAGAATGCCTTTGTTGTGAATACTCCCGCCAATGAATTCGCGGGCATCTAGGCTGATGCCAAAGACTGTATTCCCAGTCTTGCGATATTCAGAGCAGCATTGAGATCTCTATCTATCGATAATCCACAAAAAGGACAATTATGTACTCTGATAGATAGATTCTTTTTGACTATTTGACCACAGCTTGAGCACATCTGTGATGTATTAGCCGGGTTGACCAATACCACTTTCCTACCAGCATCTTCCGCTTTGTATGAAGTGTACTGTATCAGTTTATTCCAGCTTGCATCCAGGATGCTCTTAGCTAGGTTGTGATTATGAACCATTTTGGTTATATTCAGATCTTCAAATACAATTGTCCCATATTTGTTGATCCATTGTCTACTCAGTTGTTGGGCAAAGTCTTCTCTTCGGTTGGTTACCTTCTCAAGCCGTTTCATCCACAAGAAGGAATCTAGGGTTAGCCACAACTTCACCGTTCGAGAGTGCG
>CAYXSJ010000215.1:0-1403 GCA_964467095.1 uncultured Methanotrichaceae archaeon
ATTGTCTTTGATCCCAATAATTAGTCTATATAGAAATATTTCCCGAATAAATTGTTCTATCCAATCTATATTCTATTTCGATTAAACCTTTATAAGCTGCGGATAACTCCTCCGCAGAGGTAATGAAATGAAGACAAAGTCATTTTCGGCGGGGCTTCTTTTGTCCCTCGCCATCATCGCTTGCTTGATTCCTTTAGGGATGGCAGATGATGTTGCTGGGAAGAGTGCATCGGCAAAGAATGTGATTCTCTTGATCGGGGATGGTATGGGATTTCCTCAATTGACTCTGGCCAGGATCGACAAAGCCAGGGAAAATCTCTCGGATTATGCCTCGGTTGAGCTTTTCATGGACGGCATGAAGCAAACAGGATATGTCAGCACCTTTAGCGCCAATTCCTTCGTAACCGACTCAGCTCCGGCGGCAACTGCCATGGCTACCGGCCACAAGACCAATAATGGCGTGATCGGCCAGGATGCCACAGCCGTCCCGAAAAAGATGGATGGCAAGAATCTGACTACCATTTTGGAACTGGCAGAGAAAGCAGGCCTTTCCACGGGCCTTATCACTACTACCAGGATCACTCATGCCACTCCGGCCGGCTTCTATGCTCACGTGGATAACAGGGACAATGAGAGTGAGATCGCAGATCAGCTCTCGAAGAGCAATGTGGAGGTAATCTTGGGAGGCGGACTGCAATACTTTGTGGGCAAGAACGATTCCGTTCCCACCGGCAAAGAGAGCAAGAGGAACGATGATCGTAATCTACTTGCAGATTTTGCATCGCAGGGTTACGCTTTTGTTTATAATGGGACCGCTTTCCAGAAGGTAGATGCTAAAAAGACGGAAAAGCTTCTCGGTCTCTTTGAGAGCTCTCACCTGCAATATGAACTGGAGAGGCAATCTGCAAAGGAGATGGACCCAAGCCTTGCCGAGATGACTGAGAAGGCTATAGGTATTCTCTCCAAGAATCCCAAAGGTTTCTTCCTCATGGTGGAGGGCGGAAGGATCGACCATGCCGGACATGAGAGAAATCTGAGCAAGATCGTACCGGACACACTGGCCTTTGATGAGGCCGTTAAAACTGCTCTGGATTTCGCCACTCAGAAAAACGATACTCTGGTCATAGTAACCGCTGATCATGAATGCGGCGGCCTGGTCTTGCAGCCAGAGAATCTAGTAGAATATGAGGGAGGAGTTATTGATCCCATCTTCGCTTCAGGGACTGCCAGGACCCCTGGACCAAGGTACGATTTCATAACGGAGATGGAAGAAGCTACACACACCGCAGTCGATGTTCCTGTCATGGCTTCGGGCCCAGGTGCGGAAAAGGTCAGCCTTGGTAAGCTCGATAATACGCAGATTTTTGAGATAATGAAGGAGGCCTTCGGCTTTTAGGCCTCTT
>CAYXSJ010000215.1:1503-3656 GCA_964467095.1 uncultured Methanotrichaceae archaeon
TGTTGATCCTATATGGCTTCCCACAAGAAGAGGTGATTTTATGGTCTTAGCAATTTCGTTGATTAAGGCAGTCCCCGATCGAGAGAAGGTGGTTTATCGTTCTCTAAAAGAGGTGGATGGTGTAAAAAATCTCTACCATATCTTCGGAGATCATGATCTTCTCTTGATTCTGGAGGCAGAAAGCAGGATTGAACTTATGAAATTATTAAATTATATAGAAGAGATAAGCTTTGTGAATTCTGTAAAAATCCTGCTGGTAGCACCGACTGACAGACATGCAATAAACGCGTGCAATCTGGGAAATGTCCCATCTAATGCTGGCAAAGGGGAACGATACAAATGTCTTCCCTAATAAGAGCAGGGATGATCAAGAGGAATAAGAACCTGCCTTCGCAGCAGAATATGAGCTACGAAATGAGGTTTATGGATGAGAGCCATCTTATGGATATCATGAAATTGCAGGATCTTATAATTCACAGCCTGGAAGATAGGGAGATATATCGAACTCATTCTCCTGATTATTTCAAAGACCATTTCCAGATGGAGAACTCGATCATCGGAACCTTCACCAATGACGGGCTAATAGCATATAGCGTTCTCTATTTCCCAGGTGAAAAAGAGGATAACTTTGGTGTCGATATAAGCCTTCATAGTGATGAACTGGACAAAGTAGTGCATATGGCAACGGTAGCCGTTCACCCTGCATATAGGGGCAACTCATTGCAAAGAATGATGCAGGGCATTCATCTGGAAGTTGCAATGGGAATGGGCTATGAGCACGCTTGTTGCATGGTCTCGCCCAAAAATCGCCCCAGTCTTCAGAATATATTCTCACATGGCCTGATAATAAAAGCCCTTAAGGTTAAATTCGATCACAGGCTGAGATATATAATGCACAAGAATCTCACCTGTTCACGCATAATATTTCCTGAAGAATTCAGGATCAAAAGCTCGGATGTCGAGGGTCAGGTTGGTCTGTTGAATCGGGGATATCTGGGATTTCGCATGATTGAATTACCTGATGGCTTTGCGGTATCCTATGGAAGAGAATGGGCATGAATAAGGACCCGTCAAATGAAACGCTTGCGACGGATAGACCGTATTTGCTTATCGCAGCGGTACAACTTATATATATCGAAAAGATAGATCCTAAGCCTCAGGATTTACCCAGGCGCTTGGACGCGCAGAGTTCCGCATGCGCTCCATGACCATCCAGGCATTTTCGTCTTAGCCTTCGCATAGTCTCTCGCCTGCTCACCATTTAGGAACATTATATTGCGAATGAGCAATTATTTATCAATCAACATCCTATCATGTAATAATTGGTGGTTTCATGAATTTTGAACACGTGGCTGGAAAAGATAATGGCAAGATCAGGCTCTTTGCCCTGAGCACCTGCATCTGGTGCAAGAAGACCCGGGAGTTCTTATCATCACTGGGCGTGGCCTTTGACTATATTTATGTGGACCTTTTAAAAGGAGAGGAGAGAGCCGAAGCCATAGCCGAGGTTAAAAAATACAATCCTAGCACCTCTTTTCCGACGCTTGTCGTCGGTGATAAATGCATTGTAGGCCTGAAAGAAAAAGAGATTAAGGAGGCATTAGGATGATGGAAAAAGACTTCTCTGAGCCATCGGGCGAGGAAGTGGACCGATTATCCTCACGCCTGGATAAAGAGGCCAGACAGGGTGGATACAATCTCAATCCGGATGCCGATTTTGTAAGAGGCCTGGTAAAAGGTCTCCTCATAAACCAGATGCGATACGGCTACCGCGCCTGTCCCTGCCGCCTGGCTTCCGGCGACAAATCCGAGGACCTGGATATCATCTGCCCCTGCGACTACAGAGATGCAGACGTCACTGAATTTGGCGCCTGCTACTGTGCTCTTTATGTCTCTAAAGCCGTTCTGAAGGGCGAAAAGGAGCTGTCTTCCATTCCTGAGAGAAGGCCGCCACTGGAAGAGAGGGAGAAGCTGCAGCAAAAGAAAAAAGCACCGTCAGAGGAACTGGGAGCTGATATCGCGAAAGCGGCCTTCAAGCTCTCCCTCCCCGTATGGAGGTGTACCGTCTGCGGCTACCTCTGCGCCCGTGAGGGGCCTCCGGAGGTCTGTCCCATCTGCAAGGTCGGCAAGGAGAGATTTGAGCGGTTTATTTA
>CAYXSJ010000216.1:0-3633 GCA_964467095.1 uncultured Methanotrichaceae archaeon
TATCCGATTCTTCCGGCCTCGCGCTCTCGCAGGGCAGACATCTCCTCAGCTCGCGCATAATCACCCTGATCCAGGAAGAGACGGCCCAGATCATGGTAAAGGGCAAGTGCATCATACATTGCGCCCAGGCGGCTCATGGCTGCCAGCGCCTGCTGCAGCTTGACCAGGGCATGAGGATAGTCCTTGACCTGCAATGCCAGCCTTCCCAGATTGGCAGTGGCCTTGGCCTCTTCATAGGGATGAGACAGCCTTCTTGCCAGAGACAATGCCCTCTCAAAACTGCTCTGGGCCTCGCGAAAGCGCCCTTCCTTCTGGTGAAGCTCTCCTTCAACATTGTAGAGCAGGATATTGAGTGGCAGATAATCGGTGCGAGATATGAGCGCCTCAGCCCGGCTGAGATAAAATTCTGCCTCAACGATCCGCCCTTCCCGGACCAGGAACTGCGCCCGGGCCAGATATCCCTCGCAAAGGTCAGGGAGAGCTTCCAGCTCCTCTTGCAGGCTGATGGCCTGGTCAAAGTAGCTATCCGCCTCTTTCGACTGACCGCTCAGGCCAAGAATGATGCCCAGATTCAGCCTGGCCTGGGCGATGCAGGGTGCGGCGGAAAGCCTCTGAAAGATCTGCAGGGCCTCGCTAAAAAGCGTGCCTGCTCCGGCTAAATCGCCCCTGTCCTTATAGACCAGGGCCATATTGAAGAATACCTGAGCCTGGCTGTAGATCTCGCCTACAACCTCAAAAAGCCGCAGGCTCTCCCGGTAGCAGGAGAGGGCGGACTCCCACTGGCAGCGGTCAGCCAAGCCTGCCGCCAGTGCACTGAGCACCTCAGCCTGACCGGAGAGGTCGCCTTCCGCTTTCAGCTCGGAAAGCTGTTTATGGTAGCTATCGAGATCCTCAGGACTGTCGCCCCGGCCCGCCGCGATCATGTCGATATTGGCCTGCATATCCGCAGCGCCCTGCCGATCACCCAGACGCCTTAAGATTTCCAGTGCCCTTAAGAAGTGCTCTTTGGCTAAACTGCGCTCGCCCCGGCGGTGATAGAAGTTGCCCAGATTGCCCAGCACCTGCGCAGACCCGGCCTGATCATCCAGCCTCTCAAAGAGATCGAGGCTCTCCTGATAGCACTCTAAAGCCCGGGACCATTCGCCTCTCTTGAAACAGAGGCTGGCCATGTTGCTCAGGACGGATGCCTGGCTTTTATCATCACCCTCCCTGGCAAAGCCTTCCAGGCTGAAGCGGTAGTTCTCAAGAGCGGCCGGCCAGTCGCCGCGGCGGTAACAGATATTGGCCAGGTTGTTTTTGGCTACGGCCATGGAATAAACGTCACCCAGCCGCTCCAGGATGGCCAGGCTATCCTGATAATTGTCCAGGGCACGGTCCCACTCACCCAGATCGGCCAGGAGATTTCCCCAGGAGCATAAGACAGATGCCACGGCACCCGAGTCGCCCAGAGATCGAAGGGCATCCAATGCCAGAGCATAGCTGGACTGGACCTCCTGCCAGAGACCCAGCTTAAGAGAGACATTTACCAGGCCATCCAATGCAGCCGTCACGGCAGGAGAGTCTTCCCGCTCTATAGCCAGCTTGAGGCAGTCCTGAAAATGCTCTGAGGCTCCCAGCAGATCGCCTTTCCCGGCCATGGCGGCGGCCAGACCGAGGAGCGCCTTTCCCTCGCCTCTCCGATCGCCCAGCTCCCGGAAGATCTTCAGGCTCTGTTGGTACATATCCTGTGCCTTGGCAGGATCGCCATCCTGGAAATAGGCAGCCGCCAGATTGGCATAAGTTGTGGCCATGCCGTGACGGTCATTTTGAGCGCGCTTGGCATCAAGACTTTGGTTGTAGCATAAAATGGCCTTGAGCATGTCTCCACGATCAGAGTGAAGATTTCCCAGATTGTTCTGGGCCAGAGAAAAGCCATGCAGGTCGCCCAGATCTTCAAAAGCCTGGGCTGCCTGATCAAAATAATCCTGGGCATGGTCCCAGTCGCCCTTGAGCTGAGCTGTCAGGCCAAGGGAGAGCTTGATGCCGGCGGAGCCTGGCTCATCTGATTCATCTCTGGCAGCCAGGCTCTTCTGGAAATAATCCTCAGAAAGAGAGAGGTCTCCTCGGCTCTGGTAGATCAGGCCCAGATTGGACAGGGTCTGGGACTGGCCCTGACCGTTGCCAAGTTCGCAAAAGATCTCTAAAGCGCGGCTGTAGCAGTCTGAAGCACCGTCCAGATCGCCTTGCAGATGGCATATGCTTCCCAAATTGGAGAGCGCCTCAGCCGCGGCCGGGCATGTTCCGGTCTGCATAAACAGGTCTAATGCCATCTGAAAGCATGCTTTTCCCTGATTGTAGTCGCGCCGGTCGGCATGGATCAAGCCCATGCAGCTGTACGCATCGGCTATCGCGCTGGGGTCTTTTTGATGCTCTCTGATATCCAGGCATTGCCGGGAGCATTGCAGGGCTCTATCCAGACGACCCTGGACCCGGTAAATGCCGGCCAGCATTGTGAGCAGATCTGCCTCGCTGCTCAGGTCGCCCTGGACTTGCATGCTCTCTTTAGCCTTTTCTAAATGATCCTCTGCAAGGGCGTAGTCGCCCAAAGCCAGGAAGCATTGGCCCATGCGACTTTGAGCGCGAGCAGCCAGGATACTGTCGCCTTCCTCCAAGGCCCGCAGGCATTTTTCATAATGGTCTAAAGCCTCTTTGTGCCTGCCTTCCAGGAATAAAAAATCAGCCAGTTGAAAGCGCATCCTGGCCGAGCCGGTCTCGTCGCCGATGTCTTCTAGATGATGCCGGGCTTTTTCCAGGCAGCTTTCCACCTTATTTGCCGTACCGGTGAGCTGATAGACGCTGGCGAGAGCGGCGAGCGATGCCGCCATACCCTTCCGGTCACGGGACCTCTCCCGCTCAGAGAGGCTCTTTTGATAGAATTCCTCCGCATGAACATAGTCGCATCTTATCTGGCAGAGCTCTCCCAGGCTGTAGAGAGCTGCGGCACGACCCGGCCGATCATCGGGTGAAAGCTGATGCAAAGCCCGGGAATAGCACTGCTCTGATCTGGAGAGATCTCCCTGATGGCGAGCGGCTCGGCCCAGGTTTGTCAGGATGGTGCACATAAGATGCGGGCTCTTGCCATCAGCAAGGGCCTGCAAGGCCAGATCATAGAACCGGCAGGCGCAATCCCAGTTCTCATCATCGCTGTAGAGGAGGCCTATACAGTTCCAGGCCTGAGACTGGGCCTCTGCGTCTCCCTGCGACCGGGCAAGCCTCGCGCTATTCTCAAAATACTCCTCGGCGGCGCGGCGAAAGAAGAGGCTGGCCGCCAGCCGGCCCAGGTTAAACCAGGCGGCAACGCTGATCTGGCCTGAGAGGCAATCAGCCAGACCGGACAGCTCTTTTTTCATCCGGCCCTCATCGGAGCTGAGGATGGACTCAATGAGAGAGGAGACCGGATCGGGACCCTCACGAGAGAGGCAGCGGAGCTGCTGAGGCTCGTAGCCTCCCGGCTGGCAAAGGGTTTCGGCAAGGAGGCCGAGAGAGAGGACGTTACAATCTTCGGTCATCTTCCCCTTCCTCCTTAACAGAAATAAAAATAGCATGTAAAAAAGAACAGATAGACATTTTCATGCGTGTATCGACTGAGAAATT
>CAYXSJ010000217.1:0-3622 GCA_964467095.1 uncultured Methanotrichaceae archaeon
GCCCTTCATCTGGGCAGGGTAGAAGGAGCCGAAGTCGGTGAGGAGGGTGATGATCTTCATTTTGGATGTCTCCCGCCCGCGTGACATTCAGCTCTTCCGCCCTTCAACTCGGCGACTGTTCCTCTGGCCCTGATGCAATCGTGAAGAGATCGCGTTTGACGACTGCCTATTTTTGTGGCGCGACGGTTTTTTGACTATCATCCAAATACGGTTTTATCTTTTGTATATCCATAGAATAATCTTCGTTTAGATCTGTGCATGTCAGGTAGTTATAGCATTCCTTGATTTGATTGAGCACAGTTTTATTTTCTTTTTCCAAGTATATTTTTACTCTGTCCTCTTCTATTTTGAGTAATGATTTATTTATTTTATCATCCAAAGTTTTATTTTTCTCTATCAGGTTCTGGATTGACTGAAGCGAGGATATTTTGTCCAAATAATCCTTTATTTCTGACTGATTCATGTCTTGTCTTTGTTTCAAATTTTTCTGTAATTCTTCTAATAATATCTTAAATTTTTCTAGGTCTGGATTTTCGGGGGCTGTATCTTGTTTAGGTGAAGATTGGAGTTCATTAATTCGGTCCCTATTTGCATCTATCTTTAGCATATAGGATTTAGCCAGGTATAAATATCCTCGCAAAGACTGCTTTAAATGTATTGAATCTTTTAAATGATTGATTGCTTCTTCTATGAGCGCTTCTCTTGATTCTATTTCTAGTAGAGATTGCTTATATGCAATCACTCCTAGAAGAACATAGTATTCTGCTTTACATTCTAAAATTTCGTCGTCTTCTTGTGCTTTATTATTTTCTACTTTCTTAGCTTTTTCTAGTTCTAATGCTTCAAGGGCACATGAAAAGCATCTGGATTCATACGCCATTTTGCGAGCCTTATCGAGAATTGCAGGTTGATCTGCGTAGGCAAAGGCAAGATCCAAATAAGCCATGATGAGGATACAGCCCAAAGATTTAGGATTATCAACGAGTGTACTATTACAGTCTACTAGCATTTTCGTGCCTGTTTTTAACAACTCTTTTGCGTCTCTTATTACTGCCTCAAGTTGCTTTCCTCCTTTTTCATATCTATTGTCTTTCATGTAGACTTGCCCAAGGCGCCAATCTATGCTTAGTTTTTCTTTTTGGTGTTTATTATCGCTAATTAGAATACTTGCACTCCTAAGATTCGTTAAAGAATAATCATATCTCTTAAGCATTGCATATAATTGGCCAAGCCAATAATGTGTTATCGCTCTATAGAATGTCTGATCCATTCTAAATAGCTCAAGAGCGCCCTCTAAATAATTAGCTGCCTTCCCATAGGCCTGCTTTCTCAGTTCAGGTTTCTTTAAATAATATGATTGTTGTAAGAAAATTTTCCCTAAATTGAAGCGGTTGCGCGGCTCATCTGGATTCAGATATAATGCATTCTCCCATTCTCTTTTTGCTTCTTCAAAGCGTTCCAAATCATAAAAAATATGTGCCAGGTAAAATCTATAATAAGGATTCAGAGGATCGAAAGATGTTGCCTCTTCCATCTCTATCTGAGCTTTGAGATTTGTATTGTTACTTTCTTGGCGAAAGAGCGATAATGATAGGTTATGCCACAGATCGAGCTGGTTCATCTTTAGCCGATCATCTTCAAGGGATATTTTGGCGTTATTATAATAATTTTCTGCCTTAATATATTCTTCCTTCGTCGTGTCGTCTTTCTTTATATATATCTCACCAAGCTTGCAACAAATATCAGGATATATTGACTTATTTTCCACTATTAGCTCATCAATGTGCTTTATCCCTTCTTTGCAATATTCCTCGATACTGCCTAGATCCTCTCCATTTTCAAAATCATAAATAATACACAATATTTCTCTATTTATATCTTCATATTTTTTTATTATATCTTTAAATTTTTGAATTTCATTAAGCTTAATTATCTCCCTCATATTATTCTGCGCATCCCTGAGTTTCTGTTTTTCCTTATCTTCGTAAAGACTTTTCTTATAAATAACGTCCCCTTTTAATTCAAGTACATCCTTTAATGATTCTCTAATATCGTTTAATTTTTTTGAATTATCCCGAGATAATTCTTCAAGTTTTATGAGTTCTTCAATAACTTTTTGATCTATCTTATCCGGGAAGATCTTGTTGTCCTCTTTCTCTATATTATTACCATCTTTCTCAGCAATCCATTTTGGCTCCAGCAGATCACGTGCAATTTTATCAGAAGGTGAAACAGAGATTGCTTCTGTCGCTATTACTTTAACCCTAAAAATATCTTCTTTATATGCATATGCGCATGCTAGATTATCTAAGCATATTGTGATTATTATTTTTATATCTCTTGAATCACCGCCCTTAAGTTCCGACTCATATAATGCCCAATAGGATCTTATTACTGCCTCTTTATTGCTTCCTATCGATGAACAAAGATCCATTTCATATAAAGACTGAGCTAAGCCTTTCAGATCAAGGATTTTCGCCATATCTTCGTTAGACTCAGGATTAAGGTTTAACGCTTGATTGCATAAGTCAATTATTTTTTTGTATTGGTCTTTGTGCTTATTGCTTTGTTCTCTTAGGTTATTATCCTTCTTGCATTGTATCATAGCACTTCTTTCTCTTTGTGGGATTTTCTCAAATAATGTCATCCCAAGTGCATAGTATCCTTCCCATTGTTCGGGGGTTATTTCAATCGATTTTATGAATGCTTTCTCCGCGGCATCTAACTTATTAAGTTCTTTATAAATTACACCCAGATTGTAATAAACCAGATTGAACATCTCATCTTCCGCAAGAGCCTCTACAAACTTTCTCTCAGCCTCCTTCAATTTCAACGGTTTATTCATACGGCTTCGCAGGCAATCGCGGTATGCCCTTAGGCCCTCGCCCGTCTTCATTGTAGCCTTCCATCTCACCAATTCCCTTTGGGATGGATTGAAGACCAAATCCGTGAATATACGACAAGCAAGCTCATTCAAAGCCTCATCAAAGATGAGTGTACCTATCTCCAAAGCGACCTGACTTTGAGAAGTTGAGGGCTGAGAAGAAATAGTCTCTTTGGGCGGATTCGTTTCAGTGGGAGTGCTATTCTCTTGGCTTTTGGAGCTGGAATTTAATTCTCTTCTCACCTGCCAGCTCCGATAAGGTATTCCGCCCCCATGCACATAAGCCGAAAGTAGTAATATGTCTTTATTATCTTCATTTTTTTCTTTGTTAATACTCCCGGTCAGATTCGGCCCATTTACGATTCTCTCCATAACGGAGGCTAATAAGTTAGTTGGAACAGTAATCGGTCCGACTTTTAACTCGCTAGAGGTAGTTATACTCCCTAATAAATCCGACACATCTCCGATTTTAATGCTTGCTTGAAGAGGTTGATCATTACCTGTTGAGGTAGGAACCGATCTGGTCTCATTGGCTTTGCTGTAAATCGTATTAAGGTCTGAGATCTTCATCGCGAGCAGCCTGGAAACCAATTTCCCATCCTTCTTCTCTGTCGTTCCATCATCAAAATCCTCTATAACCATTCGCTTGCGAGCCGCCCATGCAATGGCCAAAATTTCTATTACTGCCCACAGCAAAAAAATTGAAGATAGATTCGACCAAAAATTGCTCAAGATTAT